>NZ_JBHSGN010000157.1:0-599 GCF_042654545.1 Dysgonomonas termitidis
TTCAAGTATAGAAAGTCTGTTTGCCTCAATATATAAATCTGACACTTAGCAAGTGTCGGTACGATATATATTTTACGCTGGTTACGAATACAAAAGTAGGCGGTTATTTTCTAATATTCGTTACCCGTTTTTGCCCGTTTATGTTCCATTTTATACCCTGGTATTTTTTCACATTAACTAATTGTTTATTCACGGTCTAACCATGCCACGCAGAAGCAATTGAATGTGCATTCTGATGCAAAACCGAATCCGGCGCTTAATTCCGGCAGTCAATGTGTCCGTTAAGGTGTAATAATTCCATATTCGGTTGGTTTTGAGCTTGTTTAATCTATGTTTAATTAAGTTATTTGCCTGTAAGCCTGATTTATGATACGGAGCAACATTGTTTATCAATAAATTAAATGATGTCCGGCCTCCTGTTTTTCTCCTGCCTGGAGATTTGCATGTTTAACAATTTGTGTCAGGAATTATCTTTTATATTTATTTATTGCCTGTTAATTCATTTATATACAATACATTAATATCTTATCCATATATTATCCGACACTTGCTAAGTGTCAGATTTATATATTGAGGCAAACAGACTTTCTATACTTGAA
>NZ_JBHSGN010000158.1:0-2539 GCF_042654545.1 Dysgonomonas termitidis
CTATTTTCTTCAAAACGTAGAAAACAAAAAGTGATCGGAATTTCTTCCGACCACTCCTGTTAGATAAAGTGCCTTTTTTAACATTAAACAAAAATAAATAGATGCAAAATATCACTTAAACGAGTGATTTGATTTGATTTTGTTACAGATTGAATAAGAGGGTTATGATTGGGTATAAGTGCTTTAATTGCTCGCGCAATAATTTCTTAGCATTGTTTTTCTGAACTTTCACCGTATTGATGCTTATTGACAATTCTTTTGCTATTTCTCCATTATCCAATTGTTCAAGATAGGCTAGCTTAAATATTTCCCCGCACTTGGTCGGTAATTTATTAATGGCCTCAATTATTTCGCGATATATTTCGACTCTTACGATGGCATGAAACAAGTTAGAATCATATTCTTCCGATTCCTCAATCATAATGTTTTCTATTACCTCTGAGTGTAGTGCATTTTTCTTCAGTTCATTTATGCATGCATTCCGTATCGATTTATACAACGTGTGTTTAAGGTGCTCTTCGCTAAGGTGGATTGTAGTGTTATTGAGCATATTCATAAAAACATTTTGGACAATGTCTTCAGATATCTCTTTATTTTTCAAAAAAGAAAATGCGAAGTAACATAGAGTTTGATAGTAACGTCTGAAGAAATCTTCAAAATATTTTTTATCTCGTATAGAAATATTATCTGAAGCAGGCATCTTGCAAAAATCTAATTATCAATTATTCGATTGAGCAAAAATACAAAAAAATGCCTTATTATTGAGATACGATGATGTTATTCACTTATTTTCTATATAAAATGATATCAGCAAGATTAGTAACTTATGCGGACATTACTAAAATAGGTTATTCAATTGTTGTATAACACAATCAAGATTTAGTTAATAATAAATTATCTTAGGCGTTATTGCGATAGGTTGAGGGCGTTCGTGCTGTCAATTCATGTCACTTACCCAACAATCCCTTACACACATACCATCTAAATTATAACAATTACCTCCCTTTTGATGGCCTGAGCGTAACAAGAAAGCTGAAGATGAAAAGGGAATCAGGTGGAAAACCTTGGCAAACGCGCTGCTGTAAACTCTACTGAAGTCTTTGAACAAAACTCAATATTACTGTTCATAATCAGAATGGGGAGGCTGTTATAAAGATAGGGTAAGTCCGAAAACCTGTTAGAATAGAGGACGTATTGCATTACTTGTTGATACCCCCTCTTTTCTATATAGGAAGAACCTCTTATATTTTTTAGCAATCTATACTTTATAGCATTTAGCAATGTTACCCTCTTTTTTTCTCTTGTGTTGTTTTGCACAATCACCTTTATAAGAATGTTGAGCTTTTCCTGTACTAAGTTATCCACAAGAAATCCATGGAAAAAGGTAATTTCTATTTGTGAATAGAAGAATGTTATTATTGTGGGCTCAGGTAACAAACGAATAACAAAAACAGTAAAAGCATATTAAAAAGATATACGGATCAGATTCAAATAATCGACCGTTTTTATGAGAATCTCATCTTTTATTGTTTAATATATTTAAGTCTTTGATTAGGAACTTAGCAATAATCTCCATTGAACTTGGTATGTATACTAAAAAAGAATTATCTTTACACTAGATATTGTTTAGACAAATTTTTATCATTTTTTGTTACTCGATATCTAAGGTTTGATATTAAAGCGTTATATATCAGATGATAACAAACTCATGGGGCTGACTGGCTTTGACAGCGAGATGAAATGGTTTGTAAGCATGCAGTGCATAGTCGGCTGGCACTATAATCTCAGACGTCACAAATTTAACTGGCAATAACAATTACGCTCTTGCTGCTTAATCGAAGTATAGTAGATATAGCTTAATCCTTGCACAGGTGTAAGGACAAGACATCACCCGGAAGCTGTGGCTTCGAAGCGTACCGATAAGGTGGTGCAGGCAAATCGGAGATAGGATAGGAGAGGCTTCGGCTTTTATCTGAAATAAAGAAGCTAAGGTTTAGATTGGTGGCTTCGGTCTTGTCTATTCCCTACAATTAAAGCGAAGATAAGCATGTAGAAAGCAAATTAGTTCCTTGTTTGGACGAGGGTTCAATTCCCTCCAGCTCCACAAAGAGAATAAGTAAAATGAAGTAAAATCCTGAAATTCATTGAATTTCAGGATTTTTATTTTCTGCAAAGTGGTAAAAAACGGCAAATTCGGGGATAGTTCACTGACAAATTCGGGGACAGTCGTAAATCCGAAAAAGTGTCCCCGATTTTGATTGTAATATATTCATTTTGTAGAATTTACCCGAATCTAAAACCTGCCCGTAACAGTTGAATCTCATACTTTTAAAATCAATAAATCATCAAAAAAATTAAAAGTTATGAGCAGAAAAACCTTCAAGACCTTGTTCCTTGTAAAACCATCCAGAATCTCTAAAAAAGGAGAAAGCCCGGTCTTTATGCGTATAACCGTTGGAGGACAGCGTATAGAGACAACTATTGGAAAATCCAGTGAGCGTTGCCCCCTCGTGCCAGTCTAAATTGACCCCATGTACCA
>NZ_JBHSGN010000159.1:0-505 GCF_042654545.1 Dysgonomonas termitidis
CGATTCTTTCTTCGCTTTTTCGCATTCGTTATAAAAGAAATCCCCCACGCCGTTGGCCGTACTTTCAAAGGCGACCAGTGTCAGGGGCTCCCTTGGTATCGACCCGACAATGGAAGTTACGAGGTCTTCCGTCTTATTCTTCTCCGTATTCGGGTAAAAGGCAATTTCCGAGAAGTGGGCCATTTTCGCATCCTGCGAGCGTACCGAATCCGGCTCTTCCGCCGTACCTACGGTAATCAGGCAACCCCTTTCGGGTACTTCCTTTATATTCTGTGTCTTCTCATAGCTCCTTATCGTGTGTATTACCCCGCCTACGGGCATCATATTCTTGACCGACCTTTCGAACATGGCGCGTATGGTGATGGATGCGTCTTTCAGGTGGGCGCAGATAACGCTGTTCCAGTTCTTTTTATGTACCAGTTGTATCCAGAACATATACAACTGTATCAGCGTGGAACCGCCCCATTGCCGGGCTTTCAGCAGGATGACACGTATCGGCGTTCCG
>NZ_JBHSGN010000160.1:0-26622 GCF_042654545.1 Dysgonomonas termitidis
ATATCTTATTGACCAGCGATGAGCCTTTTAGATTGGTTATGGTTTCTTTTGACTGACTTGAGTTTTGAAAAAATATAAAGCAATTGATTTTCATTTCTATTTATTTTATGTCGTTATGATTTCTTATCGGTTAAAGATCAATAATTCAATAAATGCGGGTCGGATATTCCGGCATAAGAGCATACTCGCCTGCAAGTTCGCTGATATTTTTTGAACGCAGAAAGTTGGTATGCTTAATAACAGAATGGATATTTTTATTATCTTTTTTAATGGTTTATATTTTATCAGGTATGAATGGTCATGACTTAAATCGTTATCCAAGATGTATCCCAGTGAATTATATGAACAAATATAAGGTGATATATTTGAATATCGAATAACATGTCCTGATAAATATTTATAATTAACTATTATTTATAATTAAATACATAAATTAATGTTCTATTTCTTTTTATTTTTATGTTTTTACGCTGCTGATTTGATTTTTGTACAAATTATTCTTTGAGTATATAGGATTGGTTTGGGTGTTTATATTATTAAATTACTTTATATAGTTAAATATAGTTAAAATAAATATCTAACACTAAATATATTGCTGGTTTTATTTGTTTGTGTATCATCATTTAATGAATCAAATATTTGATATACAATTATTAGTGTTGATATTCTTGATATTAACAATAATTAAAATATATAAATAATATATAATATATATAAAAATAAATGAATAACATGAAAAAGATATGAGGAAATCTTATACATTTGTATATCTCATAAAATGAAAAGTGCTCACGAATTAATTTAATTAATTAACGCCACAATCTATGAAGAACTTTTCCGGTCGTATAATAATAACAATTTTCTTGCTTTCCTCATTCACATTTCTCCGGGGGCAAGATTTTCGTTTTGCTCTGATCACGGACACCCATGTAACTAAAGATTCATTGGCATATAATGATTTAGTCCGGTCGGTGAATCAAGTAAATTCAACTCCGGGTATTAGCTTCGTTCTTGTAACCGGCGACCTTACCGAAGAGGGAGATGGAGAGTCGTTGCAAAAGGTAAAAGATTTACTGGACAAGCTGAATGTGAAATATTATGCTGTATCTGGTAACCATGAAACAAAATGGAGTGAGTCAGGTGCTACGGATTTCGGCCGCATATTTGGAAGTGAAAGATTTAAGTTTACACATAATGGATATACATTTCTGGGATTTAATACAGGTCCCATTATTCGTATGATGGACGGGCATGTAGCTCCTCAGGATATAACATGGTTGGAAAAGGAATTCTTGCAGGCAAAAGCAGGGACTCCTTTTATTCTTGTCACACACTATCCGCTATTGGATGGAGATGTGGATAATTGGTATGAAGTGACTGATCTGGCCAGAAAGTATAATGTTAAGGCAATATTGGGTGGGCATTATCATAGTAACAGGTTGGTTTTTTATGATGGAATACCTGCTGTGATAAACCGATCCAACTTGCGTGATAAAACAGATAATATAGGAGGATATTCTATTTATGAGGTCAACAATGATTCTATACTTGTTTATGAGCAAAAAATAGGACGTGTTCCACGAAAATGGGGCGGTTATGATTTAAATAAAGTATATTATACAGAAGACAACTCTTCTTATAAACGCCCATCCGATTCGGTGAATACAGTCTATCCGAAAGTGAAACCACAATGGATAACTAAAATTGGAAATACTATATATTCTTCACCGGTGGTATATGACGGTAAAATATATGTAGGTGACGATACCGGTTTGTTGTCCTGCTTGTCGTTGAAAAGCGGGAAACATATATGGAATTTTAAATCAGATAATAAAATTATAGGAACTCCTGCAGCATCTGATCATATTATTGTTTTTGGCTCGGCAGATAAATGTATTTATGCCATAAATGCCATAACCGGAAAGTTAGTTTGGAAATATCTTACTGAAGGAGCTGTTCTGGGAGCTGTGACTATTGATGGAGGTATAGCTTATATAGGTTCCGGCGACCATACTATGAGGGCTATAAATATTAAAACAGGTAAACTGAAATGGGAATATAGCGGAATAAAAGGTTATATAGAAACGCGCCCGCTAATCTATGACGATAAAGTTATTTTTGGAGCTTGGGACAATAATATGTATGCTCTTGAAAAAGAAACAGGAAAGTTGTTATGGTCGTGGAATGGCGGATTGACCCGGATGCATTTTTCTCCGGCTGCAGTATGGCCTGTGGCCGCTCACGGAAAAGTTTTTTTTACTGCTCCAGATAGAGTCCTGACCGCTCTGGATGCTGAAACCGGAAAAACAATCTGGCGTACAAAAGAATCGATGGTACGCGAAACAATAGGACTGTCTGCAGATAAAACCAGATTGTATAGTAAAACGATGCAGGACAGTGTTGTTTGTTATTCAGCTGTTGGATCTGAACCCCGAAAAATATGGTCGGTAAATGCAGGTTATGGCTATGACCATGCACCATCGATGCCTGTGGAGAAAAATAATGTTGTATTTGGCAGTACGAAGAACGGAATTATTTTCGCTTTAGGAGCCGATACCGGTAAACTTCTATGGAAGCATAAAGTGGGAAATTCACTGATAAACACAGTTGTACCTTTAAATGGTCGCTCCTGCCTGTTTACATCTGGTGAGGGAATTGTCGGCTTATTATCCATTCAGGATAAATAAGATCTGAGGTATACTAAGTTTGGAAAAACATACTAAAATATTTTGTAAAACCTTAAAAAAAAAATTATGAAAAAAAAGCCTTGAACCTAAATTGAAAATCTAGTCTTCTCATGTTTTAGTGCTTAAGATACAAATCAAAATTTAATCATTTTAGTAGGTCAGTAATTATATAAGCAAACTTCATTTATGCTTGATGAAATACAAAATATAAATATCCTCATTCTTTCTATTAGAGATGTAGTAGTGAATTGTATTTTATTAGGAAGGAATACAAAAAACACCGGGTAAATATTTAAAATTACTTTTCGTCCTCTATTATTATTTCCCCTAAGATGTGTTCCAATCAGTGTTAGCTGTCTGAGTTTTTTATATGCTTCAGATATGCATCTTTTTATATATTGACTACAGAGCTGGTCTTTGATTTGTGTTTATTTAATAAAAAGTATCAATTATAAACAAAGTATTATGAATAACTCTAAAAAAAGCAGAAAAATGCTGTCAAAGAAAATTCTTTGTTTGTTGGCTATAGGACTGGTCTTTTCGTCCTTAGGAAATAGCTACGCCAGCGACACGAGTACATTGCTGAAGGATATAACCGAGCAACAACAAGCAAAAATTACCGTTCAAGGAAAAGTTATAGACGCAAAAGGGGAGCCATTGATCGGGGTGAGTGTGGTAGTAAAAGGAACCACACAGGGTACTCTGACCGATATAGACGGGAATTATAGTATAAGTGTCGCATCTACCGATGTTGTAGTATTTACATACGTAGGATATAAATCCGAATCACGTACGGTTGGCAATAATAAAACCATCAATATCACACTACAGGAAGATTCGCAAATGATGAGTGAGGTCGTAGTTGTTGGTTACGGTACCCAAAGAAAAGAAAATCTTACGGGAGCAGTATCCTCTGTTGATGTAGGTAAAACGTTGGATAGTCGCCCTATAGCAGATGTAGGTCGCAGTTTGCAAGGATCGGTCCCTGGATTGTCGATTGTGATACCGAGTGGGGAAGTTGGTTCTGATCCTGTATTCAGGATACGTGGTCAGATAGCTTCTATTAATAGTACAGCAAGCTCCAGCCCTTTGATATTGTTGGATAATGTGGAAATCCCGAGTATCTCTTTAGTAAATCCTGACGATATTGAATCAATAAGTGTTTTGAAAGACGCGGCTGCTTCATCTATTTATGGTGCAAAAGCTGCTCTTGGAGTAATTTTAATTACAACAAAAAAAGGTGCTCAAACTGATAAGGTGACTGTTCAGTATTCTAACAATTTCTCGTGGTCAAAAGTGGCTAAAGATATTGATATGGCTACATTGGATGGCCTTGAGTACGCCATGTTGGCGATCGAAAGGGTTGGTACTGACATGACGGGCGCCTTTTGGAAGCTGGACCGGGCGAGTTATGAAAAGTCAAAGGCATGGGTTGCAAAATATGGAAACAGTGTAGATCCAAACGACCCAATATTATATGGCAGAGACTGGTATGTTAATGGAGCTAATAAAATGGGAGTGCGTATGTATAATCCTTATGATTATATGATTGAAGAATGGACACCAACACAAACTCATAACCTGTCGATTAACGGAATGTCGGGTAAAGTAAATTATAATATAGGGTTGGGCTATTTTGATCAGAAGGGTTTAATGAAAACAGCTAAAAAAGATGAATTCCAACGTTATAATGCTACTGCAAAAATAAGTTCTGAGATTAATAAATACATTACCGTAAGAAGTGGATTTTTATTCTCTCAGCGAACCAAATATTATCCTTATATAACTAATTCCACAACGGCTGACCCTTGGTTATATCTATACAGATGGGGGCCGTTACAGCCATTCGGCACAGAAAATGGCAATCTTGTTAGAAGCCCCGCATCCGAAGCTGCTCAGGCAAATACAGCATCTCAGCAGACAAATTATATGAATGTAAATCTTGGTGCCACTCTTAATTTTACCAAAGATTGGAATTTGGAATTTGATTATACATTTGCCAACAATGAATATTTGCAGGATAGACCCGGGACACGCTATACTGCAGCAGATTCTTGGTCGGCTGCGATACCTAGAACGGATGAAAACGGCAATCAGATCTATGTGAATGAAAACGGTGATATTGTTCCTGCCGGAACTACCGGAGCTATGCAAGCTTATCAATTACCTGTAAGTACTTATACTTCAAAAGGGGCTAATCCGGATCATATCTATCGTGAATCAGAAAATAAACAGCAACATACTTTTAATTTATACAGTACTTATAATTTGAATTTGGCAGATTTTCACCAGTTTAAGTTTATGGCGGGCTTGAATGCCGTAAAATCGAAGACAAAGAGCCATTGGGCACAAAAAACAGAATTACTGGATATTACTAATCCTCAGTTTGATATGGCTACCGGTACACAAACATCCGGAGGTAAGACCTATTGGGAGTCACAAGCCGGTTTTTTTGGCCGTGTTAATTACGCATTCCAACAAAAATACCTTTTAGAAGGCAATTTGCGTTATGATGGAACCTCTAAATTCCCTACCGATCTGAAATGGCGTTGGTTTCCGTCTTTTTCTGCAGGTTGGCGTGTCAGTGAAGAGGCATTTATGGAATGGGCGAAACCGACATTAAATTCTTTGAAGTTCAGAGGATCATGGGGAGTCATTGGTGACCAATCGGTATCATCTGGTTTGTATATGCCGACCTTAGCATATAGTACTTCTACCTGGCTTGATGGAACTACTAAATTTCCTTATTATGGAACTCCGTTACCCGTAGACCGATATATTACATGGCAAGATTTCGAAACGTTGGATTTTGGTGTGGATGTTGTTGTTTTTAATGGACTTAATATCACTTTTGATTGGTATCAGCGTTATACACGAAATATGATTACACCAGGTCTTACATTACCGTACACATTTGGCGCTCCGGCTCCTGTCGGTAATTATGGAGAATTAAGAACAAGAGGTTGGGAAATAACCCTTGATTATAATCATAGATTTGCGAACGGATTAAGTGTAAATGCTATGTTTACTTTATCTGACGCCGAAACCTATATTACCGGTTATGATGAAAGCGCGATCAAAGGTACCGCTGCCGATTCATATTGGAAAGGGAAACGCTATGGCGATATCTGGGGATATAAAACAGATCGTTTATATCAGGCGGATGATTTTGAATATAATCCGGACGGTTCTTTCCAGACTATTATAGTAGATGGCAAAACTATGAATAAACTTAAAGGAGATAATCCTGTATATCAACCGTTTGTCCAAAACTCTGCTAATTTTAGATTCGGCCCCGGCGACGTTAAATACAAAGATTTGGACGGTGATGGGAAAATTACGAATGGTAGCAATACAGCCGATGAACCGGGTGACCTTGCTGTGATAGGCAATACAACGCCTCGTTACAACTATGGCTTCCGTTTGGGGGCCGATTACAAAGGATTTGATGTCCAATTATTTTTCCAAGGTGTGGGTAAACGTGATATATGGGGAGACGGAGCATTGGCTATACCCGGCTATAACGTATCAGATGGAGCTATGTCTCAAGCGATTGCAGGTGATTTTTGGCGTGAAGACAGAATGGATGCTTTCTATCCGCGGCCTTACAATATAGGTGCTGTTGCCGGAGGTTCCACTGCTTCTAATAATACTCACGTGCAAGATCGTTATTTATTGAATATGGCCTATTTAAGACTCAAGAACGTGACTTTTGGTTATAGTCTGCCTCCAAATATAATTAGAAAAGCGTATTTGACTAAAGCGAGGGTGTATATGTCGATGGAAAACATATATACATGGGATCAATTGAGAGGTTTGCCTATCGATCCCGAAGTGATTAATGGTTATTCAATGTATAATGCATCAAATTACAATTCTGGAAGAACTGGTGTTGGAGCGCCTATGTTTAAGAATGTATCGTTTGGTGTTCAGTTAACTTTCTAAAATTAAGCAATTATGAAAATAATCAACATAACAAAGAAAGCAGTATTTGCATTTGCTTTACTGTCTATACTTCTTATATCAAGTTGTAGTGATTACTTGGATCGTCCGCAGTTAAATAGTCCGGATGATGGAACATATTGGACACAGGAGAGTAATGTGCGTCTGTTCGCAAATGAATTTTACACACAGTTCTTTGTGGGATACAATTCGAGCTGGACTTTGGATTATTCCCACTTTAAAGGATATGTTTTCAGCGATGATGTAGTTTCAAAAAATGTGCAGGCCTTGTTCGAGACCAGCGTACCCTCTACATTGGGCAGTAATAGCAATACATCCAATACGAGTGGTGTACCAAGCGCTCCAGCATGGCGATCCCAATATGCAGGGCCCACATGGTATTTCGGATGGATACGGAAATCAAATCTTATGATTAATCGTATAGAAACACGAATGCAAGGCATTCTTTCGCAGGAAGCGTCAAATCATTGGATTGCAGTAGCACGCTTTTTCAAAGCGCTCGACTATTGTCGTTTAGTTAGTGTATTTGGTGATGTCCCTTATTTCGAACAAGAATTTACTACTGCGGATAAAGATATTATGTACAAAGACCGGACTCCTCGCAACGAGGTCATGGATAATGTGTATAACGAGTTTAAATCAGTGTTGCAAAATCTTCGTGAAAATGATGGAAATCAAACTTTAAACAGAGATGTGGCTGCTGCCTTTATATCGAGATGGATGTTGTTTGAGGGTACTTGGCAGAAATATCATAATGGAGATGAAACGAGAGCTAAAAAATTCCTTGAATTCGCAGTCGAAGCTTCCGAAATTGTAATGAATTCGAATAAGGGTTACGCAATAGCTACCGATTTGCGTACACTTTTTGGCTCTGACAATTTGGCAGGCAACAAAGAATGTATTATGTACAGGCATTATGATGCCTCCCAATCGATAACACATTGTATAGCTTCTTATAACTGTAGTTATGAAGCTCAAGATTTGTCGGCAAACCTTGATGTGGTGAGAGCCTTTATTTGTAAGGATGGAAATGTCTGGCAAAGTTCGACGGTAACAGATGCGAAAAAATTTGATCTGGCTAACCTGATAAAAACACGTGATCCACGCTTTGAAGCTTCATTTTTTGATCAATTAAATGAAAGAGCGGCAGCTTTGCTCTTTACGGTAAAATTTGTAGACAGGGAAGGACCTAGGCTTACACCACCGATCCCAGCCAAATATTATAGTAATACTAATACAAATGATGCTCCGGTTATTCGTTTAGGAGAAATTCTTTTGAACTGGATAGAAGCAAAAGCTGAATTGGCTACAATAGGAGGGGCAGCGATTACTCAGGCCGATATAAACAAATCCGTAAATGTTTTGCGTAACAGACCGTTGGATCAGGAAGCCATTAGTAAAGGTGTGGTTAAAACGGCTCCAATGAATCTAAGTACATTACCTAACGATCCAGCACGCGATGCTGATGTCACTCAATTAATTTGGGAAATCCGTCGTGAACGCCGTATGGAATTGTATATGGAACCTGCTCGTTTATTAGATATCAAACGTTGGAAGAAAATAAATTATATGAAAGGTTCTGTTAAGCCAGATATCTTGAAAGGCATTTGGGTAGACATTCCTAATGAGATACCTTCGTTAGTTGCTGAAACAAAAAAAGGTATAACACAGGTCATGAAAGAAGATGGGACTATAGTTAAATTTGACGGAACCAATGCCGCCGCTATGGTCGGATATTACTTGCCTGAAGGAGTGAAAGACAGAGATGATTTTACAGATAGAGTATATTTGTCTCCTGTGGGAAAGAATCAGATCGACTTATATGCCGGTCAGGGTTATAAATTGACTCAAACGCCAGGTTGGCAATAAAATCCTATATAATTAAAACACTTCCCCATCTATTCAATGGGGAAGTGCTTTTTAATCTTTGTAAGTTAAATATATATTCACACACTTTAGACATATGAAAAAACTTGGTTTATATTTAATTATACTGATATTTTCGGCTTATATTGCACATGCCCAAACTAATAAAAGAGCATTAAGAGGTGTTTGGGTAGCTACCGTTACCAATATCGACTGGCCTGCCAAACAGGGACTTTCTTCGGAAGAGCAGAAACAAGAGATGATCTTTTTACTTGATAAAGTAAAAGATTATAATATGAATACTATTATTTTTCAGATAAGACCTACAGCAGATGCTTTTTATAAATCCAGCTACGAACCTTATAGCCATTGGTTGACAGGCGTGCAGGGGGAAGATCCCGGATATGACCCCTTACAGTTTACAATCGATGAATGCCATAAGCGGGGACTGAATATACATGTGTGGTTAAATCCCTATCGTATAAATAACGATACGGTTGCCTATAATACATATGCTAAAGATCATATAATCAATAAGCATCCCGATTGGGTGATAAACTATGGGAAAGCAAAATACTTCGATCCGGGATTAGACGGAGTTCGTGAATTTACGTGTAAAGTAGTGAAAGATATTGTAAACAATTATGATATCGATGCCATCCATATGGATGATTATTTTTATCCATATAAAATATCGGGACAAGAATTTCCCGACTCCCTGACCTTCGTGAAATATCCGAGGGGTTTCGGGAATAAAGAAGACTGGCGGAGAAATAACGTCAATCTTATCATCAAAGAAATAAATGAAACTATAAAGTCGGTAAAACCCTGGGTTGAATTTGGAATCTCTCCTTTCGCTATCTGGAGAAACAAGACAGAGGACCCGAGAGGATCAGAAACAAAGGCCATGACAAACTATGATGGTCTGTATGCCGATATACTGTTGTGGCAGGAAAAAGGATGGATCGACTATGTTCTTCCTCAGCTGTATTTTAATATAGGATATCCGATTGCCGATTATGCAATATTATCTGATTGGTGGTCAAAATATAATTATGGGGCTAACGTTTATGCGGGTCTTGCACCTTACAGGGTATCAAAAAAAGCGAAACAGAAAGAATGGCATAGCTCTCAAGAGCTTATTCGTCAGATAAACAGAAATATGGCGGACCCGAATATCAAGGGCGAGATCTATTTTAGTGCAAAATCCTTATTTGATAAGCCGGAAGTAAATTTAGAAAAGCGTCTGGTAAAAAAAGAGTACAAATCATTAAGCATTTCGCCCGAAAACAACAGGATTAAGCGTATTGAACCTGAAAATCCGTTAAATGTTTCACTACAAACAGAGGACGAACATAACATTATACTGAAATGGCAGCGAGGTAAAAATGCCAAACGTTTTGTTATCTATAAGTTTAAAAGAAATAAGCCTGTAAATAGGGACAATCCGGAAACGATTATTGCCGTAACAGGTTTGACCGAAATCGTATTACCATATAAAAATAAGAAAGATTTTAAAAAATACCGCTATGGTATAACAAGCCTTAGCCCTTCTCATTCCGAGAGTTCTATTGTCTTTTTCGATTAATGAGAAAAGTAAATAGGCATAATTTGCTTTCACCTCTTGTACACACTTATTCACGACCTTAAATATAAATGATATCATGGCTGTAATAGGAATCGATTTAGGAGGAACAAAAATTATAGGGGCCATCTTCAATAATGAAGGGTATATTCTCGAAAAGAAGTCGTCTTTGTTGTTGGGGAAGAAAGGCAAAGACGTGGGCACATTGGTGATGCATATTATAGATGAATTAATCGACTCCTACAACGGTAGCGATTCAGATATAAAAGCAATTGGTATTTGTGTCCCCGGAATAGCCAATAGCAAAACGAAGAAAGTATGGGCACCTAATATAAAGGGCTGGGAGGATTATCCACTGCATGAGGAAATAGAGATTCATATAAATAACCCCTCCGTAAAAGTCGATATCGCAAGTGACCGGACTTGTTATATACTAGGCGAGGCATGGAAAGGTTCGGCTATGGGATGTTCTAATGCATTGTTCGTTGCAGTAGGAACAGGGATTGGTGTTGGTATATTGTCTGATGGACATGTTTTGCACGGACATGGAGATATTGTTGGTGCGGCAGGATGGATGGCTCTGGGGCTTCCTTACGAAAAAGATTATGAGCTATGCGGCTGTTTCGAAAGCCATGCTTCTGGAGATGGTATAGCTTATCAGGCAAAAAAAATACTCAAAGAAGGCACGTCTTTTAATGATAGTTCCTTACGAACGATAGACATTCAGTCTATAAAAGCGAAAGATGTATTTGTCGCTTATGAAGAAGGTGATGCCTTGGCAAAATATGTATTGGATAACGCGATACGAATGTGGGGTATGGCTGCCGCCAATTTAGTAAGCCTTTTCAATCCCGAAAAAATAATATGGGGAGGTGGAGTATTTGGTCCTGCTGCTTATTTTTTCGATCAGATATATAAGGAGGCCTGTAAATGGGCTCAGCCTATAAGTATAAAACAAGTAAATTTCGAAAAATCTTACCTTGGAGGAGAGGCTGGTTTGCTTGGTGCGGGGTATTTAGCTATTCTATCATTAAAATGATGAATATATGTATAAAAAGAATCTTGTTTATATAGCGGCTTGCATAGGGATGGCATTTTTCGGGATTGCATTTATCGTGATGGGTTCCATCCTGCCTGTATTGACCGGGAAGTATAATCTTGATGCTGTTAGCGCATCTTCACTGGTTACATTCCTGCCTGTAGGCGTTTTGTTGGGATCTATTGCCTTTGGGCCTGTGGTCGATCGTTTCGGGTATAAACTAATGTTAATAGTAAGCACTTTTATAGTATTGATGGGATTAAGTGGTCTATCTTTTTTTGATAACATATATATCCTGCGCTTATCTATATTTCTTATCGGTGTGGGAGGGGGGATGCTTAATGGTTCTGCAAATGCATTGGTATCTGATATATCTGACGATAAACAAAGAGCTTCGAAACTAAGCGTATTAGGCGTCTTTTATGGAGTAGGAGCCCTTGGTGTACCAATTCTGTTAGGTACATTGTCAAAGATATATTCCTATGAAATAATATTGCGATATACCGCAATTTTTATGTTTATCTGTATTTTATATTTTTTAGCAGTAAAATTTCCCAGGCCCAAGCTTACCCAAGGTTTTCCGATAAAAAGAACTCTTACTCAGATAAAGGAACCTGCACTACTTGTTTTGAGCTTATTCCTGTTCTTTCAAAGCGGAATAGAAGGTTTATTCAACAATTGGACGACAAGCTACCTAAAATCGGTATTATCTGTTCAGGAAGGGGATATTGTTCTTTCTCTAACGTTCTTTGTGCTGGGAATGACTGTTTCCCGTTTGTTGCTTAGCTACATTTTACAGAAGCTGAAACAATATTATATTCTTATAGGAAGTATGGCATTATCCATGATGGGTATTGTCCTGCTTAATTATACAATTTCTTTTCCTATGGCTGCTACAAGCCTGTTTATTACAGGTTTTGGCCTGGCGGCCGGATTTCCTGTAGTTGTAGGAACTATAGGCTCTATGTATAAGGAAACTACAGGTACTGCTATCGGGTTTGCCCTTTTTGTCGCATTAAGCGGGAATTCGATATTAAATTATGTAGTTGGATATATTTCGCGGGCATTCGAAATATCTTCATTCCCTGTTTTCCTTGCAATTCTGTTGCTTATGCAAGCAATTATTGTCTTTACAAATTCAAAAATTATTACTAATAACAATTAAAAACTCAAAGTTATGTTAGCATTACAATGGTTGGCAAATGCACGGGACATCATGCAAAAAATAGAAGAAACCCAGTTGGAAAATATAAAAAAAGCTGCAGAAGTTATGGCAGACTCTATAGAATCAAATCATTGGGTGCACACATTCGGCTGTGGGCATGCTACGATCCCCGTAGAGGAAATGTACCCGCGCATTGGCGGATTTGTTGGTTTTCATCCTATGGTAGAGTTGCCAATGACATTTTTTACTGGGATAACCGGGCAAATGGGTATTCATCAATTTTTGTTTCTGGAGAGGGCTGAGGGCTATGGCAACGCTATAATGAAATCTTACAATTTCGATAAGCAAGATTGCATCTGGATTTTTTCACATACAGGTATCAATAATGTAAATATTGATGTAGCTTTACGGGCCAAAGAATTGGGAATGAAGGTTATCGTGTATGGCTCTGCGGCGGAAGCTAAAGGTAAAGTTACCCGCCATCCGAGCGGGAAGACCATATTCGAGATTGCTGATATTGTTGTTGACTCGTGTGTACCTGTTGTAGACGCATCTGTACCGTTAAAAAATCATCAGGATAAGATAGGCCCTGTTTCTACACATGCTTTCGTTACGCTGGTATGGATGACAATAACAACAGTTGCCGAGATATTGGCTGACAGGGGTGTGAAATTATATATTCATCCGTCACATAATGTTCCGGGCGATACGACGGCTCACGAACGTTTGGATGCCTGCCTGGCTGAATATAAAAGACGTGTAGCAACAATTTAAAATTTCCTGTCATGGGTGAGTTGGAACATATCGACCTGCAAGTCGAAAATTACGGACATATAAGAAGTAAATCGTATTCGTTTGCCGTATTGCCATGGGGCGCCACAGAACCTCATAATTATCATTTGCCGTATCTTACCGATTGTTACCTCGCCCATGATATTGCAGTGGATGCTGCCGCAAAGGCCTGGGCTAAATATGGTGTCAGAGGAATGGTGTTGCCACCCATCCCTCTTGGCGCTCAAAATCCGGGACAACGCGAATTACCATTCTGTCTGCATACGCGTTATGAAACACAGAAACATATTCTGTATGATATCGTAGAATCATTGGACTACCAGAATATCCATACTCTGGTAATAATAAACGGACACGGGGGCAACAGTTTTAGACCTCTCATACGTGACCTGTGTGTAGACTATCCGCAAATGGTTATTGCCTGCTGTGACTGGTTTTCGGTAGAAGCGCAGGATAATTATTTTGAAAATAGAGATGATCATGCCGGTGAAATGGAAACTTCCGTCATGCTGCATTATCATCCCGGATTGGTAGACCTGAGCATGGCGGGGACCGGTGAAAGCAAGCCTTTTAATATAGAATCCCTGAATAATAAAGTAGCATGGGTTCCGCGTAACTGGGCAAAAGTATCTTCTGATACCGGCATAGGTAATCCGCGTAGGTCTTCTGCCGATAAGGGGGAAGTGTATGCTACAGTTGTAACAGATAAAATAGCTATGCTATTTGACGAATTAGTTAACCAAAGTATTTATAAAAAATGAAAATATCAGAAAGAGCGGAATGCCGCTATTTACTAATTGTATGGCTCACGTTTACATTTGTCGGCTTTGCCTGCGCCCAAAAGTCGTGGGTTAGAATCAATCAGCTGGGATATTTGCCGGGCAGTGTGAAAACCGCTGTTTTTATTTCCCAAGATGAAACTGATAATCTGACGTTTGAAATAAAAGATGCAAAATCAGATGCATCTGTTTATAAAGGAAAGGGGACAAAAACCAATGCTGGACGATGGGGAATGAAAACGGCTCTACGCCTTCCATTCTCACCTGTGGAAAAAGACGGTCAATATTATATCGAGATTAACGGAACAAAATCTCCGGTATTTAAGATAAATGCAGATGTATATAACGGTTCAGCAGACTTTTTGCTAAAATATATGCGTCAGCAACGTTGCGGATTTAATCCGTATCTGGATACTGTTTGTCATCAGCATGACGGATTTATAGTCGATCATCCTACACGTACAGGCGAGAAAATAGATGTTCGCGGAGGGTGGCACGATGCTTCCGATTATCTGCAGTACCTGCCTACTTCGGCCAATGCTACATACCAGATGCTGTTTGCGTGGCAACAAACACCGGATAAGACAATATTCAAAGACGAACATGATGCCGCAGGCAAAAAAGGCAATAACGGAATACCGGATATCCTGGATGAAATACGTTGGGGATTGGAGTGGATGGTGAGAATGAATCCTGATTCGGCGGTCATGTTCAATCAGATAGCCGATGATCGTGACCACGCCAGCATGCGTTATCCTTCCCGTGACTTTGTAGACTATGGATGGGGCAAAGGTACAGGACGTCCCGTTTATTTTATTACCGGCAAATCACAAGGATTGAGAGAGCATAAGAACCGTACGACAGGCGTTTCTTCGAGTGCCGCTAAATTTGCATCTGCATTTGCTCTGGGAGCCGACATATTTAAGGATATGGACCCGGATTTCTCTATTATACTTAAAGAAAAAGCAGGATCTGCTTATGGATTTGCTGAGTCTGATCTGGGTAATTTTCAGACGGCCTGTGTGGTCTCTCCTTATTTTTATGAAGAAGATAACTGGGTGGACGATATGGAGTTGGCTGCTGCCGCTAAATATGCAATAACAAAAGATAATTCATGGCTGAAAAAAGCAGATTACTGGGGGCAACTGGAAGAAATAACCCCTTGGATGGAATTAGGCCGGGCACGCCATTATCAATACTATCCGTTTGTAAATCTCGGACATTTTTATCTTTCCCAGTCGAACGATGAGGTGATAAGCGATAAGTATACCGGATTTATGAAGAAAGGGCTTGAGTCTATTTTGAAAAGGGCCAATGAATACAATGACCCTTTTCTGAACGGAATCCCTTTTATCTGGTGTTCGAATAATCTGGTTGCTGCTGCTATAACCCAGGCTCAGCTTTATTATCAGACATCGGGCGACGACACATATCTGGAGATGGAAGCGGCATTGAGAGATTGGCTGTTTGGTTGTAATCCGTGGGGAACATCCATGATCTGCGGTTTCCCTGAGAATGGCGATTCACCGCTACGGTCGCATTCTTTCGTATCGGAAATTATCAAGGACGTACCTTACGGAGGATTGGTGGACGGGCCTATTTATAAGTCGATATATGAGAATCTCAGAGGAATACATTTGAAATATGAAGATGATTACGCACCATTTCAGTTTGGAGCTGCTGTATATCATGACGATCCGGGAGATTATTCATCAAACGAACCCACAATGGATGGAACAGCCAGTTTGAGTTTTTACCTGTCCACAATGGAAAAAACAGGTAAAATTCAAAAAAAAAAGACTAAATCAGTAATTGATAATCAGGGGGCTACTGTTCGTATCGATACCGGAAAAAAAGTAATTCATCTGATTTTTTCTGCTGATGTTGCGTTTGAAGGTGCGCCTTCAATACTCAAGGTGTTGAACAATAATAAGATAAAAGGTTCTTTCTTCCTTACCGGTAACTGTTTAAGGATGAAAGAGCATCAGCCGGTCATAGAAGAAATTATCCGTAAAGGACACTATATAGGAGGACATTCCGATAAACATATTCTTTATGCTTCTTGGGACAACCGGGAAAAAACATTGGTGAGCACCGATAGCCTTATAAATGATTTCCGGCGAAATATGGGCGAACTAGCCCGCTTCGGAGTAGATATAAATAAAGTGGATTATTATTTGCCACCATCCGAATGGTATAATAGAGAAACGGTGCGTCTCATTGAAACGCAGGGACAGGTGACAATTAATTTTACTTCGGGATTGCGGACGGCTGCCGACTATACGACACCTGATATGAAAAACTATATGTCGTCGCAGCAACTGATCGATCAGTTATTTGCTTTTGAGAAAGAGAATGGTTTAAACGGTGCTATTATACTCATTCATCCGGGAACACATGACAGCCGTACTGATAAATTGTATTTGCGTCTGGATGAGATAATTAAAGGATTGAAGAAGAAAGGTTATTCTTTCGACCGCTTATAATTAAGATAACTATTTATCTATAAGTCGTTTGTAATTAAGTGAAAATTCTGGTTGTTAATGGAGATTTAACCGGATTCGTACTGCCGGGTGCTTTCTGTCTTTTGCCGGGGTACTGAGTTTTAATTTAGGTAGGACAGGACACAATATTGACTTGTGTTCTGTCTTTTCTATATTTGTTCGTTATTCCGGTGGTATTCAACTAATCCTCTGATCGGATTTTCTATGATTACATCTATGTAGATTCCCATATCTTGCGCTATTTCACGCAACATGAATGAATACATTTTTGCATGTGATCCTACAAACCGTATAGGATACTCATTGTATTCGTATTGAAGAATGTTCCTTTCGAAAAAAGACCTTAGGTTTTGTCTGACCAGATTGTTGACATAAGGATGTTCCAAATGTTCATACAGAAAGGATGATAATACAGATAAAAGCCTGTTTGGAAAAGGTTTTGAATATACATAATCCATTATCTCATCCGGATCGATTTTATATTTTTTATAGAATGGATCAATCAGGTCTTTCGGAGCTAATCCTTTTAAACAGTCGGATAGAAACGCTTTTCCCAGTGATGCGCCACTGCCTTCATCTCCTAGTATATATCCTAAAGACTTGACATTCTTAATTATTGTTTCTCCATCATAGAAACAGGAGTTAGACCCTGTTCCTAAAATGCAAGCTATTCCTGCTTCATCCTGAAATAGCGCACGAGCCGATCCCAAAAGGTCGCTTTCGATTATGGAGGGGATTTTAAATTGTGCTTCGAGTGAAGCCTTTACTATATTCTTTTTTTCGAGGGACGAACAACCTGCTCCATAAAAATATATAGAGGTAAATCTGGCCTTAAAAAATATTTGAGGCAGTTGTAACCTGATAAGCCGACTAATCTCTTTTCTTGTTTGAAAAAAGGGATTAATACCGTCTGATAAAAAATGTTCAGCTATTCCATCTCTGTCAACTAAACACCATTCTGTCTTTGTTGAACCACTTTCGGCTAGTAAAATCACAAACTTTAATATTAAATTACTACAAATATATAAAGAATCTCGCAAAGATAGGCAAAATTTGGAAGAATAGAGTAAGTATTTGGTTGTTAGGTTAGTTCAGCGTTGTTTCGCTATATTCTTCTAATAGGCAAAGTGGAAGAATATAGAGCAGTTAAGCGAAAGATTTGCTACCTATATACTGCCTTTTTGGTTAGTCGAATTAGGAAGCAAAAACAACCTGAATAAAGATAATCACCTTAAAGAGCACTTGTTTTTCTAAAAACGTCTTTCAAAAATAACCCTTTTTTCGCACTAACGGCAGAAAGATGGGTTTTTTAGTAGAAAATTGGAGTTTGTTTCCCATTCGCTCCATATTTTATACAACTGAAAATAACTCTGTTACAAGTAATTTTACACTTAAATAACAGAGTTATGACAAAGGACGTAAAGGTGTCATTCTACCTGAAAAGGAATGAAACGAAAAAGGATGGTAAAAGCCCTGTAATGGCAAGGCTTTCAATCGGAAAATTCTCCGAAACCATCTTTAGTGCAAAAATGACTGTTCCTGCAGATTTATGGGCATCCGGCCGTGCCACAGGGAAAAGCCATACGGCAAATGAAATTAACCGGCAGTTGGACGAAATCAGAGCATCCGCCCTGTCGTATTACCGTGAACTGTCGACGGTAAGGGATGGCGTAACAGCCGAAGATGTAAAGAACTTATTGCTGGGCATGGCATCCGGGCAGGAAACGCTATTATCCTATTTCCGTACCCATAACGAGAATTTCGACAAGCGCATCGGCGTAAACCGTAAGGAAGGTTCGGAAAAAGGTTATTGGTTCACACTTAACCATCTCACAAAGTTCCTGAAAGAGAAATATAAACTTTCAGATATTCCATTTTCTGCATTAGACAGGTCGTTTATTGATAAATTTGACCTCTATCTGAAAATTGACCGTCGGCTTGCTCCGGGTACGATAGTAATATATACTACTCGGTTGGGCACTATTATCGGGGAAGCTATAACCGAGGGCATCATCACCAAAAATCCTTTCGCCGGTTATGAGCCGGAGCGTCCTGAACGGCAACAAAAATATCTTACTCGAAAGGAGTTGAATAAGCTGATGACAACTCCGCTTGTTACCTCAAAGCAATACCTTATCCGTGATTTATTCCTCTTTTCATGCTATACCGGAATCCCGTATTGCGATATGTGCAAATTAACTGACGGAGATATTTCGGTTGCCGAAGATAATGTAGTCTGGATAAAAACATTCCGTGAGAAAACCGGAATAGACTATGAAATTCCCATGCTCGAAATTCCTTTGCAAATTCTTGAACGCTATCGGGGGACAGCAACCAACGGACGACTACTGCCGATGTACCCAAATGGGGAGTTGAACAGGGCATTGAAAAATATCGCCCGTATATGTGGTATCGCCCGACGGCTCACCTGGCATTGCGGGCGGCACACATACGCCACCGAAATCACTCTTTCACAGGGTGTTCCTATCGAAACGGTAAGCCGTATGCTCGGACACAGCCAAATTGCGACGACGCAGATTTATGCGAAAATCACCAACGATAAGATTGATGAGGATATGAAAGTGTTGGAGAAACGTATTGCCGGGAAATTCAAATTTGCTATCTAATAACTTAATATATTTCAATCATGGAAGCAAAAAACAAAGAAGATAAGAAAGATAGACGGCGCAGCACATTTGCGATTTTATTCTATATAAACCGTACTAAAATCCGCAAGGACGGTATGTGTCAGCTATTGTGTAATATCAGCATTGACGCTGAATCCCAGCAGGTGGGAACTAAAGTATCCGTTAATCCGTCCCTTTGGAATTCATCGGAAGGCCGTGCCGCAGGGCGTAGCCAAAATGCGCTCCAAGTAAACAAGTCTATCGACGAGCTTACGGAACGTATCAAAAACCATCATAAGGAAATAAAGGAGAGTTTGGGATTTGTTACGGCCGAACTTGTTAAGAACGCCCTGAAAGGTGTAGCACAAAAACCACTCACGCTAATGAAACTCTTTAAAGAACATAACGACGAGTTTAAAAAACGGGTTGGAGTAGATCGTAAGAAAGAGGCACATGACCTTTATGTGGTGTCCTACAATCATCTTTTGGCATTTATCAGGAAAAAATACGATACAGATGATGTAACGCTCCGTAGTCTTAACCTTCGTTTTTACGAGGATTACGATCTCTTTTTAAGGACAGACAGAGGGTTACAGCAAAAAACAGTGCATCAACATCTGTATAACCTAAAGAAAATAACCAAGCGGGCTTTCAATCAGGGAACGCTCCGGCGCGATCCTTATATGAAACTGTTTCCCGAATTGCCACCGCTAAAGAGCCGTCATCTGAAACTGGAAGATTTGGAGAAACTGATGCAATGCCAACTCGACAGACCCAACTTATGCCGCGCCCGTGATTTGTTCGTTTTTTCGACGTTCACCGGATTGTGCCACGCCGACCTTACAAGATTGTCTGACGAGCATATTGAACAGGCTTCTGACGGAAGTTTTTGGATTAAAATAAAGCGCCAAAAGACCGGAACAGGATGTGATGTACGCCTTTTGGAAATACCCCTGAAAATTATGGAGAAATACCGTCCTCAGAGAACCGGCAAACGTATATTCAAAGTTTATGACCGTAGCTATATGGGGAAACTTTTGAAAGAAATCGCTAAGATTTGCGGAACCGGACATATTTCATTTCACAAAGCACGACATAATTTCGGAACGCATATTACGCTCTCACAGGGCGTTCCTATTGAAACCGTAAGCCGGATGATGGGACATAAGAATATCTCCACCACACAGATATACGCCAAAGTAACCGATAAAAAAGTGGATGAAGATATGAAACGGCTTAAATCCCGGACGGCATCTAAAGCTAATAAAGTTACATTGTATGAAGATGAATCGCTCCGGGCGGCTATCCGTTATCCCGGAGAAAGGAAGAAAAACAAGAATGTTCAACCCTCAAACAATCAATAAAATGAATACAACAACAATCAAAATAGAAGAAGGACGGGTAATTATCCGTTCAATAGCGGGCGGCGTTTGGCTTACCCAGCACGAAATCGCCGATATTTTCAGCGTGTTCATATCGGCTATAAACAGCAATATCCGTTCCATACTAAAAAACGAGATATTACGGGAAGATATGGTTTGCCGCCATAAGGATAATGGAAACGGCAGTATATTGACACTCTATAATCTGGAAATGATAACGGCACTGGCTTTCCGGCTCAAATCCCGGCAGGCACAATATTTTCGTGAGTGGATTACCGGACAGGCATTGAATCCCGTAATACTTTGGAAAATCCCCGGCATTAATACGATGCTGAATTGATTGCTATATGCCGGAAACAAGAAACGACCCGTAAATAAGGTCGTTTCTTGTTTATACCAATTCCTGTTGGTCGATGGTCTGCTTTCGGGAATCTTCCAAAAATTGCTGTATTTCTGATTCTTTATAAAGAATTTTACCACAGATCAGGTAATAGGGAATAGTTCCTGCCGAACGGTATTCCTGTAATGTCCTGCGGCTTACCCTCAGCCTTTCCGAAAGCTCCCGGTCGGTAACGAAGCGTTGCCCGTTAAAAGAACGACGGGATGGAACTTCTAATTTATCAATCAGACTACTTGCCTTTTCCAACCGTCGAAAAATGTCTATCACGCGCGGATCGCTTTTTTCAATCAAATTATTCATGACCTACATTTTTTTCGGTTGATGAGCCGAAGATTGCAGTAGTTTCTGCACATCTTCCGGCTTGTAACGTATCTTATACTCTATACGGCTATAAGGTAATAACCCCTTTTCCCGATAGCTTTGCAGGGTACGTTTGGTTATATCCAATATCTCGCAAACATCCTGATTATCCAGCCATTTTTTCAAACTTAAATCTTCCTGACGACGGTATAACCTCTCCGCCTTTTCTTCAATATCTTCGACACGTTTTACTAAAGTGTCAAAGACCTTTATACTCATACTGATTATCTCCATATTTCTACGCTTTGTATTCCCGGAGAAACAAAAATAGACATTCCCATTTATCTATTTACCGCTCTGTTTTTCTATGGCATAGAGTGGCTACCAACTAAAACAGACTGGCAGCCAAAGTTGGTCAACCGCCAATAAATACAGCGATTGCAGTGATTGTTTCCCATAATAACCAATCACTGATATAGTTTTTTCTACCGTTCTCCCGGTATAACGTCTTCCTCATTTTTATATGCCTGGATATGGAGAGGGTAAAAACATGATGGTTCTGTTGTCAGCAGCAAAGGTATTTCCGGCGTTCACGCTCCTGCAAGATCGCTTCGCGCCCTCCGGGTTTTGCAAACAATCTTCCGACATCGCCGGGGCGACGTTGCGTATTCTTTGCAAAAATCTGGACATGGGCTAACACCGGCCTTTGAAAGCTACTGAAACAGAACTCATCATACCCTCTCCGTTACGGCATAAAAAAAAAGTCAGACGTTATGAGAACAATAGAAAAAAATAAAAGGAAACATGAATCTATCAACCATCCATTTAGCATTGGATTGGTAGTAAAGATAGTAGCGACCGCAGTAGGTTTCTATGTGTGGGGTATTGACTTTATTTGGGTGGTCTTAGGCGTGGTTTTCTGTTGGAATATCCTAAAGGGTATCGCATCCTGCCTTTTCTCTCTTGTCGCTCTGATAGGCTTTTTTTGGTTCTTATTCATTCACGTTTTTTAATCCCGACAGTTATGAGCAAAGTATTTTTATTAGGTACAAACAAGGAAATTGACAGAGCCAAACAAGTGGTAGAAGTCAATCAGGTTATCCAAATGGAGGGTTACAGTTATGACAGGTATGTAGTGTATGAAATCCGCAAAAACGATTGGGGCATTGCTTACAAGCTGATTAACCTACGGACAAAGGAGTTTTATACAGCCGACATTATCCGACCCTTGAAAGAAAAATTCGGTATCGGTTACTATTACGACAGCGAGAACTCTCAATTTATGGACAGTTTCGAGGTAGCAATACTTCTTCAACAAGCACACGGGCAGAAGCAAGCGGAGCAGGACGAAGCCGAAAAGGAAAAAATCAGAGTAGAGCAGGTTAAAGAAATCGGAAGAAAACGCTTTGCCGAGATATTCCCCGAAGATGCACAAGCAGTTATCGTGGCGAGATTGAAACAGGACGACAGCGACCGAATGACCGATTATTATGCACACAGTACGCAACGCACTGTTATTTTGGACTTTTCTAAGCATAAACGGGACATCTTTTCCGAAATGCGGAAACACGCTCCCAATTTAGAAGAAACCGCCTATTTAGCCGAGTTTAATGAGGATTATGAACACCGTGAGAAATACAGCATGGGCGACGGCTATTATTTGGGAGAGAGTAAATATTGCGGTTGGATAATCGAAAAAGTGAAAGTCTATGACCGCAATCGCACGATAGAGGATTTTGCATACACCGCAGGGAACGAGGATAATATCTGTATCAGAAAACCGAACACAACGCCACCGAGCAAGCCGACAGAACCGACAACGGAAAGCGAAGGCGGTTGTACAATGGTAGAATATTCAGCCAAAGCAGTAGCAGTATTCGGAGAAACGAGAGCCATAAAAGACGAACTCAAAGCAATGGGCGGACGCTTCAATAGCCGATTGACATTCAACGGTAAGAAGTTGGCAGGTTGGATTTTCTCAAAATCACAGGAGCAACGTTTAGCCTATTATTTCGGATTAGATTAAGTATTCACACGGGGCGGAGCAATTCGCCCCACAAATCACAAAAACAATGAAAGCAGAAAATACAGCAACCGATTATTTCAAAATAACTATACAGAGTTATTTAGAACAGAGAGCGCAGACCGATGAACTGTTCGCCCCCACCTATGCCAAGTCGAACAAGAACATTGACGATTGTGTAACCTACATTCTCAATTACGTGCAGCAAAGCGGAATATGTGGATTTACGGATGATGAAATTTACTCCCTTGCCCTGCATTATTACGATGAGGACAATATCGAGGTTGGCAAGCGCATTGAGTGTAATGTTGTGGTAAACCATACCATTATCCTAACCGATGAAGAAAAAGCACAGGCACGACAGAAAGCCATTCAGAAAGTACAGGACGAAGCCTATGCCAAAATGAAACACGGTAATGCCAAGCCGAAAGCCAAGCAACCCGAAACGAACACAGTCCCTAACCTATTCAATTTTTGAGCCATGAAACCACTAAATAAATTCCAAGCACAGGTAGTAGAAGCAAGTAAAACCCTGCCGAAACTCACGAAAGAACAGACCCAATGGGGGTATGAAAACGGTATAGATCATATCGGACACCGCACCGAAAAAGGGGTAATGACCTGTACTAAATGCGGTCATTCGTGGCAGGGTGCAGGGCATTTGGTCGCCACCCTAACGGATTGCAACTGTCCGAACTGCAATGCCAAACTAACGGTAGAAACCACCAAAAAACGAACATTCAACGCTCGTTATTACATGACAGTAATAACCGCCCATGCAGGTTATCAGGTATTGCGCTCTGTAATGCTATTCTGTTCGGTTAAGGTCGGAGAAACGCCCAAATACGACTATTCAGAGGTTATGCAACGGTGGATTGCTCCTAATGGTAAACATTGCACGTTCGCAAAACTCCGTCAGACAATGGGTACTTGTTATTATGATGCGTGGATATTTCATACCCCTTTAGAACTGCGACATGAAAATAACAATAACAAGTTTTACATAAATGTATATGACAAAATATACACGGGCGTAGTTTACCCCCGAATGAAACTTATCCCCGAAATCAAACGCACAGGCATTAGAAAGGCATTCTACGGACAAAAACCGTTAGACCTGTTCCGTACTCTACTCACTGACAGCCGTGCCGAAACGCTGATAAAAACAGGCTATACCAAGCTACTCAAACGCATCATGGACAGCGGTTGGAAGAACATAGACAAATATTGGCAGTCCATCCGTATCTGCATCCGAAACGACTATAAAATCAAAGATGCAACGCTTTGGTGCGACTATATAGACAATCTTCGATTCTTCGGGAAAGACCTCTATAATGCCAAATATGTATGCCCGACAGACCTCAAAGCCGAGCATGACCGATATATGCTGAAAAAAGCCAAAACCGATGCACAAGCTGAATTGGAAAAACAACTTGAAAAGGAAGCCGAATTTAAAGCTATTAAAGAGAGGTTTTTCGGACTTATATTTTCCGATGGGCGTATCAGCATCCGTGTACTTGAAAGCGTACAGGAGATAATAACAGAGGGGCAAGTGATGCACCATTGTGTAGGTAGCTATTCGACTAAAGAAGATTCCCTTATCCTTTCGGCAACCATTGACGGCAAACGCATTGAAACCGTAGAGGTATCTATTTCCCAACTGAAAGTAATCCAATGCAGGGGCGTATGTAACAAGACCACCAAGCACCACAGTCAGATACTTTCACTTGTAAATAACAATATGCCACTCATTGAACAACGATTGGCAGCATAACAAAGTAATCAATCACAAAAAAAATAATGATATGAAAAAGTGTAGAATAGTAAAAACGGAAAACGGCTTTGCCGTAAGGGGTACGAACTTCCTTAACCATTGCGATGCCGATATGTACGCCTATTATTTGGCTAACTCCCTGAATAACGGGGGAAAACTGATATATGTTGCTAACGTGGACGAAGCCATTGAAAAGCATAACCAGTTAGAGGAAGCAACCAATGCCGATTGGTTGCGGGTATGTTGGAACAGGAACGCAGGGTGCTACCTGCATACAAAAAACGTATATGCACTTAAAGACAATTCGCTTCACGGCAATATTTACCAATTTTACAAGGATGCCGACCAATGGTGGGAATACATGACCAACGAAACAAAAGCGGTCATTTCGGGTATAGACAGCCAAACGGCAACGGAGTACCATTATCGTGCTTATTGGGCGAAGATACAGCCCTCAGATAAGAACTGTATTCATAAATATTGGCGACGTAGGAACGGCTTAATAAGGTTGGACGAAGACGATGCTAAATCCCTGCAAATGGAGGTTATCTGCGAATTGGCGGACTTACAGTTGGAACAGGAGTACAGCAAGAGCCGAGAGGATATGTGCGACGAAAACGGCTCTTTTTACGAGGATTACCAAGACAGGTTTAACGACATCTATGATGATATTGAAGCAAGGCTTTTAGATAATGAACTTTAATAATCGGGGTGGCGAAAGCCACCCACAATAATAACACAATAGAATGGAAATCATAACTAAAGGATATATGAACAGCAAAGTACAGCCATTTCCCGAATGGGATTTAGAGGTACAGGATGCCATACACGAAGCAATGAACCTCATTGTAGGCAAACACGGATTCAGAACCCATTTTGAGATATGGCGTAATTGTGAACTGATAATCACTATCGGACATAACATTAACACCACTTCGATAGAGATACGACCGCCCGAAACAGCACTCATAAGACGTAGAGCCAACTGGCATAACTCATACGCCTATTTCAGCAACGGTACATTTCGGGCAAACAGGGATAGAACAAAAGTAGAACTAATCTAAAAACCAACAGATATGAAAGCAAAAGATGTAAATGAAGAATTGATAGGTAAGCGGTGCAAGTGCATCTTTACGGGACTTATGGTAACGGGAACTATCGAGGACGTAAAGCATACGAAATATACCGCAGAGGTAAAAACCCGTTTCGATGAACCGCATAATTGGGGTGGAGAACTCTATCATTTTGATTGGGCACACGCCCGACTGCATGATGACTTCGGTTCACTCCACCACCTTGAAATAATAGACGACAAATACCAAACCCTGCGGGTAAGGTTTACAAAGAGCATATCTGAAATTGACAGGATGTTTGCCCGTAATTATAAGAATTGGGGAGCAGTCAATTTGAAAGAGTGGATTGATAACTATGAGAGTAGCCGTTTTACACTGATTGCCTATGATATGGCTGTTATTACCTCCGAATACAACATGGAACATATTGAGGAATGGTTACGCAAGAATACCCCCATTCTGTCCATTGAAAAAATCATTTAAACCATGTATAAACTATTTATAGGCTTTCGGAAGTTGGGCGAATTTCCGACTATACAAGAAGCAAAGAAGTATGCCCAAAATAGCGAGGAAACAGGCGTTTTTTCGCTCATCGGAGATAATTTGGAAAATCCAGTGAGCGTTGCCCCCTCGTGCCAAATCTAAATTGACCCCTGAAAAAAC
>NZ_JBHSGN010000161.1:0-81434 GCF_042654545.1 Dysgonomonas termitidis
AACAAAAAGGAGCAACTTAAATCTTCGGTTATCATTGATGAGTTGCCAACTATTTATTTCCGGGGCTTGGATAACCTGATAGCTACCGCCCGCAGCAATAAAGTGGCGGTTTGCCTCGGTTTCCAGGATTATTCACAGTTAAACCGCGACTATGGGGACAAGGAAAGCAAGGTGATTCAAAATACGGTCGGGAATATCTTTTCGGGACAGGTTGTCGGGGAAACGGCTAAGAACCTGTCGGAACGTTTCGGGAAAGTTCTTCAAAAAAGGCAGTCTATTTCGATCAACAGGCAGGATACATCCACCTCTATCAATACACAGATGGATTCCCTGATTCCGGCATCCAAGATCGCCAACCTGTCACAAGGTATGTTCGTGGGTTCGGTCGCCGATAATTTCGGGGAGAAGATAGACCAGAAAATTTTCCATGCGATGATTGTCGTGGACAATGAAAAAGTAGCAACGGAAACCAAAGCCTATAAAAAGATTCCTGTTATCAATGATTTTAAGGATGAGAACGGAAATGATATTATGAGGGAGCAGATAGAACGGAACTACAACCAAATCAAACGGGATGTCCTTAATATAATAGAGAATGAGAAGGAGCGCATCCGTAAAGACCCCGACCTTTGTCATTTGCTGGGTGAGAAAAACGAAAAAGAGGAGGAAGGCTAAATTATTCAAGCAGGCATGCGTTCTGTTTTTTCACATGAAAATACATAATTATAGAAACAGAATACTCCCATCCTGCTTCAACCAGACCACCTCATATTTGGCTTCCCATGCAGTCCCTTTAAGGAAGATAACTTGAATCCCGCTTTTTCCACGTTCAGGCCCTGAAGGGTTTTAGGGAAAAATTTCCGGACGCTCCGCTTGTAAATTTTCCCCGTAAAAAACGTTCCAAAAGCAGGATTCAAGTTGCGGGTATGGTCAGGGACTTAGCATGCGAAGCCGAAACGATGACGCATATTAAAATGGCGGGAGGGGGGATATTATGGCAATACCTTTACCGGATATTTTAAAATCTTTACAATATAATACTATATTCCATTTGCCTGTCGCATCCTGCCTTATAAGAAACCCTAAGCCGGGGGACTAAAGCTGCTCTCCTCACGAATCTGCATATTCGTTTAAGTTATGTGGCTCCACCCGTTCCCTGCAATTTTTTTTCTCGTTTGTTTATTTTTTCCGGTTCGTTAGCCTGTCCCTCCTTTTTACTCCGGCAGGCTTTCTCTTTTTTCTCAACTTCAGTCTTTTTTAGCTTGTCTCCTCTTTGTAGACCACAATTAAGTTAAGCAAACGCAGAAATTCGTAAATTTTTGGTAAATATTTTCATTCAACTCAGCCTTCAGAAGATCAAGGTACTTTAAATATAGTTCATTTGGAATAGGTTTTGTTGTTATTATACAGGAAGCTGGCATAAATCACCAAAACGCTTTAATTTTGAAAAATATTCGCATAATAGTTGTTTTTTGAGCTTTTATGATTACTTTTGTAGCAATAGAACCCGCCAAGCCTCTTAACAATGCTCAAATCGGCGGGTCGTTTTATTTTTATTTATGACTATACCATATGCTAAGCACTATCAGGATGTTCCTGATTTAGTTTCTCTTTTGAGAACAAGGGGATTGACAATCAACGATGAACCTAAAGCCCGGAACTACCTTACCAATATTGGTTATTTCCGGTTAAGCGCTTATTTTTATCCCTTGCTCCAACTTCCTAAAACGGCTCATAACTATAAAACAGGTTCCACATTTGAGCAAGTTTTGAACTTATATCGTTTTGACCGGAAACTCCGCCTGTTAGTATTTAACGAAATTGAAAAAATTGAAGTCGCCGTTAGAAGCATTATGGTAAATACGGCTTGCCGGCATTTCAATGATACTTTTTGGATAACACAAAACCGGTATTTTTACAATCAGAACTATTTTAACAGTTCAATAGCCGAAATAGATTCAGAATTACTTAAAAGTAAAGAAGATTTCATCGAACATTTCAAAAATACGTATTCCGATGTATATCCTCCGGCATGGATGCTTGCCGAAATACTACCTTTAGGTAATATTTGCCGGATTTATAAAAACCTGAATGATGCCGGATTAAAAAAGAAAATAGCCAGGCAATTCGGAATGCAACCGCAAGCCTTTGAATCATGGATAATGACCATCGGTGGATTAAGAAATATGTGTTGCCATCATAGCCGCCTTTGGAACAGGGTTTTGCCACTTCGGACATCCTTGCCGCAAAACACTCAATTCCTTTGGCTCAACAATCCTTCAACCGTTGATGTGCAACGTGTATATTTCCGGCTTTGTATGATACGGTATTTGTTATTCTCTGTTTCTCCCCACAATACTTTCAGGGAAAAATTAGTTGATTTGCTGAGTAAGTATCCCGGTGTGGATATTAACGCGATGGGATTCACCGCCGGTTGGCAGCAGGAGCCGTTGTGGAGATAGCCTCAATTAGTGCGGAACTTCCCTCTGAAGGATCGACAATAACCAGCCTATGTCTACGCGAAAGAAAAACGGAGGTTTGGGAAACAAGTATAGAAACGATTAATTGCGGACCAATCTATTTTCCCAAGCACTTTTATTTTCCTCATTTGGGACAGCAATAACTAAGATTTTGCTTGGCCGAGTCATGCCAACATATGCGATTCTTAATTCTTCACTCGTCGAAATAGATATATTTTTATTGAGTAATGTTTTATATGCACTACCAATGCCCTTAGTTTTTAATATTAGAAGAACAGCTTCAAATGTTTCTCCTTTTACACTATGTACTGTTCCATATCTATAATTTTGCTCAATAATCTGTTTGTCTTCGTTTAAGAATAATTGAGGAAAAGAAAAACGCAGGCCGTCTTTATGAACATGCAGTTCAAAACCACAACTATTTTCTTTAAGAATTTTATTTGTTGAGACAACCCATTCTCCAATAGAAATATTTGTTTGAGGGAGCAAGTTTATGAAAGTCTGGATTTGACTTTTATAGGCAATAAATCCCATTTGGGCAATAGCATCATTAATATCATCCTCTGAACAATAAGATAGTGCATTCAGGGTCTTCAATAAAATTCTTTCTATTATTTTAAATCCATCTTTAAAACGACCGTTATCGTATAAGAACTTTCCTCTTGCAAATTCTCGCGTATGGCTATCTATCCAAACATTAGTGCCAAAAGCGATTTCAGGAATACTAAGAACTTCATTAATGATATTTTTACTTCGATAGATTATTGCAGTTGATTCTTTCGAAACATTAATTCCATGTTGTTGGCATTCCGCAATAAATTCAGATACAATTTGAGGTAAATTATTGCTGTATGTAATAACTTTAGGTTGATGGGTAAATTCCCGGACTTGCTCGTTTACGGAAACAGACGTTCCGTTTAAAGAGGAAATTCCAAAGGTAAAATCACAGATATTCTGAGAGCTTCTTCTGTTTTCATTCAGCACAATAGAATTCTCCCATTCATCATATTTTTGAGTAAGTAATTCCGGTCTTGCATCGTTCCATTCAAAAATAGCTTGGTCTGGGTCGCCAACAAGCATTACTTCACTTAATCCGTTTTCTATGAGCATATCTATTATTCTCATCTGAATATCGGATGTATCTTGGGCTTCATCCACTATCAAATAAGGAAATCTATTAGCAATTGCTTTAGCGATTTGAGGATATTTTTCAAGAAGTTTCATGGCAAAGAAATTTGCATCATTTTGTGTAGCATATCCCGCTTTGTTATAACGCTTTTTTGCACCAGTAATATAGTTGTTTTGCTGCCAATTGGCATTCATTTTTGCAGCTTGAATGGCATACATGCTACCATCAATTGCATAACTTATATTATCAAATAGCGCACTGCTAAAGTCTTTTCCACTCCAAGTTCCATGAGGCTCACCAACCAAAGTTGGCCTACCCTTACAGCCTAAAACTAAATGCCCAAAAGGAAGAAAAATATATTTATTTACAAAACTGTCGATAGTTCCAAGAAAATGAGGATAAGTAATTTTTTCGATATTAAATTTCTCGCTACATTTTTTTTCTATTTCTTGCCATGCAACATTAGTAAAGGAAAGTATGGCTATTCCCTCATTCTTCTTTTCCCAATCATGGATTAGTCGAGCTAATCGAGCTCCCACACAATAAGTTTTACCACTACCCGGACAAGCTCTTACTATAAACTTTCCTGATTTGTTGAAGACGATTTCCCGTTGACTATCAGATAGCGTTCTAAACATTCAATTATTCTCCTTTCGTGGCATACCTTATAGCATTTTGGAGATATGCAGGTACAACAAACGCATTTCTCGCATTTTCATCCGAAGCCAATTTTACAGCCAACCTGTGCGCCAATTCCGATTTTGCTTTGTTTGAAATAACTTTTTCCAAAAAATTTGCTGCATAAACTTTTACGTCAGTATCTTCGGTAATTCTACCCGCAGCAACAGGGTGCATTTCCCTGAATATTTCTATTAAAATGTCCTTATTCCCAGCGATGAAAAGTTCAAATTCAAATGTTCGTTCTGCTAAAAAGACTTTCAAATTCTTTCGTTCAAGTTCACAGGCAGTCTTTGCTCTTGATGCAATTTCGTCCGATTCATCCGCTCTATCATCATCGGTAACAAGTGAACATCTGGTCTTCAAATTCTTCTCATCATTATCATTGTTAAACATATTGGCGAAATGAGAAAATGCAACTCCATTCAAGTTTACCAATTCAATTCCTACATTTTCTATATCATATTTTCCACCTTCCCCCATAATTTTACTGAATATGGGTAGTAGCAATGATTCGGAAATACCCTCAACCAAAATTACTCCATTAGAAAAGAATAGCTGGGACTTCGTAACATCTAAGAATTTATGCAGATATTTTCGATTATCTCCTGACAAGCCTGATTTATCAAGAGAAAGAGCTGAGACTTTGTTGTCCTGATTCTGTAAAACCACAACGGATTTTAAATCTGACTTTGCCGTGATTGTTGGTGAATGTGATGATATGAATATCTGAAACCCTTGTTCCGTATCAAGTTTATCCAGATATTTAAAGAAAAGATTTTGAAGTTGCGGGTGTAAGTGGGCTTCGGGTTCTTCTATGAGTAAAGCAGCGTAGCATTCTTTATTTAATTCCTTCCTTTGCTTTAAGTCTCCTAAGACGGTAGCTGTGTAGATAAGGTTGTTATAGCCAAGACCATTTTGATAGAGTTCAAAATGCCTTTGTTTTGACGTATCTCCTGCAAGTAAATCGTCCGAATAGATAGGCATTTGAATTTTCAAATTATCTACCAAACGGTTAAAATCAAATGGGAGAAATAGAATTTCAATTTGCTGTTGTTTGCTGCTAAAACTCGTTTCCCTCAAATGTTCATTTATTTTTTCCTTTCCTTTACCAATGTGCTGCGTCCAATCATCATCTCCATCGACCGCTTCACGAACCTTTTTGGCAATCTCTTTTTTCTTTTCTTTATCGGTTTCAGTGTTAGGGTCGATTTGAATATTCGCATATAGTTGTCCCAAACGATTCCCCCGTATCGGTCGCAAATGGTTTTCCGCATCTCTCAATGCGTCCAAATGAACATGATACAAGAGGAATAAAACTTCCGGTGCAATCGCCTGTCCTTCATTTGTTCCTCCCCATACCTTGTATCTGATTCTTTCATCTTCATCAAGATAATATCGAAAATGTAATTGCAAATCCTGCGTCCCATCTTCCTGAACGCTCAACAAGTCGTTGAACCAGCCTGCTTCTGCCGGGTCTTCTATCTTAAAATGCAGATGAAATTCTATATCATTTAAAGCATCGTTTATGGCAGATTTGTCTATATGAAAATCAGAATGCGAAACATAAATGTCCCTTTTCTGATTACCATAACTTAAACAAATGCGCAAAGCATCAATAATAGCCGTCTTACTGGAGTTATTCTCTCCGATTAACACATTTAGCCCTTTGCAAAAATAAAGGGTTAAATCGGCAATTCCTCTGAAATTTTTTATGATGAATTTTTCTATATACATAGTTTTATTGATGCTTATAACATGGTTGATTATTCACTAAACTTTAACACATTTGCAAAGATAAGGTATTTATAGTATTCTTGGCTAATTTTCATTGTGATAACTGCTACAAGCTGCCACGCCCCGAAAGTATGATTTCGGGACGTTTTCATCTTCCTACTTTCGCATTTTCAATCCATTGTCAAACAACTAAAAACAAATTGATTATGCAAGAAGAAGATTTGAGAGGTCGGACAAAAGCTATGAACTTTATGTAAGCATTAAAGTATCCTGTTTATCGTGAAAAGCATTTATTAGTTTTTCTGCAGCGTAATTAAAGAGTGGAACATCCATATCGAAGTGATTGATATTTACTTCAAAGGACTGGACAGCCTGATATCCCCATCAAAATTTTCAACCTGATTCAGGGGTTGTTTGTCGGGGCAGTCGCCGATAATTTAGATGAGCGGATAGAGCAGAAGATTTTCCATTGTGAGATTGTTGCTGATAACGAGCGGGTAGCCGCCGAAACTTTAGACTACAAGAAAATGCCCGTTATCTCCAATTTTATAGATGAGCAAGGCGTTCATCGAATGAAAGAAATGATAAAAGAGAATTACGACCGAATCAAAGTTGAATCCAAGCAAATTGTCGCCGACGAGTTGGAGCGGATAAATATCATTAACAGATTTGTTTCAAGCGTAATATACAATAGCTTACGTTTGTGAAGATCAAATTTTATTAGTAATTTCGCACTGCCTTATTTATGGGCGTTTGGATCAGATAACTTATATGAAAATAAGAGGAGTTTAGATATGGATAAAATCCTGTCGTTCATTGCAAAAGAAACCAATGGAAAATGCTACACATCGTTTAAATTTTGCCACGATGGAGTAGCAGTACCTTCAATTGCATATGAAGACAAGCCCGGAGAGAAAATCAGTTTGAAAGAATACGGGGAAACAGACCACTCGCCAAATACGAGAGATATGACCAAACGAGCCAAACAAATCGAAGGAAGCACGCCTCTATTTAATTTTTTTCTTGATGGCTCTCGAAGAACCTATAAAGTAGATGATATTGAATATCAGAAAAAAATATTTCCAATTGTAGCAGGGCAAATTGGAGTGGGTTGTTGTCAACGTATTGATAAATCAACATTTTGTAAAACCGCACTTGAACACAATCTTGTTTTATCCCTACCCGACTATGCTCACGCAGATGGTTACAAGCCTGAGTTATTTTTTAACTCTCTTGCTGAAAAGATTAATCAAATATCAAGTCTGACAAAATATAATTTAAAATTTTCAAAAATCTTACCATACATTTCAAAAGGATTGCAGGAAGGTGAAACTTTTGAGAACAGAGGGATTGCAAAGATTCAGGACGAAATGATTGAATGTGAAAAAAAAATCGTTTCACAACTGACTGCTAAAAATCTACTGAATGAATGTAGTTATCTCATTAAAGATGGCTCGTTGCAGTACAAACCAATGAAAACAGGAGATTATAGAGAAATCTCTAAAATCCGAAATAACTATCGATGCGTTATTGGTGTTTCAAAACAATTTAATCCTGAATTGCTTAAAGATAAAAATAACAAAAGTAATGCCAGCACCATTGCTCATTTAGATCTATATCATCGAACACCGGCATTTATGTATGAGCCAGGAACCCAGTTTGGTGATGTGAAATTTGCTATTTGGTATGTTCGTATTCGTGATACCAAATATACCAATACTCCATTTTCAGGAATATTAAAGGTAGAGAAGATGCTGATGACAGGCTCAGAAAGTAAAAATGGCTTGGAGACAGACGAAATAGATGCAATTACGGCAAATATTATTAATGAACGGAATCCCGTTTGCTATGGAAGCGATAATCGTTGGGCAAATCACTTATATCCGATTTACCTTACGGAAAAATACATAAAAAGTCAGTACATAAGTGATTTACATCTTTTAAATCTATTCTAAGATATGACATTAATAGGGAAAGTTGTTGCCACAGAGAAAAATCCTACAACAATAGATGATTTCTATTTTTGGACGGATAAAAAATGCCAATTAAAGCCTTTCGATGTAGTTGTAGTAAAACACATTGAAAATACAATAACGTATGGCGTTATCGAAGAAATATCACACATAACCGATGCACCAAGTTATTTGGCAGGTTTTATTTCTAATGATTTTGGCGATGTTCAACATGAGCCTCTTACCGAACGAATAGGTATGAATTATGTAAAATGTCGTGTTGTTGGAAATACTAATAATATTTATACTCCCGTACTTGATGGCTCACCTGTATTATTGGCAGACGAAATCCAGATAAAAGAGGCTTTAGGTTTGTCAGATGTAAAGAATCCATTACCAGCGGGATATATTGAAATGTATGAAGGAGAAAACAAAAAAACTATTCCGGTTCATTTCAATTCACATTTCTTAATCGGCCCCGAAGGTGCTCATCTGAATATATCCGGTATATCCGGTTTGGCAGCGAAGACCTCGTATGCTATGTTTCTGATGAAATCCATTCAAGATACAGTTTTAAATTCGGGAAAGGATGAATCCGTTGCATTTGTTCTACTTAATGTAAAAGGACACGATTTGTTGTCTATTGATGAATTGAATACAGATAAAAAAGAAGTGGAAGAAATTGCTCCTATATATAAACTGTTGGGACTGGAAAAGAAACCGTTTGACAATGTGAAATACTTCTATCCTTACTCAAAGGAAATTGCCCCTACAACTTACGCAGCAGTAGTAGATGTTGAGAACCAAATAAAGAGAGGGTGTGCATTCCAATACAAATACGTATTTGAAGATGATAGGGATAGCATTGACTTATTATTTGCTAATGTTGATGACCCAAATGAAACAATGGAATCCATTGTGAATTATATATCAACCGGTCAGGGTAAATTCAATGGAATTACATCTTGGGAAGATTTGAAAAGAACGCTTTACGAGCATACTCAAACTGGAAACAAGGATAGCAGCGGTAAAGAAATAACCGTATTGAGTTGGCGCAAATTTTATCGACTATTCAACAAATCATACGAAAAGAATAAATCTCTTTTTGCTAACCGCTGTTGTGACCAGCATGAAGTTCGATTGAAAGAGCAAATTCAGGAAATAAAGAAGAATGACGTATTTGTAATTGATATTGCCAAACTGGATGAAGAAACACAAGGCTTTGTTTTCGGGGATGTGATGCGTGCCATTTATGACCTGAAATTAGGAGCGACTGATAAGAAAGAAGCGGAAATTCCTTCGAAAATAGTTATTTTCATTGATGAATTAAATAAGTATGCTTCCAGTGAGATACCTAAAAATTCACCTATTTTGAAACAATTACTTGATATAACAGAAAGGGGACGTTCCTTGGGTATAATTTTATTCGGAGCAGAACAGTTCATCAGCGACATCCATAAACGGGTAAAAGGGAACTGTGCGACACTTGCATATGGAAGAACCAATGTAATTGAAATTTCCAAAGGTGATTTTCAGTTTGTTCCATCGGTTTATAAATCAATGCTCACTCGTTTAAAACAAGGTGAATATATTTTGCAAAATCCGATATTCCGCTCACTTTTAAATATCAAGTTCCCCAAACCAATACATAAATATAAGTAGTTTCATGGATAAGGCAACACCAGTTATTGGGAAAGACGTTATCGAATCCCTTACATTAGGAATGTATGAAGATTCGCGGTTTATTTATCGTGAGTATATACAAAACTCTGCCGACCAGATTGACAAAGCGGTAGAACAGGGATTAATGGATAAGAGCGAAGAAGAAATACACATTACCATTGATGATGTAAACCGACGTATTGAAATTTATGATAATGCAACAGGAATCGCAGAAAAAAATGTTATTCCCATACTTCAAAATATAGCAAAATCAACAAAAGAACGAGGAAAAGATAAGGGATTTCGCGGAATTGGACGTTTAGGAGGATTAGGCTATTGCGAAAAATTAATTTTTGAAACCTCATTCAAAGAAGAGACTACTAAATCAATAATGACTTGGGATGCACATCTGCTAAAAGAAATTATAAATGACCGTCATTCCAAAGAAGATGCCGGTGAGGTAATTCAAAAAGTCACCAAACTTGAAAAGGAAAAAGAAGGTTCTGACAAGCATTATTTCAGAGTAATACTGGAAGGTGTTACAAATGATATGCTTTTAGACAAAAAATCTGTTGAGGATTATTTAAAAATGGTTGCCCCTATTGGATATCCGACAGGATTCATTTTCAGGCAAAAAATTTATGAGTTCATAAGAGAAAATAATCTTGACCTTGATGAGTATAAAATATATCTGAATCGTGACTTATTACATAAAGGCTATACCACTACTATTTATAAAGGAAGAAATGGCAATAAAGAACGAGTAGATGATATTTTTGAATTGAGTTTTTTTAAGTGTGAAGAAAAAAATGAGTTATTGTATTGGGGATGGTATGGGATTTCAAATTATGTCGGAGTTATTGATGATGATGCAAATCTGGCAGCAGGTCTAAGGCTAAGAAAGAACAATATTCAAATTGGCGATAACACAACTTTATCAAAGTTACATCGAGAAGCCAAAAGAGGAAATTTCTACTTTTTGGGAGAAATCTTTGCTATTCACCCTAATTTATTACCCAATTCCAGACGGGACTATTTTGGGGAAAATACTACTTGCCATAAGTTTGAACAGCATTTAAGTGACTTTTTTTCAAAAGAGCTATATCGACTTTACCAAGATGCTTCCACAATGAGAAGTGCAAATAGAGATGTACAAGCATTGGTGGATTTTGAAAAAACCGTTACAGAGAAAGAAGAACAAGGCTTTAATAATAAGGAAGACCGTCAAAAGATTTACGGGGAATTTGAAGCAAAAAAGAAGAAAGCAGAAGAAGCAAAGAAAAAGTTAGAAAGAATAAAACTAAAAACTATCCAAGCGGACACTCCTGCTGCAAAAATTTTTGAAAGAGTTGTTACTACTGAAAACGTCAATCCAGAACAAATATCAGTTGAACCTAAAAAGGAGAAGGGGAATTTTGTTACTGATAAATACACATGGCTACCAAAAAGTGAACGCAAAATGCTTTCGAGAATCTTTACCGTGATAGACAATGTGTTATCAAAGGAACTAGCAAAAAACCTGATTGATAAGATCGACGAGGACTTACGAAAATGAAACGAAATATACTCTTAATAGAGCCTAATTATAAAAATAAATATCCACCTATTGGGTTAATGAAGATAGCAACATATCACCGAATGTTGGGTGATAATGTTACTTTCTTCAAAGGCAATATGCAAGATTTAGTATTGAGAGATATTACAGACTTATGTATTGATAAATTGCATAAGATAGATCATACTATAACATGGCGAGAAAAACGCGATAATATTACCCAATACATAAGAACAAAGCAATCTGTGTATGTTGAAGCTCTCTGTTTAGAAAATTCCAAATACGAATTTTTAATCATAGGTTGCCTTGATGACTATAAAAAAATTTATTGGAAAAAGCAATATGAAAAAGAGCCTTTGTACGATAGAATATATGTTACTTCACTATTTACATTCTATTGGAAAATTACTATTGACACGATTAACTTTGCGAAAAAGTTGGTCAAGAATGTGAAAGAACTGAAAGTTGGTGGCGTTACTGCCACCGTCTTGTTTGACGATGTTGTTAAAGCCACCAATATCATTCCTCATAGAGGTTTATTAGATAAGCCGGGAATACTTGATAAAAATCAAATTATCATAGATACATTGCCTTTAGATTACTCTATTTTAGAAGAAACAGAGTACAAATATCCTGAAAATGGAGCATATTATGGCTATATGACACGTGGATGTATTCGTAAATGTAGTTTTTGTGCTGTTCCAACACTGGAACCTAACTATTGTGAGTACATTTCCATTACAGAACGAATAAAAGAAACAACAGAAAAATACGGAGAGAAGCGTAATCTTTTATTACTTGACAATAATGTTCTGGCTTCAGAGCGTTTTCCCCAAATTATAAACGACATCAAAAAAGCAGGCTTTGTAAAAGGGGCAACCTATATTGAACCTAATCAGTTTGATATTGCTGTAAAGAATTTGTCGGATGGAATAAATGATAGGGCTTATATTAGGCGAACATTTGAATTGATTTCTGAATTGCTTAAAAAGTTACGAGGAGAAACCCAGCAAAATTTCTACAATTTGTTAGAAGAGCATAATTTATTACATTTTGATAATGTAACTAAAGAAAAACTTTTAGAACTGGCCTCACTTATTTCAGAGTTGTATCAAAAGCATAATAAACGATTGCCACGCCTTCGTTATGTTGATTTCAATCAGGGTGTCGATGCTCGTTTAATCAATGAAGATAATATCAAACTACTTAGTGAAATACCAATACATCCTTTACGTATTGCCTTTGACAGTATGAAGTGGGAGAAACAATATACGAATGCTGTTAAATTAGCTGCTGAACATGGCATTAACCATCTTTCAAATTATCTACTTTATAATGAAAAAGACCATCCTGTCGAATTGTACAGAAGATTGAAAATTAACGTAAGTTTATGTGATGGTTTAGGTATAAATATCTACTCTTTTCCAATGAAGTTCCATCCCATCACAGGCCCCGATAGATTCAATCGGGATTATTTGGGTAAACATTGGAACAGAAAGTTTATACGAGCCGTACAGGCAGTTTTGAATGCAACAAAAGGCAAAATAGGAAAAGGTCAAAGTTTTTTTGAGAAGGCTTTTGGTAAAGATGAAGAAGAATTTGAAAAGATTCTTTATATGCCTGAACCATATATCTTATATCGTTTTTTGTTTGAAGGTAGAGGCGATACAGAACAATGGTGGAATGAGTTTACTGCTTTGAATGAAGATGAATTAGTCGAAGCAAAAAAAATAATTGAAAAGAATAAATTTACCAATATAAATGAATTGACTAAAAACCGTAGAATACGTAAAGTATTAAAACACTATACCGTAAAGCGGGAAGATATTAGTAAAGATGATTTAAATCAGTACGTATATACCAAGCGTGAACAAATTTAAAAAATACTACCAATACATAATTCACATTAACCGCCTCCGGGCGGTTTTTCATTTCTATCCACTCCATACTTCAACACCACATGTGTCCAAATCGGTATCACAAATTGCCATCCACTACAAATGCCACTATTATTCAGTTACTTATGCATGCTTCCGTTCTACATTAATAGTAATGCGGAATAATTAAATCAATTTCATCATGGAAGAAAAATTCAAACTGAAGTTCGGAAGTCCTTTTGAAGATGGTTTCATTTTTTAATTGTTTATGCAAAGGTAGAAGCACTTATCCAAACAAACTATATGCCATCGCGGAGACGTTTACCATCCTCTTTCCCAAACGGTGAAACAAGACGACATCCGATGAAACAATTAGCCAGTTTATTGCAAACTAACGATTTACATAATAATCCCGCTTATTTTTGAAACGATAAACTTATTTATTCACCAGTCAAAAAACAAAAAATATGGCGGAAGGAAACATCCGGGGCGACACCCCCAAACAACCAATCCGGGAGAATGAGCAGTTGAGCGACATTATCCTCATTCTCGATAAGATGGAACTGCTGTTGCAGGCAGTCTCCAAACTCGGCAAGGACGGGAAATACGAAACCGTGCCTGCCGACAAAAAGCACGGGAACTCTTTCCTGAAGGTAGACAAGTATTCCAATATCGTGGAAAACTTCTTTAAGAATTTTTGGAGCCAGCTGAAAGACCCTGCCCGTTTCGGGATTCTCAGCATGAAACAGAAAGAGATGGAGAAGCCGGAGAACAAGCAGGCGATCAAAGACCTCGCCGAAGGAAAGCAGACCGACGCGGTGGCTGAATTTCTCAAGAAATACGAGATAAAGCCGAAAAATACCGCCAATGAACAAAGTATTAACAGTAAAAAAGATGAGATGATGGCAAAAAAGACAGAAGGACAAGAACAACAGGCTCCGCCCGCTGACGATAAGCAGCCAAGAAAACGCTACAATGAAGCGATGATCAACTGGGAGCAGCTAAAAAATTTCGGGCTGTCCAAGGAGTTCCTCCAGGAAAAAGGGCTCCTTGAGCAGATGCTCCGCGGTTACAAGACAAACCAGGCAGTACCCATCACCATGAACTTCGGTTCGGCAGTGCTGCGCACAGACGCGAGGCTGTCGTTCCAGCAATCGGCGGCAGGCCCGGTAGTGCTCGGCATCCACGGCATCCGCCAGCAACCCGAACTCGACAAAGCCTTTTTCGGGCATGTCTTTTCGGAGGAAGACAAGAAAAACCTGCGTGAAACAGGGAATATGGGACGCGTAGTAGAACTCAGGCTCCGCTCGGGCGAATATGCACCCTCGTTTGTCAGTCTGGATAAGACGACCAATGAAATTGTGGCGATGAAAGTGGAGAATGCCTACATCCCGGATGAGATCAAGAATGTAAAACTGACCGAACAGGAGAAAAACGACCTGAAAGAAGGCAAGGCCGTTTACCTGGAAGGAATGACCGCCGCCAACGGGAATGAATTCAATGCCCACGTGCAGTTCAATGCCGACCGCAGGGGAATTGAGTTCCGGTTCGAAACGGACAAGGTATTCAACCGCCAGATACTCGGCGGCGTGGAACTCTCCCCCAAACAAACGGAAGACCTCAATAACGGCAGGGCGATCTTTGTAGAGGATATGGTACGCAAGGACGGGGAGAAATTCTCGGCGTTCGTCAAGCTCGACGAAGCCAGCGGGCGTCCCGCCTATACCCGTTACAACCCCGATTCACCCGAAGGAGCCAGGGAGATTTACGTACCTAAAGAACTGAACGGAGTGGCTCTTAACCCACAGGACAGGGAAGAGTTGAGGCAGGGCAAGCCCGTATTCCTCGAAAATATGGTCAACCGCAAAGGGGAAGAATACTCATCCTTCGTCAAACTTGACCTTGAGACAGGACGCCCAAGCTACTCCAGGACACCGGACGGATTCAGCGAACGGCAGGAGTTTAAGATCCCGGCGGAGGTCTGGGGCGTTACGCTGACGGCTACCCAACGCGGGAAATTACAGGACGGCAAAGCCGTGCTGGTGGAGGGCATGAAAGGCTATGACGGCAAACAGTTCTCCCAATACGTCAAAGCCAATTTCAACCAGGGCAGGCTCGATTATTACAACGAGAATCCCGAAAGGAAGAAAGACGCCTCACAGCGCAATGTGGTCAATCAGGGACAGAACCAGGGGCAGGACAAGAAAAAGTCGCAGGGCAAGAGTGTAGGATAAGCATTTCCATTATTCATTTATAAAATAAAATTTATGAAAACAAAAACCGATAATACGCCTTTCAAGGCGGAAGATGTGAACTGGGAAGAACTTTCCGGAATCGGCATCAGGAAGGACGACCTGGAACACTCGGGCGAACTTGACACGCTGCTGAGCGGCAATAAAACCAATGTGATACCGCTCAGCCTTGTCCTGCTGGGGATCGATGTGGTCATGGACGCGACCCTGCAACTGGTTCGCGAAGGGGACTCCCCCTTACTTGAAATCACCGGCATCCAACCCGCCGCTTAACAATTCACTGACCCGCCGTTTTCCCAGCCAGTACCAAAACTGCTGCGGGAAACGGCTTCTTTTTAAGGTCACAGACCTGTTTATTGTCCGTTCAGGCATAGCTGTTACCATCAGTTATAACTTTAAAACACAGCATTAAACTTATTAACAAATCAATTTATGATCGCAATATTGACAGAAAAGCCTTCTGTAGGCATGGATATTGCCCGTATAGCCGGGGCAAACGAAAAACATGACGGCTACATGAGCGGAAACGGGTATATGGTTACATGGGCCCTGGGACACCTTGTTTCGCTCGCCCTTCCCGGACACTACGGGCATTCGAGGACGTCCGCCGCCAGCCTTCCCGTCCTGCCGGACCCGTTCCGACTGGTTATCCGCCACAAAAAGACAGACAAAGGGATGGTTACCGACAAAGCCGCGGCAAAACAACTGAGTGTCATCGGCAAGGTATTCGACCGGTGCGACAGCATTATTGCAGCTACGGACGCGGGACGTGAAGGTTGTTTGATCTTCCAGTACATATACCGTTACCTGGGATGTACAAAACCCTTCAAACGCCTGTGGATCTCTTCGCTCACCGATGAAGCCATAACCAAAGGAATGGCAAGCCTCAAGGCAGGCAGCGACTATGATGCCTTGTACATGGCGGCCGATTGCAGGGCGAAAGCCGATTGGCTTATCGGATTAAACGCGAGTATGGCGCTTGCCGTTTCTTCCGGGACGGGTAATAATTCACTCGGCAGGGTACAAACCCCGGTGCTTGCCATGATATGCGCCCGTTACAGGGAAAACAGGAACTTCATTCCCTCGGACTATTGGCAGCTGCATGTCACGCTCGAAAAAGCGGACGCCCGCCGCCGGTTCCGTTATACGGAGGACTTCAAAGAGAAAGAAGAGGCGGAGAAACTGTTTGCCCGCCTGAAAGCCTGCCCGTCGGCACGGATTACAAAAGTGGAGCGCAAAACGGTCTTCCAGGCACAACCCCTTTTATATGACCTGACGGCGCTGCAAAAGGATTGCAACATTCACCTCGGCCTCTCCGCGGAAAAGACACTGGAGACAGCCCAAAGCCTGTATGAGAAGAAGCTTATTTCGTATCCGAGAACATCTTCCCGTTATATACCGGAGGATGTGTTCCGGGAAATACCTTCCTTATTACGCATGGTTTTGCGTATGGACAGGTTCAGGCATTTTGAGGGAGGAATAGATACGCTTCACCCCGAAACAAGATCCGTCGATGACAGGAAAATAACCGACCACCATGCGCTTATCATAACCGGGGATTACCCGCAGGAATTATCCTCCGCGGAAAAGAATGTGTACCACATGATTGCCGGACGGATGCTGGAAGCTTTTGCCCCAAAGTGCGAAAAAGAATCGTTCCTTATCGAAGCATCTTTCGAAGGCTTGCTCTTCCGTTCCCGTTCCCAAAAGGTACTTTCCCGCGGATGGCGGAACGTATTCGATTACCCGGAGGACAAGGAAGAAGACGAAAAGGACGCGGATGAAAATCCCGCTGAATTTGAAGAGGGAGAAAACGCGAAGGCGGGCGGGTATAGCCTGGCCCGGAAAAAAACGATGCCTAAGCCGCTATATACGGAAGCCGCCTTGCTGGCGGCGATGGAGACCGCGGGAAAGAACATTTCCGACGAGGCGCTCCGTGAAGCGATGAAAGGGCAGGGATTGGGTACTCCGGCAACCCGCGCGGCAATCATAGAAACGCTGTTCAAAAGGGAATACCTCGAACGCTCCGGCAAATCGCTGCTGCCTACCCAAAAAGGGCTCTTTATCTATGATGCCGTCAAAGATATGCGGATAGCGGATGCGGAAATGACAGGCCAATGGGAAAAGGCGCTCGCGGATATGGAAACGAAGGACGGGGCACCCGGGACCTTTATGGAAGCGATAGAGGCCTATACCCGCCGGATAACCGCAGAGGTGTTGTCGCTGAGATTCCCGGAGCAGTCAGATAATGCGATACCCTGTCCCAAATGCGGGACAGGAAAAGTAACCCTGCATGCAAGGCAGGCTAAGTGCGGCAACGAAAAATGCGGCTTGCTTATATACAGGAAATGCCTGAACAGGGAACTTTCAGACAGCCATATCCGGGAGCTGCTATCCACCGGATCGACAAAGCTGATCAGGGGTTTTAAGGGCAAAAAGGGAGATACGTTCGATGCCAGGCTGGTTTTCGACCAAAAGTACGACATCACCTTTTCCTTCCCCAAAACTGAAAAAAACGACCGGAAAAAGGCTGTGAAGCCGTCCGGGTGCAGCCGTAAAAAGAAAATGTAAGCAGAACGGTTTTGGAACAGGTAAAAAGCACAGGGCGTATTGAACTGTGCTTTTTTTATAGCTGCCAAGGTAAAAAAGTGAAGGAAGAAAAAAGACTCCTTGTTATCCCGGTTCATTGGCAAATGTAGCTTCGTGTCCTTATCCACAGGCAAGGCCGGGCCCCGAAGGGTTTTCGCAAAAATCATCCTCGCTATGCTCCGGTATTTTTACGAAAAGCCTTGCCTGTGGGGACACTGCGCTTTGCCTGCCCCTGAACCGGGAACAACAAGGAGTTCCCATAAAAAAAGAACAGATATGAATGCAAATAACAATTTTCCTTCAGCAAAGAAATGGATAAAGGCTGGCGCCGTCCTTATCATAGCCTTATTGGGCTTCAGCTATTTATACCGCCACGGCGTATCCCCGGTATGGGCGGCAATACTCATTGTCCTCTTTCCCGGTATTTTCCGCTTCATATACAAAGTGGTGTGCTTCCTGGTAGCGCTGGCTATCCTTATTGCCATCATCCGTTTCATTATCATCTGATTATAGGAAATATGGAAGCACAGAAGAATGTACAGGTATATAATATCACGGCTGACGGTATAAATGCTGGTATGTCCGTCCCGCAGCAAAGAGTTCCTGTAAAAGAAACTCCCGGAATCAAAACCGGTATGCCTGAAAGGAGCGGCAGCGGCCCCGTCAGGGTTGGTAAGCTGCTGGAACCGCTACGGCAGATTATCAACCATCCCGACCGTAACAGGCTGATAGCGGAATTATTCAGGGACTACAGGTAAAACGAAGATGGAAAAGCTAAAGAAAGCGTAGCCGGATGTGGAAGCATATCCGGCTATGGCTTTTTTTTAGACTTTAATATTAATAATCATTTTAAAATTACAATTATGTTTTTTACCCAAATCAATCAAATGATGAACCAGGCGGTAGACATCACGCTGGTCATCCGCAAAAAAGAAGGACTGTTAATGGTATCGGCCATGCCGAAAACAAACGGGTTGAAGGATGAGGCGCAAAATCACATCGTGCCGCTGACCGTCACCGGAACACCCGAAGAACTCGACAGGGGATTCCTGCCGACGATTTGCACGCCGATCCAAAAAGCGGCAGGTTTGCTGGCCAATATGAGCCGGTTCGAACAGCAGGCCGATAAAGCGGCGGCAAACTCCAAAGCTGCCAAAGAGCTGAAAGATAAAGAGACGAAAGAAGCCAAAGAGAAAAAGGAGAAATTCGAGAAGCTGATGAAAACGGCAACAGAACTCGAATCCGGCCAGAAATATGCGGAAGCATTGGCAAACCTTAAACAGGCGCGGACTTTCGCGGCATCGCAGGCTCTCAAAACGGTTGATGAGAAAATCAACGCGGTACGGATGAAGATGAACCAGGGGAGTTTGTTCGGGCCGGAGCCGCAACAACCGCAACAACAGGCACAGCAGGTACAATCTACCCAGGCACAACCTGTCCGGCAATCCATACCGCAACCTGTTCAACAGCCAATCCGGCAACAGGTTAACCCGCCTGTCTACAACACCGGACAACAAGCTGTGGGACAGCAGGCAAACGGCCATATGAATGGGAATTATTCTCCCGGAAATAACGGACAACCCCTATACTATGGGCAGCCTGCATACAATAATAATCCGTACAACGGGCGGGTCATACCGGAAGAACTCGGGGAAACCGAACCCGCCTTCGTCGTCAGCGCAGACTACTCGGCGCACAGGGAAGGCGAATACGACCAGTATCCCGATTTTCCCGGATATCCTGAAAATAATAACATGTATAACCATCAAAACAGATAAGCTATGCCACTTGTAGTTAATGGAATGGAACGTTCCTTCGCCTTTAAGAAAGGTACGGAACAGGTTGAACTGAGTGATCCGAACCCTTCCGACTCCCCGGAAGCAGTAATGAGCTATTATTCCAATATATACCCGGAGCTGACCACCGCGTCGGTACACGGGCCGGAAATAAGGGAAGACAAAGCGGTTTATGAGTTCAAAACCACAATCGGGACAAAAGGTTAACCGAATGGAAACAGCTAAAACAAAGAAACCATGCAAACAGTTGGAACCCTCGCAGCTACATTCCCTGGCCAGGTATATCATAGGCCAGACAGAACGCGACGTTCACAGCGGAGTGAACAGGAAAAAACGGATTACGGCGCCCAGCGGCGCTGTAATGCTTTTCTGAAAACGGCATTCACCCCGATCGCGCCCGCAACCGTTACCCGGAACTGGCAGGGGGAGGATATTAATTATGTCACCAAAGGAAATTACACCTACCTGCTGGAATCGGCAATGAGGTATGCCTCGCTTATGGGAGTCCCGCTGGTACATAATCCGGGGAACAGTATCGGTGAAGGGATCTCGAATATCTATGACGAGCTGGACAGTATTATAGGGGAAATTAACCTCAATATAGAACCCTTTGAAGATAAGCTGCAATTCGTATTGTGGAAATACCATACCTGGGGCGATTATACCTTTTACTGGCTGCCTGTGAAGTTTACGGAGACCCTGAATCCGAAGCTGAGGAAAATAGCCCGCTCGTTTATCCACCGGTTCATGCACAGCAACGGCATGGTGACAACCAATGAAGCCTTCGATGTGGAATGGATACAGGAATGGGCGGAAGACGGCCTGCAGGAATGCGATCCCGGGGACAGAAAAAGAAACGCGGGGCTGCTGGCTTCCTATAAGTCGGGAAAGATATACAGACTGATGGAGCGGATCGGTTCAAAATCCTGCTATAAGAATCTGCCGGCAGCACTGGACAGGTATGTTCCCAATAACGAATTCGAAGGGGAACTGGCCGGGATATTCAGGGAGGGCCTGCAGTTTATCGGGAAGGATAAGCCGTCCATCATGTCATACGGGTATGACCCCCTGGATGATGAAGACAGGGACTATCATCCGGTAGATATGGAGCGTATGATAAGGGTTGTTTACGACCTCGATGATTTTGTGACCGAATGGATGATGGACTGGGCGAACAGCGAACTGAGGGAGTCTTACGACATATCTCCCGCGACACAACTTGCGATCTCTCCCGATACAACTGAATTATTCTCGATGGATCGATACCCCGACAACTTTTTCAAATGGTTTGATAGACTGTGTACATTAATCGCTTAATAAAATAACCTATGAATAAACTGACTGAACAATTGAAATCCCTTTACAGGCCGAAAGCTGCGCTGATCGCATACCAGGGGGAGAATACCAAAAACGACGAGTATTTCCTGGAATTAAGGCAGATAGATAAAAACGGGACCATGGGCGAAGCAATACCCGTGACCTACAGTTTTATGAATGATATAGCCGCGAACTTTTCAGAGGCATACAGCTGGATACCCTCGGGAGTATTGCCGGAAAACTTCCTGTTTGCCGATACGCGGAAAGGGCATGAAAAATATATCTGGTGGAATCCTCCGTGTAAACGGATGATGTATTTTGTACGGAACCTGGGTATTGAAAGCGCGGAGTACCATGTGCCGGGTATTGTCTATATCGCCAGAGAAAGCGGCCTGTCCGTATATGCTTACAAGGATATAAGACCATCGGAAGGGACGGAACTGTTCCGGGCCCCGTTCTTCAATACCTCGGAGAACAGTGTGTGCCTCGGAACGGCAAAGCTGCAAAAGCCGGTTAACCCGGCTTTCCATGAATTACTGGAATATTGGGAGAAGAAATTCTGGCTGACGGAATTCTCCCACCTCGGCGGTGCAGGGAACCCGACTAAAAGCAACCTCGTACTTGTAACCAAAGCGGCAGAAGACAAGGAATTCGATACGGATGAGTTAAAACCGCTAAATAAAAAACTAAAAGACATACTGGAATGAAAAGGGTACACTATACGGATAATTACCTGATAAATCCTCAGCACCCGGTGACGGTAAACCTGATCGGAGGAGGGGGTACGGGATCGCAGGTGTTGACCTGCCTGGCAAGGCTGGATGTGACATTAAGGGCGCTGAACCATCCGGGGCTGTTTGTGACGCTCTATGATCCGGATGAAGTAACAGAGGCCAATACCGGAAGGCAGCTGTTCGGTTATTCCGATTTCGGACTGAACAAGGCGGTATGCCTTATCTCCCGGATTAATAACTTCTTCGGGAATGACTGGCGGGCCATACCCGGATTGTTTCCGGCAGTCGCCAAAGACGCGAAGGAAGGGAATATGGCGAATATCACCATCACCTGTACCGATAACGTGAAATCCCGCCTGGATATGTGGAACTTCTTAAAGACAGTCCGGGAAATAGGGAATTACACGGATTACAGGACGCCGCTCTACTGGATGGATTTCGGGAACGCGCAGGCTACAGGGCAGGTAATCATGGGAACGGTACAGAAAAAGATCCCGCAACCCAAATCGAAGCAATACCAAACGGTTGGATCGTTAAAGGTAATAACCGAGTATGTGAAATATTCTGCCGTCAAAGTGGAGGATTCGGGGCCGAGCTGTTCCCTCGCCGAGGCTTTGCAAAAGCAGGATTTATTCATCAACTCGATGCTTGCTCAACTCGGATGTAACATCCTGTGGAAAATGTTCCGGCTGGGGATGATCGAATATCAGGGATTATACCTGAATCTGGAAACCATGAAAGTGAATCCGATCGGGGTGTAGAGAATAATATACGATTTAATTTTTACTCATTCAAATTTTAATCTCTTTTTTAGTTTTGCTAATATTGCGACCGAGAGTTAGTTCTTTGAATATTTCGTACAAATCAATCTGCAGATAACCAATCATTCACAATGAGGTCATACAAGATATAATCTTTCTAAACAATAGAGTCTTCGAACTTCCTATCTAAAGTATATCAGAGCTATAGAGTATATGTCAGAATCACAATGAGTGGATCAATTCACTAAAGAGATATTCGATACTGATAACACATGGAGGGGAAATGCATATACATAAATTTTTTCAGGAGCAAAGAAAGATCATAAACTCATTACTTAGATAGATATTCTTGAAGTGGTTTTGAAAGAACAGGATTAGTTGTTAGTATTATCAATCTTATTCTTATTTTGTGGGGGTAGTTTCTACTGATGTATGTAAACTCAAATTTGATGGAGTGGATATTTGCAAACGATTGCATATAAAACAAACTTGTTTTGCGGTATAAGAGGCAATCCGTGCTTTTTCTTCAATTATCTTTGGTAAACTGTGCTCTGAGTCAGAAAAAAAGTATATTTTGGTGAATTGTTTTGGACTTTTAAAAAATAAAAATGCTAAACGATGAATCCTTGATAAGGCAGCTAAGTCTTGGAAGTTCCGAAGCTTTTACAGCAATATACGGACAATATTGGAGGCAGGTATATGATTTTAGTAAATTATACCTGCGCGATAAAGACTATGCCGAAGAAATTGTTCAGGAAGTATTCATCAAGGTTTGGGAATCGCGGGAATTCATAAAAGAAAATGATAATTTTAAAGGATTATTATTTATTATAACCCGTAACCTTATATTTAATAAACATCGTAAAAAAGTCAATGAAGATTTTTATAAAATGACCATTTTAAGGGCCATGGAAGAATCTTACGATATAGAAGGTGAAATAGATGCAAAAGACCTAAGTCGCTATATTGATTTGTTGATAAATGAACTGCCTCCGCAACGCCGTCTTATCTTTAATCTTAGCCGCAAAGAATTCAAATCATATAGGAAAATCGCAGAACAACTGAATCTGTCTGAGAAGACAGTTGAGCGCCAGATAAGTGAAGCCATAAAATTTATCCGTCAGAATTTGTTATTTATAATATACTTATATACAGTCGTATAAATTGATAATCCATATTTTTTTCATCGTTGAATGGGGGATGTTCTCTTTTCGATTGTATTTATATATAGAAACTAATACCAGAAGATATGGATCCCAAAGTAATTGTGGAAAAAATATTTAAGGATGACCTGACAGAGAAGGAGCAGGCCGATTTGTTGCACTCGCCTTCGGTTACCACTCAGATGAGTAAGCAATGGGATGATGCGCCGGAGAGTGCCGATACCGACGGCATTGATGAACAGACGCTATGGGAAACAATCAAAGCTAATACAATCGAAAAAGCATATCAGCCGGAAAGAGGCCGGCATAAATTCAGTTTCTATAAAATATATAGTGTTGCCGCATCTGTTCTGATAATTATCGGATTGGGACTCTTCACATATCTCAAACCTGATAGGATAGTTCGGGAGGAGGTTTATATTGTTCATTCCGGGCACCAGGATATCAGTCTCGTAATATTACCCGATAGCACGCAGGTAAAAATGGGACCGGGGAGTAAACTGACCTATCCCAAGCAATTCAGCGGAAAATCGAGAGAAGTAACATTGTATGGGCAGGGATTTTTCGATGTGAAGAAAAATAGAGAGAAGCCTTTTATCGTACATACGCCTCAAATGGATGTTGTAGCCTTGGGTACTGCATTTGAGATATTCAATTATGATGGGAATAACAAAATTGAAACAATTCTATTGAACGGTAAAGTTAAAATATCATATCCGGAGAAAGCCAACCCAGAACCGGTTTATTTATCACCTAACGAGAAGATGACATACAACCGTGCGAACAAATCGGTGACAGTAGAAAAAGTAGATGCTGCAAAATATACCTCCTGGCATGAGCAGGATATCCTGAATTTTGAGAATGAGACATTGGCAATGATCCTGCCACGGTTGGAACAATGGTTCGGTTGTAAAATATCATGTCCCGAAAATGTAGCTAATCATTATCGTTTTACCTTTAAAGTAAGGGATGAATCCATAGAACGAATTTTTGATATGATGAAAAAGTCTACACCGGTACGTTACAGGAAAACAGGAAATACAGGTTATCAGATATATATCAAGTAGTAAATAAATAAGTCAATAAAAACCAAACTAATACCATCAGCTTATGTATACCGACGACACTTAAAAAAAGAGTTGGAGAACAATGTCTCCAACCCCGATATTGAAATCAAGTCTTTAATTAATCAGCAGTATCAGGAGTCCAAGCCACAACTGCTAACTATACTAAAAACACATAAAAGTATGAAAAAAATCAGAGAAAGGGATTATAATGTCCCTCTATTAAGAAAAATACTTCTAATTATGAAAATCACGACTTTGCTATTAATTCTTGCGGTATGTAATATTGCTGCTTCGACTTACGGGCAATCCGGTAAGATTTCGATGAAGAAAACCAGCAGCATATGGGATATTTTGAAAGATTTAGAAAATAACAGCGATTTTACTTTTTTCTTCAATGATAATCAGGTGGACAGGAATAAGAAAGTTTCTGTAAATGTGAAAAATACAACAGTAGAGAATACTCTGGAACAAATATTCCAGAATACAGAATATACATATCAGGTCGTTGGACAACAAATTCTTATCAAGGTTAAAAACGAATCCATAGAGGAAGTTGTTCAGCAAAAAGACAAAATAGTGACAGGAGTTATAAAAGATAATCAGGGAACACCTGTTGCCGGAGCCAGTGTTGTAGTAAAAGGGACTACTGTCGGTACAGTAACCGATGCTGACGGAAATTTCAGCCTCAAAGTACCGGATAATGCCATACTGACAATTTCATTTATCGGATTTAAGCCCAGTGAGATTTTAATTAAAGATGCAGCACCTCTGTCTGTTACGCTGGAGGAAGATATGGGACTATTGGATGAAGTTATCGTTATTGGATATGGTGGGGTAAAGAAAAACGATGCTACGGGAGCTGTCTTGGCTATTAAGCCCGACCAATTGAATAAAGGTAGCCAGATTAGTGCTCAAGACGCATTGATAGGTAAAATACCGGGTGTATATATTATTCCGGGGAGCGGAGCCCCCGGCGATGGAGGAACTATCCGTATCCGTAGCGGTTCTTCTTTGTCGGCAAGTAACGATCCGTTGATTGTCATCGATGGAGTACCTATCGATAATTCGTCTATCCAAGGTTCATCCAATATCATGAGTGTTATAAACCCGAATGATATCGCATCTTTTACAGTATTAAAAGATGCTTCATCTACAGCTATATATGGTTCCCGTGCCAGTAACGGGGTTATTATTATCACAACAAAAAAAGGCGCTGCCGGCTCATCCGTAAAATTGAACTACAATAATCATTTTACAGTGGGCACTGCCACAAAAAAGATAGATGTGCTCAACGCAGATGAATTTCGTGCATTCGTAGCGGAACACAATGCCTCTTCTCCTTCTGTTGTTGCAGGTTTAGGTACGGACAATACCGATTGGCAGGATGAGATCTACCGGACATCTTTCGGTCACGAGCACAACCTGAGCGCAACAGGAAGCCTGAAGGATACGCCGTATCGTATCTCATTGGGATATACAAATCAACAGGGGATAATCAAAACGAATAATTATGAACGTTTTACCGGAGGATTTGGATTAAGCCCGTCTTTTTTCAACAAACATCTGACTGTTAACCTGAATGTGAAGGGCAGTTATGAGAAAAACAGGGATATTGACAGCTCTGTTGTACCTGGAGCAGTATTTTTTGATCCTACACGTCCTGTACATGTAAACAACAGTGATTACGGACTGGGCTATTTTATATGGTTGTCGTCAGGAGGGAAACCGCTGGGACCAGTGGGGCTCAATCCTGTTTCTATCCTTGATCTTCGAAACAGTGTGGCTAAAATAAAGAGAAGTATAGGTAATGCAGCCATCGACTATAAAGTGCATGGATTGGAAGATCTCCGTTTCAACCTCAATCTTGGTTATGATGTACTGAAGAGTGACGGTCGCGAACTGATACCGGATAATGCCCCGAAAACATATGTAACTATAAAGTTAGACGGGCAGGGACAGGATCGTACTTATATTCAGAAGAAGCGAAATTATCTAATCGACTTTTATGGGAATTATAATAAGGAACTCGGAATTCACCATATAGATGTGATGGGAGGTTACGGATGGCAACATTTCTGGACAAAATTTAATGAAGAGAACCTGAATCATAAAGGAGAGGAGTTATTTCCCCCGACTCATTCCGAATCTGAATATTATCTTCTGTCATTTTACGGACGGCTCAATTATAGCATTGCATCCAAATATCTGTTTACCGCAACGTTGCGGGCTGATGCTTCGAGCCGTTTTTCTAAAGACAACCGTTGGGGATACTTCCCTTCGGCAGCTTTTGCATGGCGTATCGATCAGGAGGATTTTATGAAAGACGTCAGGGCTCTGTCTGACCTCAAACTCCGTTTGAGTTACGGACAAACAGGCCAGCAGGACATTGGATCCGACTATCCCTATATGTCTACATATACAGCAAGTTACGACAATGTCCGTTATATGTTTGGAGACCGGTGGTATACAACTTACAGGGCTGACGGATACGACCCGGACATAAAATGGGAAAGTACCGAGACATATAATGCCGGAATCGACTTCGGGTTCTTTAAAGGGCGTATCAATGGCAGTATCGATGTATATTACCGTAAAACAAAAGATCTGCTGAACAGAATATTGGTTGCGGCAGGTTCCAATCTGTCCACTGAAATATACACCAATATAGGCTCGATGAAGAATGCCGGATTTGAGTTCGCTCTGAATACCGTACCTGTGTCTACGAAAGATCTGAATTGGGACTTTAACGTGAATCTGACTTATAATAAATCTGAAATCACAAAGTTGAATATGATAGACTCCGACACATATGTCGTGAAAGTAGGGGCTGTTTCATCAGGAAAGGAAGTCCAGATACATGCTGTAGGGTATGCGCCATATACTTTCTATCTGGCACAACAGGCATATGACGAGGACGGCAACGCATTGGATGGAAAATATATACAGGCCGACGGAAGTATTTCGTCAGATGATACATATCGTCGCAAGGCCAAATCCCCGAATCCGAGAGTATATATGGGCCTTTCATCCAAAGTGACCTATAAAAACTGGGATTTAGGCTTTAACGCCCATGCTTCGTTTGGTAATTATATCTATAACCATCTTGTGGCCGATGATTATAAAGGCAGGGTGTATGATTTAAGTGCTTACAAGAATATTCTTAGGGTAACAAGAGATAAAGGATTTGAAGTCCAGCGGCTATATTCCGATTATTTTCTCGAGAACGGCTCTTTCTTCAAAATGGATAATATTACAGCGGGATATACTTTCCCTAAATTGGGTAAATCGGATATGTCGTTACGTTTGTCAGGAGCGGTTCAGAATGTATTCATTATCACCGGTTATTCGGGACTCGATCCTGAGATATATTCCGGTATCGACCGTAATACATACCCGCGTCCAAGAGTATATACACTTAGTTTAAACTTAAACTTTTAATCAAAAGGAGATTTAAAATATGAATGCTTTAAAATACATATCAGCTATACTATTATCGGTATTTCTATTTTCATCCTGTCTGGGTGATTTGGATACGTTGCCGATTGACGATAACCAGCTTGTGGCCGATAAGCTTTATGCCGATCCCGCAAATTATAAAGGAGTGTTGGCTAAATGTTACGCCTCCCTTATCCTCCCCGGACAGTTAGGTCCTAGCGGTGACAACGATCTGGGATCATCGTTCGATGAGGGTTACGGGGGATATTTGCGTGCCCTGTTTTATTTGCAGGAGTTGACAACGGATGTGATCCTTATGCCTTCAGCTACAAATGGATTGCGCGACTGTGTTGTTACAGGATGGACGCCTAATACAGCTGTTATTCGGGGGTGCTACAGTCGTCTCTATACTAATATTGGCTACTGTAACGAATTTCTACGGCAGACTACCGATAATATGCTGCAATCGAGAGGAGTAGCCAATGACCCGGAGATAAAGAACAATCTGCCTCTTTATCGCGACGAGGCCCGTTTTATCCGTGCTTATTATTACACTGTGCTTTGTGACCTGTTTGGAGACATACCATTTGTTACGGATGAAAACAGGGTAGGAAACCTGCCGGAGCAGAAATCCCGTAGAGAGATTTTCGATTATGTAGAGACGGAGCTGTCAGACCTTTCCCTGAAACTGAAAGATCCGCATCAGAATGAATACGGACGTGTAGATAAGGCTGCAGCATGGCTTCTCCTTTCACGCTTATACCTGAATGCTCAAGTCTATGTGAATGCCGACAGGAACGCGGATGCATACAGATATGCTAAAATGGTAATCGACGCCGGCTTTCCTCTTGCTGCCGAATACAGGTATAACTTTATGGCAGACAATGATACTTCTCCGGAAATAATATGGCCTTTGGTACAGGATGGAACCAATACGCAAACACAAACTGGAGCTAATTTCTTTGTTAGGGCTTTTTACAGCGGTAGCATGGATGGTTATTTCACAACGGGAATTGGTGCTGGTGGCTGGTCTAATGTACGTGTACGCCCCGAATTTGTAAACAAATTTGAGGATTCGGACCAGACTTTTGATGTCAACGATGTATGGGGCACAAAGAAAAAAGATAAGAGAGCCCAGTTCTTTACAGTGGGACATCAAAAGGAGGTTGCGACAACATCAGGACAATTTTCCACAGTATTTACCGATGGTTATGCCTTTATTAAATGGCGTAATGTACGCAAGGATGAGCAGGCTGCCGGCATTGCCGCATACGCGGAGATCGATATCCCTCTGTTCAGGTCGGCTGATGCCTATCTGATGGCAGCCGAAGCTATCTTGCGTAACGGAGGAGGAACCCGGACGGAAGCATTAGGCTATGTGAATGAAGTGCGCAACCGGGCCTATCAATCAGGAAAATACGGAACAGGTGTTTCCGGCTCTATCAATGATAATCAGCTTACACTTGATTTTCTGTTGGATGAACGTGCGCGGGAGTTGAGTACGGAACTTGTCCGCCGCACAGATCTGATTCGCTTCGGTAAGTTTACGAAGAACTATAATTGGTCATGGAAAGGAAATGTACTCAGGGGAAAAGATGTGGATGATAAATATCTCCTTTTCCCGATACCCGAATCCGATTTGAGCGCAAATCCAAACTTGGTGCAAAACTCTGATTATAAATAAAGTATACAACAAGATGAAAAGATTAAAAGCTGTGAAGCCTATTGATTAACTTTAATATTGAGAAAAGAAGAATAGACCGAAGTCTAAATCTCTTTGGTCTATTCTGGTTTACCTTAAAATATTATCTTAGATTTATTTAAAAGATATGAATACCCTTATAGAACTCCATATTTTTATTATTATTTAAAAATATTCCAGAGCATTCCCGCTCTGAAAAAATATATTATTAATTTTTATTGACTACTTAATCATATGATATCTCGAAATATATATATACTATTCATCCTGTTTTTCTGTTCTTCGATTTTTGCTCAAAATGGACAATCGTTGTTATCGTTTCCTAATAGATTGGATTTACCCGATATATCAGCAGGTAAAATTGTAAGAATCAATATGCCATCACAATTTGTTGATAAGCGACCGGTTGATGTCTGGCTACCTGACAGCTATCCATCGGAAGAAAAATACAGTGTCATTTATATGAATGACGGCGGATCACTGTTTGATTCCTCCAAAATATGGGTCAATCAAGAGTGGAAGATTGATGAAAATGTGTCGGATTTATTGAAAAAAGAGAAGTTGAAAAATACCATTGTTATAGGTATCCACAATAATGGTATGAAAAGAGCTTCGGAGTACCTTCCTGAAAAAGCATTAGCCTTTTTACCGGACAGTACAAAACAATTGCTTGATTCTCTTATACCCAAAGGCTATCTGGCGGATAATTATCTCAAGTTTGTTGTGACAGAATTAAAGCCTTTTATTGATTCAAATTTTGAAGTGTATACCGATTCCAAACACACATTTATAATGGGTTCAAGTATGGGCGGATTAATTTCAATGTACGCAATTTGTGAATATCCGACTGTATTTGGAGGAGCTGCATGCTTATCAACACATTGGATTGGAATATTCAAAAACAATAAAGAAATACCTGCCGCTTTTTTATCATACATGAGCAATAATATACCGAATCCGATTAATCATAAAATCTATTTTGATACGGGAGATCAGGGACTTGATGCATTCTATCCTCCCTATCAAAGGGAGGTGGATAAACTAATGCAATTAGCTCATTTTGATTCAAAAAATTGGATTACGTTATATTTCGAAGGCGAGGATCATTCCAAAACAGCTTGGAGTAAACGAATTGATAAACCTTTAATATTCCTCTTGGGGAAATAAGGTTCCGGATTCTTTGTTGCTGTTTTCGTATAAAAAAAATGAAAAAAATAAAAAAAATGAAAATGAATAAATATAAATTGCCGGTTGTTATCATGTTTCTGGTTATAGCTATCCAGATCAAAGCCGAAGATATAAAAACAGTAGATCCCGCTTTCTGGTGGTCAGGGATGAAAAATTCTGAATTGCAGGTATTGATACACGGAGAAGGTGTGGCTAAATCGGACGTAAGTATTACCTCAAAATCGGTAAGGCTGAAAGAAACTGTAAAGTTAGAGAGTCCTAATTACCTTATCCTATATTTCGACCTATCGGCATCTCAACCCGAAAAGTTCGATATCGTATTGCAACAGGGAAAGGACAAAAAGGTAGTTCCTTATGAAATTAAAGGCCGTAAGGCCGGCTCATCCGACAGGATAGGCTTCAATGCTTCGGATGTATTTTATCTGATTATGCCCGACCGTTTTGCAAACGGAGATACATCGAATGATGTAATTGCAGGGATGCACGAGGCCAAAATAGACCGTAACGGACAGTATGCCCGTCATGGCGGAGATTTTAAAGGAATAAGCGACCGTGTGGATTATATACACGATCTCGGTGTAACCGCTATCTGGTTCAATCCGGTGATGGAGAATGATATGCCGGAGAAATCATATCACGGATATGCAACAACGGACTATTATAAAGTAGACCGTCGTTTCGGTTCCAATCAGGAGTTTGTAGACTTAGTGGATAAGGTTCACGCTAAAGGGATAAAAGTGGTGATGGATATGATTTTCAACCACTGTGGCAGTGAACACTTTTTCTTTAAGGACAGACCGTCTAAAGACTGGTTCAATTACCCTGACGGATATGTGCAGAGTTCTTATCAAACTATATCTCAATTTGATCCTTATGCTTCCGCATACGATGTGAAGAGATCAGCAGAAGGTTGGTTTATAGAGTCTATGCCCGATTTGAACCAACGAAATCCGCATGTAGCCAAATACCTTATCCAGAATAGTATCTGGTGGATAGAATATGCCGGTATCGACGGCATTCGTCAGGATACTCATCCGTATTCCGATTATGATATGATGTCGCGCTGGTGCAGGGAAGTTACAGAGGAATATCCCGATTTTAATATTGTGGGTGAGACATGGATCAATACGATCACTATGCATGTAGGCATCGCTTTCTGGCAGAAAGACAGTAAGCTGGCTTATCCGAAAAATTCCTATCTGCGTTCGGTGATGGATTTCCCTCTTAAGGATATAATGAATAGCGCATTTGATCAGGAAACCACAGACTGGGGACAAGGCCTGTCGCGCATACATGAATATCTGGCTCAGGATATAGTTTATGCCGATCCTATGGAATTGCTTATCTTCCTTGATAACCATGATACATCACGTTTTTACAGTACCGAAGAACAAACTTCGAACCTGAACCGTTACAAACAGGCTCTTGCATTCCTGTTGACTACCCGTGGAATCCCGCAAATATATTACGGAACTGAAATATTAATGGCTGCCGATAAGGGAGAAGGAGACGGCTATCTGCGTCGCGATTTTCCCGGAGGATGGCAGGATGATAAGACAGACCTGTTCGTTCCAGCTAACAGAACTTCACAGCAGAATGAGGCTTTCAATTACCTCCGCAAATTGTTGCAATGGAGAAAAGGGAATGAGGCTATATCAAAAGGAACTCTAAAGCATTTTGTGACAAATAATAGTGTTTATGTTTATGAGCGTAAATACAATGATAAGTCTGTTGTTGTATTCCTGTCCGGATCGGATAGTGAAAAAACGATAGACCTTTCACCATATAAAGAAGTGTTGCCGAAGAGTCAGGCAAAGGATGTTATAAGTGAAAATATTGTAAACTTAAGTAACGGGTCTTTAACAATACAGCCTCGAAGTGTCTTAGTATTAGAATTCTCTGTGTCGGTAATGCAAAAGCCGGCATAGATATCTGTTGTATCCGTACTTCAATAATAAAGTAGTAAAAATGAAAAAAGTAAGTATAATGAAAAAAGTAAGTGTGAGCTTATTGCTCTTCTTTGTATTTTCGATAACTGTCTTTGCCCAGCAGCAGTATCGAAGACCTGTAAAACCGACAAAGAATGTCATAGTTATGATACCCGACGGAACATCTATCGGAGTTGTTTCGGCTGCACGCTGGTATCAGATTTATAATAAACTGGGTGGAGATAATCTGGCTGTTGACCCTTATCTGTGCGGTACGGTGAAAACATTTTCATCCAATGCACCTATTGGTGATTCTGCCCCTACTACCTCATGTTATATGACGGGAATGCCACAGCAGACCGGTAATGTAGCTATTTATCCGGTTGCTGATCCTGAAAACGATCTGATACCCATAGACCCGGCTATGGCCTACCAGCCTTTGCCTACTGTATTAGAAGCTGCTAAATATCAACAAAATAAAGCGACAGGCCTGGTAGTAACAGTGGAGTTTCCTCATGCTACTCCTGCTGATTGTTCGGCACATTATTACGCACGTGGCAAATACGAATATATAGCGTCTCAAATGGCATACCAGAATCTGGATGTAATGTTTGGAGGGGGAAATTCCATACTGACAGACGATATCAAACAGCATTTCAAAAATACTGGCACCACGCTGATTCAGGATGACATCAAAACTTTCAGGTCTTTTAATGGAAAAGAAAAAGTATGGGCATTATTCAATGAAAGGGAATTACCGTACGATCTGGACAGGGACCCTGAAGTAATCCCATCGTTACAGGAGATGACCCAAAAAGCATTAGACAGGCTGTCTCAGAACGAAAACGGATTCTTCCTGATGGTGGAGGGCAGCAAAGTAGACTGGTCGGCACATGGTAATGATGCTGTGGGATGTATTACAGAATACCTCGCCTTTGACAAAGCAGTAGCTACAGTAATGGACTTTGCAAAGAAAAACGGTGAAACAACAGTTATAGTACTTCCCGATCATGGAAACAGTGGATTCACTATCGGTCGCAGAGACTTGAAAAGCTATAATAAAGCAACCCTTGACGACTTGTTTAAGAATGTATCGAAATTCAAGAAGACAGGCGAAGGGCTGGAAAGAATCTTGCTGAAATCTAAACCGGAAGATTTTAAAGCGATATTCAAAGAATACACAGATATTGATCTGAACGAGGAAGAATTAAATCTGTTGTTGAGTTCAAAGAACTATAAAGAAGCAGATTATATAAAAGTCAGCAACAGCGTAAATATGGGTTCCAGCATTATTAACATTATGGATTCACATACTTACTTTGGCTTTACCACCGGAGGACACACCGGAGAAGAAGTATTTCTTGCAGCTTATCATCCCAATGGAGACATACCTGTGGGTATGAATACAAATGTGGAGATCAATCAGTATCTGTGCGCTGCACTGGGATTGAAAACCTCTTTACCCGAAATGAGACAGGAAATATTTGCAAAGCACACGGATGTATTTAAAGGTATGGACTATACAATAGATAAGTCTGCCGATTTTCCCGTATTGAAAGTAAAGAAAGGGAATGTGACTCTATCTGTTCCCGCCTTCAAATCGGTAGTGTACTTAAATAATCAGCCTATTGCACTGCCTTCCGTAGTAGTCTATATAGATAAGAATGATACATTTTATCTGCCGAAGAATTTGATTAAATATTTGGAATAAATACAGATATGTGCTTTCTTCCACTCAATAGCAGACAGTAAAGATTTCTTGTAAATTTTATCTATAATAGAGTTTATATACAATAAAATTCTAAGAGCCTTATTTCAGGCATTTTAATTACCACGACTTAAAAGTCGTGGGTAACTGATATGATATAGAATGCGATTTTAGTTGAATCTGTTTTGGCTAAAGCCCTTCACTGATTACTATCATTATTGCTCCACTTAAAAGTGAAACAATAAAAGCATTGATAAAGATATACATAAGTCTATTGAATATAAACCCTATGGTATATTTGCAGAAAATTATTATTGTCTTATTGCTGTTAATACTCGGCCTGTAAGCGACATTTATGCACAAAATTTACCGAAATTCCGTTTTCGTAAAATAGATGTTGACGACGGATTATCGGAGAATACCATACATTGCATATTATAGGATTCGAGAAGATTTATGTAGTTGGGTACTAAAGACGGGTTAAACATATACGACAGGATCAGTTTCAAGGTCTATTCCAACGATCCCGACGAAAATCTCTCTTTGGGAAACAACTATATCCGGAGCCTATTCGAAGGGAAGTCTGATATAATGTATATAGGAACTGATGCAGGCCTTTACATTATGTATATGGTTGAGGATAAATTTACCAAGTTGAACAACAAAACCGCTGATGGGATGGAAGTAACGTCAGGGGTTAATAGCATATTGATCGACGACAAAGGTATGTTATGGTCGGCTACAATGAATCAGAGAGTATTTATGTCCGATACCAACAAAAACATACTGCGTAAAGTAAAGGTTGCGGGGCTGGTTCTTGAACCAAACGCCGCATGGTGTATAAAAAGTGACCGCTCTGGCGTTATATGGGTTGGCACACGCTTAGGATTGATGCGGTATAATTAGACTTCTACCAAAATCGCTTCAGGGGAACCATAGTGGGACGTTACGCTAACCGTATTGCAAAGGGAAGGTTTAAATTGGACAGCATAGAGTATCAGCTTCCGGTTAATAACAACGGTCAAACCTTACATGATGGACTGAAAGGCCTGTACCAACGGGTATGGAATGTAGATAAGGTTACAGATAATTCCATTGACTTTTCTTATATATCCCTTGATGGGGAAGAGGGTTTCCCCAGAACGCTCTCTATCCATGTCAATTATACGGTAACCCCCGATAATGAATTTAAGATCAGCTATAAAGCCTCTACTGACAAGCCAACGGTTGTCAACTTATCAAATCATGCATATTTTAATCTGAAAGGAGACGGTGGTGGAACTATCACAGATCATGTGTTAATGATAAATGCCGAAAATATTACACCTGTTGATAGCGTACTGATTCCGACTAGAGATTCTACTAGTTGAGAGTACTCCATTCAATTTCCGTAAACCAATTGCAATAGGCTTCAGGATCGATCAGGAGAACGGGCAATTGAAAAACGGATTGGACTATAATTATGCTAATGATTGTTAGCGTTTTAACTAGTTAGCAGTTTCAATTGCTGATTTACATTGCTAAGAGAACTACTTTTCAATTATTATTTACACTTAAAAATAAAAAATCAACAGTATGTCATTTACAATTATAATAAAAACAAAAGCTGACAATAGTAATGATGGCATCAGAGTTTACATAGGACGCTATGCATATATCTGATGTTGTCAAACGCCTGCAAATTCTTTGCGAAATAAATAACCCGGTATTTTCAGATACTCTTTTGTTGCAACCTCGTTTGTGTGTTTGTTCGTTTAGCTATTAAAATCAAATAAGCCTCCGAACATCCAATTGTCTTTGCAATCCGGGAAAGAGTATTTAACAGGCAGTGATGGTTGCTGTGCATTTGCCATGTTTTTGTCATTTAGTATTAATTTAATAAAAATGAATTCATGGAGAATTATATTTCATCCCTGAAAGATAAAATCTTTCAGAATATTCAGGAAGTAGAAAAGATGGAATGTAGCATGCTACATAAGTCAAAGTTGATTGTTCCTCGATTAGAAGGCTCTTTTGAGGAGTTAAAGTCTTTTGTAAGCAATTATTCTTTTAAGAATAATGATGAAGAGATCCTTTTCTTTAAAGAAATTAAACCACAATTATTTAGCCAGTTAATGTACTATAATGAGATTTATAACATTGAGATAAGAATGCCGGCAGGTAGTATTGAAGGAAAAAAAGAGTATTTGGAACAGATTCAAAATCAAATTAAATTCTACTTCGATATGAATCCTGATTTTTATCAATACCTTCGTTCGGGCAATACACATTTAGACCATATTTATTTCCTGCGGAGAAGACCGTGTATCCAATTGCCATTTGACAGTTCTTATTTTGAACGGGATTGCTGTTTTTCCACATGTTATGATTTTAAAATGACTAAAATCCTTACAAACGAAAAACTATCAGCCTATATTAATGTTAAACTTGCAAAGTTATTGCAGGAGGATGTTGAGATCGACCCACTTCAAGATCGTTCCATGTTAAAATGGACGGAGAAGAAAACAGCTTTAGGAGAAATAATCTATGGGATTGATTCTTTAGGAAGTGTCTGTTTGGGCAATATAGATATCAAAGTACTGGCTAAAAAGTTAGGAAATCTGTTTGATGTGGATATGAGTAACATTTTCCAGATATATGGTGATATCCGTAAAAGAAAGGTTGACAGGACCGAATATTTGAATCGTATGATCAATGCATTAAGCCGAAGAATGGATGAAGACGATAATAAATAATTTCGTTTTAATCTATTATCTTTACAGATGTAAAAATAATAACGATCAGAAGTATTTTTCGAATACTTTATGAGTATATAACATAACGTTCACTGAACGTCTCGGCACAGAAAACTGGTAATTTTCAAGAAAAACGGGATGAAAAGTGTAATGTTCATGCTATGCGCAAGTATAGCGTGGACTTATGACTTTCGTTTTTCTGGTAACCAGTGCCACTGTGTCGGAAGGAATAAGTTCCACGCTTTCTTTTTTATTTTGATTATTCCGGATTTATGGAAATACCTTAGTTATACATGACCTGTTTTTCCTTTTTTTATGAATTGTTGAGTATTTCCTAACCTAATTACAAGATTTAAATCCAGCGTCTTTCCCTTACAATTTTCACTTCCAATATATTATTACGCCCATTTGGTTTGAATATCAAGCATATAATAAATTTCTTCATAAAAATCATACCCAAGTAGGGTACAACTAATGAAACCGTTTTCTTTTTCCTGCTGACCTTTGCATCATAATAATTTTCATAGGCCATATGGATGATAATAAAAATAAAAGTTTCGAGGACTGGATGCGAATCATCTTAGGCCGTTTTGACAAGATAGACAAAACGCTTGGCCAGATGAATAAGCTCAAAGATTGTTTCGAGGGAGATGCTCTCCTTGACAATCACGATTTGTGCAAACTTCTTGGAGTTACCAAAAGAACTATCGCCAGGTACCGTCAGAAGAAACTACTCCCTTTTTATACATATAATAACGGAAGGGTATATTATAAAGCCTCAGAGGTGGAACAATTTATGCAAAAGAAAGGAAAAACACAAACCGGAGGAGCTTCCTAAAAGCTTTTATTTTAAACCAAAAAGAACAAATCAACCCACCACTTACCTACTATGGTTTTTATATTAGAATTCTTTTCCCTGCACAAGGTAAAGATTCTCATTTACGGTCAAGACAAGTTCAAACCTGCGGTTCTCTTAAAAAAATATTCACAAATATTTTTTTAAGAGAAAACTTGCATGACCTGTTCGAATCTTATTTTTTTGTGCCGGGAAAAAAATTCTCTATCTGTAGATATGTAAAAAGAAAAGATTCAATAGTTTTCTCAAATAAATAATATTCGATTATTTTTGTAGTCTGTAATCAAAAAGTGTTCTTTGTATTTGTGCAAAATGGGGTAAAGTGTTGAGGTTCGCTGGTTTCTAAATCGTTACCTGTCAAAAAAAAAGAATGTTACAACTTGCTCGTTTTCAGACGGTAAGAAGAGTTGTCATGTCTTGCTGAATGGTAGGTCATTGGCTCTTTTATATCCGCCAGAACCCGCAAGCCTTTCATATTCGCTTTTACCATGTCGGCCGATTGCATCGGGAACAGGGTATCCCTGTTTTCGTCCTTGTACTTCTCAATTAGGGCGATTGCTTCGGGCAACAGCTTGACACGCGCCCGGTAGTCCGTTTTCTTCCTTGCATATTTGAGCCACAGGCTGCCCTCTTCATCCGTATACAGGTTCTCCCCCGTAATGCGGATCACATCCGCGTAGGATGTGCCCGTATAGCAAGCGAACAGGAACAGATCCCTTGTGAAGCGTGTTGAAGGACGGTTCGGGGGAATCACCAAATCCCGTATTTTCTCAAAGCTCTCCCGGCTTAATGCTTTCGGGGTAGTCTCTTTCTGTTTGGGCAGCTTGTAATGGGCAAAATGAAATTTCTCGGATAGGCCTTCCTTAAAGGCAATCTTACAGATTTTCTTCAGGATAGCCAGGTAATGGCGGACGGTATCCATCGAATACCCTTCGCTCAACACAAAATCCTGGTATTCCCGGATGAATTGCTCGTTCAGCTGCCCGAAGGCAATGTCTTTCATCTTGAACTTCTTTTGAATGAACTTACCGAGCGAACGGTGCGTGTACACATAGGTACTCAGCGTGGTCGGGGCAACGTCGATTCCGATACGGGCCCTTAATCCCTCCATGTGCCGGTCGAGAAGGGTAAGCAGGGTCATTTGAGCATCCATGCTTCCCTGGTATAAAACCTTCACTGACTCAGCGTCAAATGGCTTATTGCGTTTCACAAGGCTGTCAAATGCATGGTGCACTGCCAATAGTAATTTATCTATTTTGGCATTGGCTTCGACCGCTTCATTACTTTTGCCGTCCAACCGGCTCTCACGGGGATTCCACAAGGCGGGGGTACAGGATAGCTTGCTGCTGAACTGTACCTTTGATTGGTTTACGGTAATGCGTCCCATGATGGGGGCTTTACCCGACTTGTCTAAACTACTCTTTTTAAGGTAGAGCAGCACTTTGAATTTTTCTACTTTCATACGCTTATGTTTTAACTGGTGAAATTACCTGTTTTATAAGCGTTCTTTGTTATGCAAAATGCTTCAAATCAGTGGATAATAAACAGATTGAGGTGCTATGGTTTACACTCTGTTACCTGTTTGTATTCCGGTAACAAGCGGATAACGGTTTGGTAACTGAAATACCCTGATATTTTGTAATTGCTCGCTTTCTATTCAGACCTTGAATAGTCGTCAAACAGCTAACTAACAACCGAATACCATATAGTTTCACCATTTTGTTTTTGCTCGCTTTTCTCAAAATTACTCACACAGCCAGGCACTCGTTTGCCACAACAGTCTGTTTATCAAAGGGTGTACCAATAGAAACTGTTTCGCAAATGCTCGGACACTCTTGCATTACCACGACCCAAATATACGCCAAAATTACCAATGATAAAATCAGTAAGGACATGGCAGTGCTAACAGATAAGATTGGCGATACCTATCAACTCGATACCGACAGAGATGAATCAGACTATCGAAATATTAAACGTATCGGCAAAAAACAGAAAGCTATGTTTATCAGAAAGAAAAGGGAGAACAATCCGGTTAACCCATCGACTTACATGATACGAAAATGGGATAAAGTGGAATAAAATGAAAATAATGATCGTCAAGTCAGCCCTTTTGTTGCAGGGGAAGGAACTTCTTACAGAGCAAACTCATCAAGTCCGAAGCCTTTCAGGTCGGAGACAAAAATCTCCACCTTACAGGTTGTATTTTTGCTCCGAGACTTACCTGTTTCCCCTGCCGAAGTAAAAATTATTCCTTGCAACGAAAACGACCGACCTGACGATGACGCATATCATTAAACTAAAACAAGCATCCCTGATTGATATCAGAAATGCTTGTTTTCATTTTATGCGTAGAGCAACTCAACTCCCTCTCTTCGGAATCTGCATAGATAACATATTTCAGAAATATAATTGAGATATATCTTACTTTTCTCTAAAAGGGTAATTCGGGAGAGCGATAGTTTTGATGCAACACTTCTATCAGCTCTTCCTCCGGGTAAAGTATCTTGCCCCCGATAGTCGTATAACAAATCATCCGCTTATCTCGCAGAGTTTGAAGCGTTCGGGGCGAGATATGGAGATATTCCATCACTTCGTCCCCACTCAGGTAACGCTTATCTGCCAATGTCGGACAATGCTTTTCCCTTACATCGGCAACATCATCAAAAGCTGACTCAACCTGTCCCAAAAGTTCCTTGAACTCTTCGGACTCATAATTGATAAACTTATCCATACCTATTTATTTTTAGGTTTTAGCCCAGCCTGAAGCAGCTCATCAATATCCGACTCCTTAAAATACACTTTGCCTCCCAACATCGAAAAGGGAATCCTTCCGTTATTTCGCCAAGTCTGTAAAGTGCGTTTTGATATGCCTAACGCACGGCAGACATCTGCCGAGTCCATTCAGTCGTCACGGGGATTAGAACAATACAATTCTTTCAAAGCAGCCACTTCAAATGTTAGTTTACCGATCTGCCTTTTCAGCAGTTCCCATGCGTGCAGGTCTATACATACAATCTCCATAATTTTAGTCTTTTGAATTGTTTTCGTTATTAAATGTGCTTGCCAGTGAACGCTTCAATCCTTCGTTGGCTGCACGGGTTATCAGATCTTTGTTTTGTAACAAATGATCGGCAAGGATATTTGACAACAGAATAGTCGGTGTTATTTCCGATGCGATGTGTTGCAGTGAGGCAACAAGCGTTTGCAGCTTTTCTTTCATCCGAACATCAATATACACCGGGGTATAATCCTTGACTTTCTGTATACCTAAGAACCGCCGGGCATACTCTTCCTCGTCTTTTTTCTTGGAGAGCTTAGCTTTGGCAGAAGAGGAAGCTCATGTGCTGTCATTTCCGATAAACTGGGATATGTCTTTGTCCTGTCCCTTATCCTGATCTTGGCTTTCATTTTCTAATTGATTACGCTTTGCTCCGTCGAACGTTGTTTCATCTTTCATATGATTATTTCTTAATGTTTATAAATACGGTTTATTAATTTTTTAGAGGAATGTGCTTACCCACTCAAACATCCCTGACACGGTTGGCTCTATTATATTTACCCATAACTATACGCTCCCGGAGAATAACCATATATACGACATTGCATATCGGGGCTTCCGAAATCGGGTGCAAGATAGTCCCTCCCCAATGCCTGCGCTGTTTAGCTAACAGCCTTACCTAACAGGTGAGAGTTGTATGGGGCTAATTGTCAGACAATAACGATTAACATGCTTATGTGAGAAGGAGCAGTTTGATAATTATTATCAAACTGTACGAAAATATCAATTAGCTGATATTCAGTCAATCAATATATTTTGGTAAGTAATGGAAATATATAGGGGTAAATATGGCTAATAAGATTTTTTAACTATTCTGCCAAATCTCCCTGTATTTGTTCAATCAAAGTGTCTATGTTTTCTAGTCCGTGTATAAGCTCTTTTTTATTTCGGTTGCGGCAATTATTGAGCTGTGTCATATTGATGTAGTGCGTGTTATCTCCGTATCTTTCCTTGTTACCTTCTGTGCGAAAAGATATAAAGTCTTTATTGCCATCGGTAACCGACATCCATGTATCTTTGATATAGCCGGAGTCCATCAGTTGATCGAAAAGGTAAACCAATGACTTTTGGTTCGTCACTTGTAGCGGTTCGGTTAGCTTTCCCGATAAAAGTTTCTTTAGTTCGGAAACTTTTACTTTTCGTCGAAACAATTTGATTGCTTCTATACAGTCGGCTAATAATTTATATTGTTCGTTGGTCAATTTAGGGATATAGGAGCGTTTGGCAACTTTGTTCTTAGATTCCTTGACGATTGTACTTTCCTTTGCCGGCTGTTCTTTCTGAACAATGTCTTGTTCGGGAGTCGGCTTGGGAGTTGGAAATAGTTTCTCATACTTTATACATAGCTTTTCAAGGCTGACCAGATCTACCAATTCTCTGAAATAGGGCAAATCTATCTTTGTCAGTTTCTCGGCATAATCGGCAGGTGTTATCTTATTTGTCGGCTTTACGAATATCCTATATGTATGATAAATATCTTTGGGAATATCATCATAAAAATCGCTATACCAAAGATAGTCCTCACGACCATCCCGGAGATATTTGGGAATGCTCATAAAGAGAGGATTGTTGCGGATAATATCAATTGCTTTGCTATGATAATGCTTAATATCAGTTTCGGTAACCTTTGTTTCAGAAATCATACTCAACATTGTTTCGTAGTTCACTTCTACAAAACTATCCAGACATTGTTGTACCTCCCGAAAGGCTTCGGGGATATTGCCGTCATAATCCAACTTTTCAACAAACTCTACCATAGTGGACTACTTTTCAATTATTATCTACCACTAAGATAGATATTTCCAAAGTAATATTACCCATATTACCAACAGAAGTAGACAAAGTGACTATGAATTAGTTGTATAGGTCGCAAATAAATGCAAGCTTATGCAATGATGTCTGCATAAGTATAGTTAGTACATAACTATCATAATTACAGTATATATTTGTATTTGTGTCCAAGCCGGACACCTCGGTTTATAACATAAATATCTGTATGATGAAACGATTAATTGAAATTATCAAAACAGGAGAGTCATCTCCGGTTATTACAGCTAACTGCTCTGCCTACCCTTGAAGAGCAACAGGCAATACATTCCTAGTATTGCAAAGTTGGGGCATCTTAGTTCTAAGCCCAACTTTAGTTATTAACGATGCCGTCAACCAAAAAAATATCAAGACTTTTGTCTCTTCTTTTTTTGTTTATCGTCATAGAAGCAAGGTAATCGCACGGGTAACCCGAAATTCGCTAATCGCTCTTTCCGGTTCCTTCCGTGCATACCTTGCCCTGCGGGGCTGTGACCACGTTACAGATAAATCCGGCGTGCCTTGAATTTCTCTTTCACTTCAAAACCCACTCCCGAAGGTCGCCAGTTTTGAGGTCACCCGCAGCCCTTTTGTTTTCACTCCCGATGGTCGCAAAACTGCCGGACTACGAGGGCAAGCCTGTACTTCTTCTCCCGATGGTCGCTTCCATTACGGCTTGCTGGGGTGCTACATTGCACCCCGAATTTTCCATCATCCTAAATGCAAATGTTATGGAAAATAAGGAAGATAATAAATCCAAAAAGGGTCGCCCGGCAAAGGAAAAGGCGAAATTATCTTGTTCGATTAACCTGAAATTGACCGAAGTGGATTTTAATGCTGTGAAAGAAAAAGCAGGAAAATTAGGAATGAAACCGACCCAATATGCCCGGGAAATGACACTCAAAGGTGGTATTAAATCCCGCTTTACAATCGAAGAACTTGACTTGATACGTAAGTTATCCGGTATGTCAAATAACCTGAACCAGATTGCTAAACAGGTTAATAAATCTGGCTTCTTTAGTTCTGCTACGGATGTAATAATGATTGCCGATGAAATAAAAAAACTGTTCCATGATAGCTAAAAATATCAAAGGGAAATCATTCAAGGGTTGCGTTTCTTATGTGATGCATGAGGGCGCAACCTTACTCGAAGCCGAAGGAGTTTTGACGGATACGACTAAAGATATTATTCGGAGTTTTGCCATGCAACGTTCGGGCAGGAAAGAAATCAAGCAGCCTGTGGGGCATATTCCCTTGTCATTTTCGCCCGAAGATAAGGAACGGTTGACCGATGAATTTATGGTGCAACTCGCTAAAGAATATATGCAGGAGATGGGAATCAAAAACACCCAATACATCATTGTCCGGCATAATAATACGGATAATCCACACTTGCATATCGTTTATAACCGTATCGACAACGACCTGAAATTAATCTCTGTCAACCATGATTATAAGCGGAATATCAAGGTTTGCAAGAAGCTAAAAGATAGACACGGATTGACTTATGGCGAAGGAAAAGAAAAAGTCAAACGGGAGAAACTCAACGATCCGGATAAGGTAAAGTACAAGATTTATGATGCAATCAAAGCTGTTTTGCCTCAATGTAAAAATCCAAATGACTTAAAGTCGCTACTCAGCCAATCAAATATTGAGACCGAATTTAAACTCAAACGGACAACTGGGGAGATTGAAGGAATATCATTCCGGCAAGGCGATATCAGCTTTAAAGGCTCGCAGGTTGACAGGAAATTTAGTTATGCCAATCTGAAAAAAGAGTTCGATAAAAACAAAATTGCACAAGAAATGCAAGCAAAGAAGGTAGAACAAGAAGCCACAAATAAACCAAAAACGGGTAAATTAGTAGGTGTCGGGGGTATCAAGTTTACTCCTGAACAGAAGCAAACGTTGGAGGATGGCGGGTATATTTATCTGGAAAACATGCAATTAAAAGATGGCTCGAATGTTTCCGCCTACCTGTTTTTTGACGACCAAATGAATCAGCCTTTTTATACCCGGAACAATCCTGAATCGTTTGTCAAATACGGTAAATACGAGATGCGTTTGATGGATAAAATACGGATTGATGCTGGATTTGTGACCCATGCTACAGTCAAATGGTACGGAATCGGGAATTATGCTCATCCGCATCTTTGGAAAGAAAATACGTCCGATGCAGAATATAAGGAATCGTGGGGTGACCCAAGATTGCCGAAAGAAGAAAAGGTAGAGAAAAAGCCGGATTTATATAAAAATATAAAGATTAATCGGGGGAGGAAAAGGTAGATTAAGTGAGCTAAAATAATAACTCAGACTACCAATCTTATTAACGTGTAATTATCATCAATGGAATTTTCTACTAATTTCATTTTCTCATCCAGCTCATTATCCGATAATAACACCAGAGATTTAGGATTGATTGAATTATATAAACCATCGGAGCAAATGAAAATAATATCATTTTGCTTCAGTTCTAGTGCCACAACTTCAACCGCCTCTGCCACAACAGTCCCGGATAATGATTTGGTTACAACATTTCCATATCTTTCGATATCTCTACTTGAAACAGATCCATTCTTTTTCATCTCATTGATCAAAGAATGATTTTCTGAGATAAAAATTAACTCCTGATTTCTGAAATGATAAATCTGAACATCTCCTAGCCAGAAAGCGTATGTAATCCCTTGATTGATATAGATTCCGGCAATAGTAGCTCCTAACTTCGAATGTAGCTCTTTTTGTTTGGTTTTTATTTCGTCATTAGCTATGGCTAAGGATTCCCTGATATTTTTTTCAATATCAGGAGATTGATATCTTTCTAATAGATAATTTACGATCGAGTTTACAGCCGTATGAGCCGCTATTTCGCCAAAAGAATAACCTCCCATTCCATCTGCTATTATATGCAGAGAAGAATGTTTTTCAAATTCAATGTTTACATAGATATCCTCATTTGTTTCTCGTTTCCCTTTTCCTGAAAAAGAATATATTTTCATAGTTAAATGGCTTTAATGGTTTCTCCTCCATGTTTTGTGACACGAGGGCGTGTGAAAATTTTTACTGGTCGATTCATCACTCCTTTATCTGTTGATTTTGTTGCCCATAAATATCCTTCGCCGGGAACCAATGAAGATAAATCGGAAGGGGTTAATGATGCTAATTGAGTAATAGACTTTTGAACGTGTTTTACCCATTGCGGACTATTGAACTTGTGTAAAAGAACGATGCTACTTAGTTCAATGATCTCATTCGGGAGGCTTAATGGATCTTGGCTGGCAATCATGATTGAGACACCTTTGTGCCGCATTTCTCTGATTGCTGTCACTATACTGCCTGTAAGATCTTTGTTATCCATGTATTTGTGAGCTTCATCAAATACGATAAACTTGTTAAATTCTTTAACGCCGACACTTGATATAATATTGAGCATGACAACGAAGAGTCCAAGAGCCTCATCTTTCTCTATATATTCATTTCTTAAATCGACAATAATCAATCTTCCGGGTTGTATCAGGCTACCTAATTCAAAACTATCATCAATATACTCTTCGGCAAACTGAATTCGTTGTTCTGCTAACAACTTTTGAGAATTAGATAATAATGGAGAATTGGCAACATTAGCCCTAAAATCTTTCAGATTAATATTTTCACGCATTCCCTTCATAATAAACTTCAATTGTTTAATATAAACGGAATCATTCCCTATGGCTCCAAATAAGAACATCCAATCTTTTACATTTAATTCGTTTGAGTTAAATGATATAGGACGTACCTCAATGGAGGGATATTGTTGCTGTCTTTCTACTACCTTATCTTTGGGTGTCAATAAAATAATATCACTCAAACTATTAGCATTTGCGCCAAATTCCTCTTTCAACTTTTGTAATTCTTTATCATTGTCATTTGGATTTACCATAGAAGTAAATTCCGGTTCATAATCCTTACTCTCACTATAATGAAAAATAACGCTTGCAAGTGGAGCCGGAAGTTTATTGATTTTAGAAAATTGTTTCAGCACCATCTCGGTAATTGTTCCTATTGTATAACTTTTACCACCTCCCTGAACTCCAAATAAACTAATTGTATTCGTTTCGCTTAAATCCAATGCCACAGTTCTTTTATTGGAGGAAACTTTTCCTAAAATTCCATATTGTTCGCTTTGAGATGTTTTACCGACTAATATATCATAATCAGGAACATCATTTTCTTCTTTTATAGAAATCGTTGCTGCATCATTAGATGATATTTTATTGTCAGTAGATAATATCGTATCTTCATTAATGTCTTTCTTTCTCTCTGTCTTTTCAGATGCAATTATTGACGGCTCGTGAACAACTACTATTGAGGTATCCTGCTCTGGTTCTTCATACGGTTTAACTTCCAGAGTTTGAATAAATGCAGAAACCTCCGGAGCTCCAAAAAAAGAAAATAAATTATCTTCTTCAGTGATATGCTCTAAACGATGAGTATTGAGATCTGATTTGGGGTCTAAAATATCATCAATTAGGCCTTTCCCAAAAGTAAAATAGATCGAATCCTCAGAAAATATTTCTTTTTTATGTATCTGAGATGCTGAAAAATCAAAAATAATACCACAACGTTTAAATGAAATAGCATATCCTCTATCCAGATTTTCCAATACGTCTAAATACGCAGTTCGCACTTCTTGTGAAAGTTGATTATAGCGTGCTGACCGATTAATATAAAACTCGAGCAATTGCTTGAATTCTAAAGTTTTCAATTCTCTATCAAGTCTGTCGTCTGACAAATAATAATCGGGATCAAAATGAAACCGAAGGGCATTAATTGTATTGTCAATTTGGCTCTCCATTTTCTCAATTAGAGACTCCTTTTCTGAATCAGATAATGATTTTCTACACTTAATTTCAATAACAGTGAATGTTATTTCGCTCGTTTCAGGGTTGATTTTTACCAATAGGGTATCAGCTCTACTTTTATTTTCTTCGGGTAAATTATCAAATAATTCTTTATGTAAGTCGACAGGAATAAGGAACGAATTTTCGAGTATGCGTTTCTTTTCCAATACTCTCTTTGTAAAGGCTGTTCCTAATACCTCAAATGCTTTGTTCTCAGTGGAGTTAAACTGCAATATTAATGAGCTACTGATGGTTCGAACATCTTCCAAAAGGATTGTTAACTTTTCCTCATCCGTTCTGACATCAACTCCAAATTGGGCAAAATGAGGGCCTAACAGACCAACAATTTCCGATGTAGGACGGGTGGTCAGATAAGATGAAATACCGGATATTTCTTGCCCCGGAACATAATCTAACAAAAATGGAACTTCTCCATTTTTACCAGGGAGATCGTAAACTTCCGGCCCCATATTTTTATCGAATGTTACAACCCAATCAGAAACATCATGAATAAAGGATAATAAAACCTTATCGGGTTCATTTAAGCTTAAAGATGAAGTCGGAACTGATTCACTATTGCCTGCAGCCAATGCATTTGCAATAAAAAGTTGGATGTTGCTAAATAGCTTTATTCCGTTATTAGATGATTTGTCTAATGAATGCTGAAGAGGCCTTGCGACAAAATATTTATTCCATACAATGGCATCTGACTTTTGAGTAATATCAATTATTTGTTTGTTTATTAACCCGTTCAAATAGAACGACCTTTTCTTTCGGTTAGGTCGAATGAGAGTCGTTTTCACAGGAAAAGGACTTACCAAAAAACTAATATGCGCATTATAGTCTTGAGGTGTTTGGGTAAAACTATTGATGCTGTTTATAGAAAACCTTAATTTAGGGAATAAACGATTTCCAGAGGCTTGAGAAAACGCTTCAGCATCTTCGGATATAGAATATTCTGGATTTATCAAATTCTGAAACGCTTCTCCGGGAGTGATAATTTTATCATCGGCAAAGAGCCGAATCTCATATTTCAGTTTTTTATATTCAGGGTGGCGTTCCAGTTGAACCAGCGTATTTGCAAATACCTGAGCATCTCCTGCATTAAAAAGATTTATTATTAATTTATTGGTATAAGGGTGCTGTATCAGGTAATTCTGAATATGCCTCCTAACTAAAGTTTCATTAACATCAGTATCCATCCGATACTCGTTCGAGATGTTGAGCAAAAGAGATAAGTATGTTTTTATTTGGCGTGAGATGGATGAGAAAGCATCATCAGTTTTTACTGTTGATTTGGCATAAATCCCCCAACCGAAAGTCAATTCTCCTAAATATTGAAAATAGTCGGATCCTGTTCCATTCACAATTACAGGCAGGGCGATGTCAGGTATTAATTCTCCCAGAAATAAATTCTCTAATTTTCTGTACCAAGCCTTTTTATATTGTTCGTTATTTTTCGTTTTTTCTTCCCAATCTTGAAATAGATCAAATAAGTCTATAAACCAATATAGTCGTAACGGATGAAGAGGAGATATTAACTTTACAGATATTGGCTGTCCATCAGGCATTTCTGTCTTGACGATCATCAAATCTAGATTTTGAAGCTCAATTAGCTGATTTGGCAAGTTCTCAATTGGGTTAGCTGAATTTTCTAGGGATTGCTTTATTTTGCCTTTTAGTTCTTCACTCCAATTGGTCAATTCGTTCAAATAACTTTTTATAAGTTCAATATGACGAAATAAACCAAAGGTCTCAAAGACTCCCGATTCATTGGGTGCTGAGTTTCTTATTTCAGTAAAAAGCTTTTTTCTTAATTCTAATAATGTCGGTGGAATTTCGAGAATGGAGGTTGTCGAAATGAAGCGAAGAGACTGAAACCCTTTTTCAATAGGATTTTTACTCAGTATTGCCTCTACATGTCCTAATTCGTGGGAATGGCTTAACAAGCATGACTCCAATTTCAAAAGTTTACTGGCAATGCTAATTTGATAGTTATGAGAGCTTGAGTACTTTGCATGAAAAATACTTACCGGAGCAGATTGAGAATCTTTTAGCCAAACTTCAGAATCATCAATTGCTAAAGGCATTGACAGATCATCATTTTGGCGAAGTTGGGTAATTCGATAGCGAAAATATGCCTGAAGAAGGTTATTTAACTTATCTTTCCGCTGGATCCCAGTATCAATACCTTGATCGCCTTCGTCCTCTGTGGTTCCAATTTTTAAGTAAAAGTCATCAGAGTCGCTTGTATACTTAATTTTGTATTCCAATTCAAACTCATCCCTTGTCAGATTAGGATTCTGAGCATGTCGGATTTTCCAATGCTCTTCTTGGTCAATTGGAATAAAACTATCTTGTGTATTGAGTATTCCCCCATTTTCATCCTCTGCAATAATGCGAAAAAAATAAGATCCTTCTTCAAACATATTTTCAGAAAGCATCACCGTAATATCTCGATATGCTTGCTTGTTTTCCGAGACTTTGATTTTTTTTACATCAGTTACAGGATACCAACCATCAATAGCCATCAATACTATTCGAAAGTATTTCAAGTCACTGAAATCAATTGGGATAGGTTTTGTTGAGATTCTTATTTTTACTTTAGAGACTTTTCCTTTGGGGATAATCAGTGTTAGGTCACCCTCGTCAGTTTTGAGATCACTTGAGGAGATTTTATCTACAAAGACGCGTAAATCTGAACGTTTATCAATATCAGGAATCTCCCACCGGGTAAAATTTAGTTGAGGATACTCAACTGCAATCGTCCTGCAAATATCAGATTTAGACACAATTGGATTTAACCGAAGAAATCCTGCAATTTCTTTTTGTAGAGTATTGGTTTCAATAGGAAGGCTCGCTATTCGATCAGGAATAGATCGGGAGAAATCTCCTAAAATGTCAATACACTTAAGATTATACGAAAGTCGCTGTCTAACTTGATCGGAGTTCGTAGTTAATCCGGCATCAGGAATTAATGTCAGCCAAGATAATGAGTTCCCGATTTCAGCCAAATCCCATTCTGAAAGTTGTACCGATAATAAATATTGAATATACTGAATGGTTCTTCTTCCTTGTAATTTAAGATAGCTGAATAGTTCATAAATATAGGCTCTGGCGTGAACAGGAATTTCGTTTTTTAATTCCGATAATAATTTCTCATCCAAATGTTGTATGGACAAATTCTTAAAAGTAGCATTTCCGTACGAATCTTCAGTCGTTGATTTACTGTTAGCGGGAATTAAAACGAGCAAAGGAAATGTAAGTGCATTTCTAAACTCGATCAGTTTCGTTGCACTTATGTAAAGTTCCCCGGTTTGTTCCTCCGATAGAATATAAGCCTGAATATCAGGGTATATATCTCTTATGGACTGACACAATGGAATTAATTCTTGCAATGCTAATCCCGCTATTTTCATGCAATGTCCGGGTCTTGCTAATTTGAATTCATTTTCATATTCGTGAAGAATAAGAGCAAGAAACCTATTGTAGTATGTTGTTGATAAGTCCATATTCATACATCAAGATTATATCGTGGTCTGATTTTTTGTAAAATATACGCGTCACTTAAGTCTGTATAGAAGCCGATTTGTCTCAGTTTATTTTTAAATGCCTCTACATTTTCACGAAAAGCTGTTAAGGTTTGCACATCAGCATCCTTAAATCGGGGTTCCAACATTCCATTGATGATGATTCCATAGCGTCTGCGTAAAGCTGTTATTAATTCATCAATTGATAGAGAATGAGATTTAAATCCTCCTGAGTCTTGAGGTTCCAATACCAATAACTGGACTAATGTTTCCAATAGTCGGGAACCTAAGACTGCCCTGCGGGTATGTCTTCGACTTCTTCCATCTGCTAAAAAACCATAATCGGTATTTTTTTGAGAGATGTTGTCGATAAATTGATGATAATAGCGATATTGGTATGCTCCCTTGGCTTTCACTAATGTTTGTACGTATTTATCGAAGCTTGAAGTTTCGTATTGGATATGATTTAGAACAGACTTTCTGTCGTCTTCATCATCCATGTTGTGAAGGATTGTATCCAATTTGGATTCATAATACATATCAAAATTCTCCGGTCTGTTTTTCAACACAGCAAGAATATCATCTATCGTATCCATGTTGGGTTGAGACGAGAATTCCGAACGCCAGTATACAGCATTAATCTCGAATGTCGATTTTACATACTCATAAAGAGCATTTAAAGTCATTTCCATGTCTTCACATGCATATAGGGAGACTTTACTATCTAAGTTGTCAGTAACATCAACAATAATAGACCAATCATCTTGTATGTTACGAGTGCCGGCTTCAATCATCTTGGGAAGAAGATGAATTAATTTTTGGGTATAAAGTGACAAATGAAAACCTATAAGTGTACGCAAATATTCGATAAATACACTGCGGGGAATATCATCCTTGTAGACTAATAGACGAAGAATATCATCGCATAACAAATCTGCTTGTGCCTCCAATACCGGCCTTACATTTTTAAGTAAGGAAGAGGTTTTAAGATCAACTTCAATGTATTTTATTAAATGAAGAATACCTACGCTGTCAACATCTAATTCTATATTTTTAGCAATGTTTTTGGTTGCATTATCCCAACCTTTATTCAAATAATCTTTTAGACTGTTGAGAATGCCAGGCTGTTTACGGAGCATCAGAAATATTTGGTCTGCCGTATTATAATCACGAGCCTGAGCAATATTTCTAATCCTATAATTTTCTAAGTGTACAGGACGTAAAGAGGCAATTTTCTCATTCTGAATATTACCTCTATTAACCAAGGTCAATAAATTACTTCTCAGCCAACAATCCGCAGCTTCGAAGTTTTCTTTGAATCCCGAGATCACTCCTCTGTTTTCTAAACTTTCAAGGTATTTGTGCATGGTCTCAAAGGTATGCTCTTTGGTTACCTTTACTTTAACCCGTTTGCCGTCATTACGCATTAGCATGAACAGATTAGTAAGGGTATGATCCAAATTTACAGCCTTAGCATCGGCTGCAAAAACCAATTCGTTGCGAAAGTTTTTTTCCTGTTTATCTAATTTTATTGCCATACTTCTGCTGTTTTTAAGGAAGACAAAGTCAATTGGTTTGTTTGTTGATCCAAACTAATTACAAAGAAAGATTTATTGTCTTTGGTTACGATCACTTCTTTATAGCTGCGGTTTTCGAGCAAATTTTTGAATATTTGCAGTTCGACAAAGCGCCCTCTTAGATCATTGACTGAGGGGCTAAATCCTTGTTGTATAAAATGTAACATTTCATATAAATCCAATGAGATGGTCAAGGAAATATATTTGTCTGTTTTGTGTCTGAATATCAAACTGTCGCTTTCATATTCGATGTATTTAATCAAATGTGATGTTTTGTTCACAAATAATTCAAATTCATCTATGGGGAAACGGCGGTAGGTTTTACTTATCGGATCAATTACCCGGGAAGATGCTAAAAGGAGAAACTTATTTGCAAAATCAGTATTCGTACAGCCTTCACTGATAGACATAGCTTTTGCAAAAGCTTGTTTGGCATTTTCAATTTCTTCCAACTTATTTTCTCCGGCAGTCAATATTTTATGAAAATCTTTCAACGAATAATAGGGTAGTCTTTTTGTGAAATTAAATTTCCCTTCAAAATATTGATGCCGCACATAGGTTTCGTGGCGACTTTTCAAGATAGATCTTATCTCATCTGTTTGTTCGTGAGATGGGATCCACATTTTGTTGGTGTTGAAAGCCTCTAATAGACCATCTGTTCGTTGAGCAAAATCCAGATAGTTCTTGGCGCTATGAATGCCAAAATACAAATCCCGATCGATAGATGGCATAGATACCTGAGCAATATCTGTTTCTCGCATTAATTTGATCAAGCGGTCATTAGATTCAGGCCCTAAAGGAGATGTAATATTGAAATAATAATACTGCCAGTATTTTTCAGGTTGTTTGTTATATCGTTGATATAATTCCGGAATATCATCACAGGAGCAATCCCGACTAATCATATAAGCAATGAAAGACCGCAAATCCCGCATTGTAACATGCAATTCTCGCTTGTAGCTAACTGTGCGTAACAGCCATTCCATCCGATTGACTATTTCATCTCCGGCTGCGGTGTCAGTCAAGCTATCTACATTGTATTTGATAAAACAAGTGGAAGCATGTTCGCAATTGGCACATTTGTGCCAAAGCATTGGTTGTGTCAATGCTTTTACTTGTTGACGAAATAGACTGTCATGTCCGTTTTTTGCAGTTACTGATCTTAGATTTAAATTGATAACCATTAACCCTGCCGGTAATTCGGTATGCCCTTCCCTGTAGAAATATTCATCAATGATGTTATACAGGTTTTTGAATCGTTCTGAACTTTGCAGAAAATCGACTAAACGCCCTTCGTTGATGGCTATGATTCGTCCTTCTCCAACTGAACTGAAGTCTTTGGCATATTCAAATGGACGAAAAAAATCAGCTAATACTTCATTGTTACTTCGATCATCTTCATCTTGTGAACCATCATAGTTACTTTGGAAAGAAATTCCGTTAAATTGAAATTTTGCTCCGTTGCAGTTGTCTAAGCGTTGAAGATTTTTTGATTGACTTTCAATTTTCTTGATAAAAGCGGTTTTTCCGTCACCTGCATTTCCGGTAATGATTACCAGACGAAACATCCCATTATTTATTGCTTCTACCAATTCTGTATCTAATTTGGTTTTAGTATAAGTCAGATTATCAAAAGTTATTGGCGAATGTCCTGCTCGTGTTCCGGAATTACCATAGCGGCTTTGACTATATAGAGAATTCAGATAATCAACAAAATCACTGTTTATAAAGTTAACTTCATCAGTAATTGGCTTTTCCCTGTCTTTTAACAAATTTTCTTCACCTATAGCGCCCAAGGCCTCCTGCATCACTGCAGCTGTTGCAAATCGGTCTTCTTTTTTACATGCAATGGCTTTAATTAAAAATGCAGCAAAGCTCTCCGAAATTTCAGCATTGAAATCTTGTGGTCGATAGGGAGAAATTCCCACTCTGGGCTGCATGTTGCTCCATGGGTAATTTTGGCAGACCAATTCGTAAAGGGTGATTCCTAATGCAAAAGTATCGGCACTCGTATCCCAGTCGACTTTGGTACTGCTTTTTATTAAGTCAGGTGCCAAATAAGGATTTGTCCCTACAAAATCAGTATTGGCCTCCAATACAGTTGCTACATTAAAATCTATCAATACAAACCGATTTTTATTTTGATCCCATACGATGTTTTGGGGTTTGATATCCCGATGGATGATCGGATGAGGCTTTTGTTGTTGCATATACACTAAGGCATGCAAAATCTCTTTAGCTACCTGATAGACTTTTTGTAGTGGTAGTTTTACATCTTCTTTGGTATACCTTTTCAGATTTTCTCCGTCCAAATACTCCATGAGGGTATAGAACTGACCATTATCCAATATTCCGTTGAATTTAAATTTTACTATATGGTCGTTGTCCAAATCTTTCAATGCACTATATTCGTCAATAACGGTTTGAGCATTAATGCTTTCATTGAATATCTTCATAGCATATTCTTCGCCCTGTAAAGAGTGCTTCACTTTGAATACTTTAGAATAACCTCCTTTACCTAATTCATTGTAAAGGGTATATTCTTTCAGCCTCTTCCCGGGTTTCAGGTCTTCTGAATCTACAATTGCAGCGCGATTTGCAGGTACCGGTGGTTGTGATTGTGAAATGGCTTCCTTCAAGAATTTCTCTACTGTTTCCACATTGTCCCATCGGGCTTCGTCACTGGTCAGAATGGTATTGCGACATAATTCATCTAACCAAGCGGGAAGTGAAGGATTAATTGCAGTGGGTAATAATCTATCGGGGAGTTTTCCTCCCAAATTATTTAATTCGTAAGGCGAGTTAAAAGGCAGCTTCCCTGTAAATAGTTCGTATATAAGAACTCCCAATGAGTATATATCACTGGCTCGGGAAGCATCTTTTGCTAACAGTTCAAAGGCATGATAAGGAGTAGCATTATTGCTGTCGATGGTTATGGCAACTGTATATCCCATTTCTCCGTGATCGGCAAAATAGGCTTTTCCAAAATTGGCTAAAGCTGCATACCCATTTGTTAAGTAGATGTTTTCGGGATTTAGATCGCGATGATAAACATTTGCTTCGTGGGCTACTTTGAGTGCTTCAATTAAGTTGTAGACAATGTTGAGTTTCTCTTCTTGTGTAAAGGTCTTGCGACGCAATTCTGCTCGTAACGAATTCTCATCCAGATAATCTGTTATTTCGTAAAAACGATTATCGTCACTCACTCTGAATTGAGCGTTTAGAATAAAAGGACAGGGTTTGATTTGATTGAGTGCGTATTGTTGATTCCTAATCTGGTTGGATCTTTGTTCCTCCTGAGCGGGGCTTAATCCTGCCATATCCAATATGTATTCTTTTATTCGTTTCTTGTTGGCGGTAAGCATTCCTTTGGGTTTGCACAAATATTCGGAATAGCATTTGTCAACAACTAAAGTCTCAATGATTTCATACCCTTCAATTTCTTTCCGTTCCCGATTAATAACTTCGCTCAATGTGCCGCATACAAAATCTTTTATGTCGGCAGATATATCAGCAATGTCATTGGGCTGTTTTCGCACAGCAGCAGGGGAAGTGATAAATTGAATGAGTTTGTCGTTCAACAAATAAGTTGCTTTTTCACAATCGCCATACAATCCGCTTTTATTTTGGCGAGGATTTGAAAGCGTTAACAATGAAGCTACCCAAGCGTTTGCCCATACGGGATTGTGTTGCCTGAGTTTACTTACTAATACCGCTGTTTTGAAACGGACTGTTTTCAGCGGATTGGATTTTTCGCTATCGTTGAGGTACCAAGTAGAATCGTCTCCGGTCAACTGTCCTCCCCAATCTTTGTTTTCAATGTGGTAAATAGCATGAGGAGCAATAACCAGACAATCATACTCCAAATATTGTACTTGTCCACGGGGAGTTGCATTGGCAAATTCCACATTAGGAACAACGAAGTAGCCATCCGGAAGATTTACTTCCAAATATTTCAATAAGCGGTCTTCACCTGCATTGACTGCTCCGGAACTGTGTTTGGGATGTATTACTGTTGCCATTGGTCTATTTCTTTTTCAACGAGTTGGATAGCTTTATTTTCTTTTATCGTAGCTGAATCCAAATTTTCTTGATATTGATATATTTTATCAGAAATATTCTTCTGAGTTAACGTGTCTAAGATTGGAACTTCTATATTCCCAATTAGGTCTTCATTTAGAGTTATTATAACGGATCCAAAAGCTGATGATTTCATATAGCTTTGGCCCTGTTGTGTAGATAAATAACAAAAAATATATGCAGGATCAATTTTTAAGGAATCAATCTCTAATCTCATAGCATGCTCAGAAATTGCCGTTTGTGATAAATCATTCCCGACAAAAACAACATTACCTACAGTTCCTGAACGAGATATCAATATTGAGTTTCTTTTAACTAATAGATTTTCTATTCCACCGGTCTTTATACTAATTTGTTTTGCATATCTTTTGGGATTAAATAGGATCATATCAGAAGAAGATAAAAATGGAATCCCATTTTCCACATAATTTCTTTTACTCCTGTTTCCAACAGTTATATTTGCTGCAAGAGATTTGATAGTTCTATAATCGATAGTTTTTTTCTCTTTCTTAATCTTATTCATTCCTATCTGATATTGAGAATCTAACCTTAATAAGAAAGATTTGATTTCCTTAATTTGAAGCACCTCTGTTTGATGGGATGAAACCACTTGATGAATTCCAATTTTTTCTTCAAATAAAGTTATTGCTTCCTCTAACAACCGATTTGCCTCAACCCGTAAATCCGCTGCTTGAACAATTAGTGAATGTATTTCTTCTTGCTTATCGGTTGTGAAAATTGGAACAGGTAGATTAGCAATATGTTCAGGTTCTATATGTTGGATCACTGCTCCATAAGTCCCATGTTTAATTAATGCTTGTCCATACTTTGAAGAAAGAAATGCATAAAGAAAACCTGATGGTATTGATTTTGGAACCACCCTTATTATATCGTCAGATGCAGCTTTATGAATGAAATCTTTATTTACATATGCTGTATTGCCAATTGTCCCTGAACGAGTGATAAGAGTCCATCCTTCTTCTAAAAAATATTCATCCAAATTTGCGGTTCGTTTACGAGAAATCATTTTTAGAGGAGAAAAATCAGCTTTTACAATATCAGCTCCTTTAATAAACGGTATGCCATTTTCTTTTCTATTTACATATATTCGTCGAGACCTCCCTCCATAAAAAATTCTTTGGGTAACCTCGTGAAGGGGAGATGTTTTTATATTGGCTTTTTTAAAGGTAATACTCGTTAATCGACCATCACTCAAATGAAACGATGCATCCAACCTCAAATCGCTTTCGGCAAGCCAACTCTTATTTGCAATTATGGTTTTCATTTCTTTTGTTCCTTTACGAATTTCAAATAGGCATCCTTAATCAAAGGTAAATCATCGTTCAACCTTTTTTCGAGGGTTTGGCGGGTTCTCACTTTCGATTTCCCTTCATTGTCTCGAATGAGCGTTTTCTTTTCACCGTCAAATAATAATTCGGCTCCATCTTCGTCGCGAAGATAAATAGGAACACCACGACGATCTTTCCCTACAGCTTCGGCTATAGCCATGAAAACTTCATAATCTTCGCTTGTCTGAGCAGCATCTCTTTCTCTTGATGTCTTTTTTTGCAAGAATAGTAATGATGCTTGTACGCCTACTTGTGGCAAAAATGCTTCTACCGGCAAATCTATTGAAGCCAATAACTTAAAGCGTTCCAGAATCCAAGCACGCACATACTCAGTATTGGGGTTTCCCAATATTCCGTCTGGCAAAACGATTGCCATTCGGCCTCCCGGCTTCAGGAAATTGTAACACTGTTCAATAAAAAGCACTTCAGGAGCCTCACTGCTACTTTCATTCCCTTTCTGAAAATTACCATAAGTATCTTTGCTCCAGTTATGTCCTAATGCGTATCGTTTGGAAATCTCTTTATCCACCGTAACTTTAGCTCCAAAGGGAGGATTGGTAAATATCAAATCGAATTTTTCACGGGCATCATCTGTTTCAAATGGGTCATTTCTATCGTAACTTGTTTGGATACTGCGTTGTATCGTTTCTTTTATTTTCTCCAATTCTTCTGTTTTGGGGCCATTAGGATAATCAAGAGAATTGATATTAAAGATATTGGCGTGACCGTCTCCTGCCATTACCATATTCATTCGGGCAGCTTTCTTCAAATCACGGTCAAAATCAAATCCGAAAATCATTCGTTCCGCATAATCTTTTACCAAATCGTTAATTTCCTTTGAATTGTAAGTTTCTTCCAGATACAAACCCTTCAAATTGGGATTTTCTCTTGCTGCAATCTTTTTTCTTACATGGTCGAGTACCATTACCAAGAATCCTCCAGAACCGCAAGCCGGATCCAGTACCCGCATATTCTCCTCCGGATCAAGCATTTCAACCATACATTTGATGATATTTCTTGGTGTAAAGAATTGTCCTTGGGCTTGTTTCAATGTATTGGAAACAATGGTTTCATAAGCGGTTCCCTTTACATCTACAGTTGCATCCAAAAAAGAATACTTCGCTAATTCGCTTGCCACATAAGCCAACCCTTTATCACTAAGTCCAATTCGTTCATTCCCCTCAAATACTTCTTTAAAGAGATCATCTCCCATGAGTTCATCAAAAATTCCTTTTATCCGTTTGGCAATAGCTTCAAGTCCTTCTTTCGAGTTTTGCTCTTTTACTCCTACCCAAAATTTTCGACGATAGCTCATACCATCTTTCGAAGGCATAAATTTCCTTTTCTCATCATATATTTTACAGAAAATCAGGTTGAGCAATTCCCAAAAAGCGTCTTTTATTTGCCCTTCGTTTCCGTAAATATAATCGTGGCAACGCTTAAATGTCCTTACCAAAGAATCGTTGGCTGGTTTGCGAGGTGCTATTTTATCCGACCATTTTTCCAGATCCTCCATGGTTTGTCCTTCACCGGGGAAATCGGCAATATCCAAATAGGTCGTATTATAAAAATCATCTACATGTTTTTGCAGAAAGTGGAAAACTTCTCCATTCGTCCATACGCCAAACTCACAATTTTCCACAGCGGATAATGTGGCTTCTAATGCAGCGACTACTCCTTTTTTGTCGTCTGTGACTTTTACTTTATCATCTTGTACAATACAAATACGAATCAGGTGATCAAGATTATGTACCTTCCCGGCTTCAAACATAGCCAAATCCACTTTTATCCGTTTGTTTTTACCTTCATCGTTGATGTATGAAATGGTAAAATCTCGTTCCATATCTGAGAGGTCGAAGCCATATTCCTCATTCAGCATCGAAATGAGAGATTGCAAAGTTAGTTCTTTAACCTTTGCCGGTTTGACTTCATTCGTGAGGACGCAGATTAATTGATTGTCTTCTAACACGACCTCTTCAATGGTATTGTTTGTACTTTGTTCCATATTATGATTTATTTCAATTCGTTGAGTAGAGTTTGTAATGCGTCGAAAACTTCGTCGTATTTCAAGCTTGTATGTGTTTCTAACATTTGGTTGATAAGAATGCTTTCTTCCTCAGCATCAATTTCTGTTTGCAGGATATCTATAAAATAATTGAGTGCATCAGCATTTTCAGATAAGATTCTTTTTGTATCTCGTCCCAATAAAGTTGCACCTGAAGTGAAAATTGTGAAATTTTCGGCACCATATATGTCATAATGATCAGAAACAGCTCTCTCTTCGTTTATTTCGAGATAATTGGCAATAATATAAGCGATATCGTCTGCATGCTTATTTAGTTCAAAACCACGATCCTTATATGCTGCTAATTTTAAGATAAAAATACCGGGTAAGGATGCTACATTTACCTCTAGCTCATCATCAATAATTACAGAAATCACATCCTTTACAATTTCAGTAAATCCTATTACGGACATTGCAAATTCTTCTTCAGGTGGCCAGTATATGCTATGATCTTCTTTGGCTACTTCTCCAAAAGGAACAATATCAAGTTGATATACTTTATTGTACCAAAAAAGTTGCTTCTGTTTATTTGATTTATGAAATCCATCCATGGCATCTAAGTCAGAAGATATCTTATCGAATTGACTCCAATCAGGTATCGCAATTGCTATATCTAAATCGCTGGTCGCTCTTTTTATCTCAAGATTATGAATGGCTGACAAGATAATATTTCTAGCAGTAGCCCCAATAATATAAAATTCCGAATGAATAGAATCGAAATATTCACGCAGCTTTGTCAAGAGCTCTTTTATAATTGGGTCATGTAGTTGATCACTTGATATGTTGTAACTCATTTTCTAAAATTATTTTAGCTGTTTCTATGTTTCTTCCATATCCGCTTCCCATTAAATCGGCATAAATTAATAATGGAGGGGCAATGAGTGCTTCATTTTCGTTCTTTTGTTTCTCTTCATTCTTCCAAAATTGCTGTAATATTTCAACTTTCCCATTGTTGTCGGGAACTAACCCAATCGAAGCTCCTATATTTTGCCATTGATCATTTGTGTATAAGGTAAATTGCTCAGGAGTTAGATGCTTAGTTAATATTGCCGCACCAGGTTCTGCACCCCAGCATGCAAGATTATTTAATTTAATAGATTTCCAATCTAACAAGTTATCAGGTTTGATAAACCTCATTTGTTTTTTTACCAAACGAGGGCGAAGTACATCGTGATATGCCATGATCCAGCGTTCCAGTAATTCAGGTTTGCTTTTTAAAATTCGTTTCTTCTTTGTCTTCAATATAAAATGCTGACTTTCCAATTCTGTGATTATGTTACTTACAGAACCCGTAGAAATTTCTGCCAATTCTGCCAATTCTCTGTAAGAAAGTTGAAGATTCTTTGGATCAGACAATAGATGAAATAACAATCGTATCCCAGTCTCTTGGAAGGCTTTTGCTTGATTCGTTTTTTGTTTGCGTTGTACTTTTTGTCCGGAGACATAAATTTGTAAACTATTGCTTTTTATGTAGCAATTGCCAGAAGCATCTAAATAGTTGATATAATATGTCTTCAGTTTTTTTGCTGTTTCAATTGCGATATACTTGGCTACTATTATTTTATTACTTGATCCCTCATCAGATGAAGTCATCAAGTTTATAAGAGCGGCTTCATTTTCTTTTCGAATTTCATTCTTTGCTTCTACATAGAATTGATACCCGTCAATATGCATTATAGCATCATATTCTTTCCTTTGGCTTTCGAGACTCACCGGAAATCCGGTTAGTTGCTCCAAAGCTAAAGCTGCATCGTAGATATAGTCATTGTTTTTATACATGGCTGATTTTGTTCAAAAATAACGTGCGTTCAGTGTCAATGAACATGCAAATATATTGAACAAATATGGATTTAGCAAGCGATTCTGAATATTTCTATGACAAATTTTGTCTAAGAGAGTGTGTATTCTACGTTAATATGCTTATAATTAATGGATATGTAAAATTACAACACACAGAGATGTTCATTAATTATGGTTGTTCAGTGTCAATGAACGATAGAATTTAATGAACTGATTTTAGGGAATATCTGCTAATTATTTTGCCAGATAAAAAAAACACATACCTTTGTAGAAAGTTATCTGACATGTGTAAAACTGTGCATAGACCAGTTAAAAGAACCGTTACCAAGTCATTACCTCTCTAAAATTTGCTCTCCGTAACTCTTTGATAAAGAGTAAATAAAATCTATTCGACTGCTATTTGAAGGAAATTGCTAATTTGTGCGGAATAAGCAAGAGGATTTCTTTCCATACTGCAAGACATAGGAGTTATTCTTTCTGTCTGAAAATAAGCAAGCTATAAAGATATTTTTCTTGACAGGTAACGATTTAGAAACCAGCTTGGTTCTTAGATATGCTTAATTTCCTCACTATACAAAGAGCGACTTATCTTTTGTAAAGATATAAAATGCTTTATACTAATGTTTGTTTTTCTGTACTTTTTTTCTAATTATCATTGAATAGTTGTTGAAAACTATAGATAAGAATTTTGTTATATTTGAACAAGCTTTTTCTATACAATCATTACTGCATCAATGGGGATTCTGCGTGTCTTTTTTGGCTTTCATAAGAATATATCCTTTTATATGACTCCTTATTATTTCAGAATTTTATTGTTTTCGGGGAAATTTAGGTTGAGAGTATTGCCAAAATGATCGAATATATCAATGTTTATGCTAAAGTTACAAATAAAGAAATATAAGGAATATTCTAATAAGATATTGTAAAACAATAAATAAGTCGTTTTTCTTTCGTATCTTTAGAACTTGAGCAATCTAGTTTTTATTGTATCTATCTTCTCAATGTTTTGCTCCGCGCTGGTTAGCGGATCTTCCCATCGTCAAAATCGACAACAAAATCAACTTTCTTGTTTATGGTATTAATCAGTTACGAGAATGTGTAATGCTTTTGTCGTAACACATTTTTGTAAATAAGATGAAATCATTTTTTATAGGGAATCTGGAAGTTAAACTTCCGGTTATCCAAGGTGGAATGGGGGTAGGAGTATCTTTATCCGGCTTAGCATCGGCGGTTGCTAATGAAGGAGGTATAGGTGTTATATCATGTGCAGGTTTAGGTCTCATTCATAAAGGTCACGGAAATTTCATAAAGAATAGTATTTGGGGCCTGAAAGAAGAATTGCGTTTAGCCAGAGAAAAAACAAAAGGTATAATTGGCGTCAATATAATGGTTGCCTTATCTAATTTCGCAGATATGGCACGTACCGCCATTGCAGAAAAAGCAGATATAATATTTGCCGGTGCAGGACTTCCATTAGATTTACCATCGTATAAAACTGCCGATAGCAAAACTAAATTAGTGCCAATTGTTTCCTCAGCCCGTGCCGCAAGGATAATTTGTGAGAAATGGTATAACAACTACAGTTATTTGCCGGATGCGATAGTTGTAGAAGGACCAAAAGCCGGAGGACATTTAGGATTTAAGAGAGAACAGCTTGATGATGAGCAGTATTCTCTTGAACAAATAATTCCGGAAGTTATAAAAACGGTAGCTTCATACAAAGAAATAAAAACGATCTCGGTTATTGCAGCAGGGGGGATATCTTCAGGCGGAGATATGTATCGTTTTATAGAATTGGGTGCATCTGCTGTACAGATGGGTACAATATTTGTTACTACAGACGAATGCGATGCTTCGACAGCCTTCAAACAGGTTTATCTTACTGCTCAGAAAGATGATCTTACGATAATCAACAGTCCGGTAGGAATGCCGGGGCGTGCCATTAAAGGAGAATTTCTCAAACGTGTTGCCGAAGGATTAGAAGTTCCTAAAAACTGTCCTGTACATTGTATAAAGACTTGTGACTATACGAAGAGCCCTTACTGTATTATGAAAGCATTATTTAATGCTGCAAAAGGAGATATGAAAAAAGGATATGCTTTTGCCGGAATAAATGCTCATCTGGCCCAGAAAATAAGTAGCGTTAAAGAAGTTGTGTGCAAATTGAAAGAAGAATTTGCTATAGCAGAAAAAGTAGCATTATCAGCAATAGTTCTATCTCATGGATGATAATTTGATAGAAGAAACCGTCAAAAGATATATCAGGGAATATGATCGTTATAAAAAATTGACTGATATAGTTTCCGGTATATGTCAGAGTATTGTTCAAAAGAATCTGACTGTCCGGGCAACAGTTCAGCACCGGGTAAAAGGTCCGACAAGCCTTGCCGAGAAACTAAGGAAAAGCATAAAATACGAATCAGTAAACAGTGTTTTTGAAGAAATTAGTGACCTTGCAGGTGTGCGTATTATAACTTATCAGGAAACAGACAGGCCGAAAGTCGTAGAGGAGATTCGGCGAATTTTTATTGGCAAGGGTAATGATAAAATCAGGATTGAAGTTAAAGATAAGAATGGCGATAATGGCAAATACTATAAAGCGACTCACTGTCAGGTAGCTTTACCTTCCGAATATTTTATCGATAATCTTAATCTAAAAAATACGACGTGCGAAATTCAGGTTTGCAGCCTGTTGTCGCATGTATATAATGAAATTAAACATGACTTGCAATATAAGCCACGAACAGGAAATTTATCAAAAGATGAAAAACTTTTGATCGATCAGTTAGGGCTTATAACAAAATCCGGAGATATAACTATTCGACGGTTATTGGAAGCTACAAATGAAAGATTGAAACTTCAGGAAGGTGAGTTTGTCGATGTACATGATTTTACTGTGAGAATGGGAGAATTACTGAATGTTGGAGAACTATTTGCAAATAATGCGGGGTTATTATATGATGAGTTTTTAAATCTAAAATTAGATTCTCCTGAAATAATTATTTCAGAACTTCTCGATAAAGACGAAACTCTGATTGATGTTGCAAAATATGAATATGACAAAGTGACCCAATATATAGCAAGAAGAAATATAAATATAACAATAGATAAAACATCTTCTGACCTCTTGTTATTGGTTCTATTAAGAAAAAAGTTTACAACTATACTTAAAGATCACCCTGTTATTGCGGAAAGTGATCGTTCATCCCGCTTATTGCGAATAGCTCAAATATATAAAGATTTGGTTTCTGAAAAACAGATGAAATGATAGCTATTGAACAACACTTTCGTATTTGTAAAAATAGAAAAGGCAGGTTAAAACAAAACAAAAATGGCAGCAAAACAAAGCTCTTCGATAAACAGGAAAGAGGGCGAGATAACCCGCTCTGAAAGAACTTCGGCCACTCAGCAGGCTGAATCTGTATTGAAAAATGTAAAGGAAAAAAATGGGTCTGTTATTCATGTTATAATTAGCGAAAGGACAACAATCGAACTCCCGGCCCATTTGTCTCAGGAGGAAATAGACGCCCGAGTGGATAAATATATCAGATTGCATAAATCAAAAATATAAATCACAGAACAGCTATTCCTATATAAACAAAGATATTTTAGAAATAATCATGGTAACATCCAATTTTGAATGTGGTCTAAGAGGCATGATGAATGCTGTAAGGATCTGTCTAACCAATAATGATGTCTCCAATAATAATTAATAATAAAAAGAATGAACATTTACGTATCGAATCTAAACTTTAGCACAACAAGCGAGAGTTTACAAGAATTATTTACAGCCTATGGCGAAGTAGAATCTACTAAGATTATTACAGACAGAGAAACCGGAAGATCACGTGGGTTTGGCTTTGTTGAAATGCCTAATGATGCAGAAGGGCAAAAAGCTATCAATGAGCTAAACAATGCTGATTATGAAGGCAAGACGATCACTGTAACTATTGCTCGTCCTAAAACAGATCGAGCTAGCGGAGGTTACAACAACCGTGGTGGAAATGGTGGCTACAATGGGAATCGTTACTAATCAAATGAACTGAAGTATAATATTAAACGGGTAAGTATAATTACTTACCCGCTATTTTTGCTCATTTAGAATATGATAGAGATAACACTTTTTCATACTCTCTTCAATAATTATTGCAATCGCTGCAATTTATACAGAAGTCGTTGTACAGTTTCTTGATAATCGTCGATAATGGATTGGGTAAAAGCTTCGGAAAACAATTCCCTCTGAGTTTCCATGTATGCATAAAAGTCCTTGGTGTATTTGATAATATCATCAGGGATGCAAGTTTCAGGAATGACTATTTCAATATCTCCATGCATACTAATGGTAGTTTCTACCAAACTATCTGTTGCCTTTAACAAGCTGTCTACAGCTGCGTCTAAAGCCATATGTTGCGAATAGCTCCCTTTCCCTGTTACATACCAATGATAAAGCTTTAGGGCACTATTGAAAGAAAATATCTGACCAAAGCACAAAGAAGAAGCTGCTTTTGCTATGTCTTTGGTAGTGCGTGGTATTAATTTTGTTGTCATAGTTTTTCTCTTTATTATTATTTACCGTTCAACCTAAAGATACAACTTCAATAAGGAAATGTAGTTATATAGTTCTATATGAATGTTACACAATTCATAGATATATCAGGGTCTGTTCTATGTTTCCTAATCTATACTTGGGTAAAAAAACTTTCTGCGCAAGCAGACCTAAATAAATCAGGATATTACAATCAAATAAGCACTCCTATGAAGATATATGTCAAATATATGGTTAGTCGCCGTTGCATAATGATGGTGAAATCCAATCTTGATGAGATCGGAGTCAAATATTCCAGTGTTCAGTTGGGAGTAATAGAAACTTTAGAGAAAATTTCAATTGAACAGCAAGAGCAGCTTCGGACAATACTATTGAAATCGGGACTTGAATTGATGGATGATAAAAAGGTAATCCAGATAGAACAGATAAAAACTATCATTATAGAACTGATACATCACGCTAGAGAAGAACTAAAGGTAAACTTTTCTGACTATCTGAGTGAAAAACTAAATAACAACTACACCTATTTAGCCAATTTATTTTCGGAGGCAGAAGGTGTTACTATTGAACATTTTATTATTATACATAAAATAGAAAAGGTAAAAGAATTAATTCTTTATGATGAATTGAACCTTACCGAAATTTCCTATAAATTACATTATAGTAGCCTCGCCCATTTATCCTATCAATTTAAAAAAGTGACCGGATTGACTCCTACTTTTTACAAGAACCTTAAGAATAAACGCCGGAATAATATTGAAAACTTATAAAAGCTCCCTCCAAAGGCTTTGATTTGACCTTTTAGAGAAGCTTTTTTCTATCTTATTGAGGCTAAACAATTTCATGTTTTACTACCTAATCCAAACCTCAACAAAATGTTCTGTACAATCATTCTTCATATGTAGAGTGTTTAAATCATTCTGCTTCTGCCCATCTAAAATAAGATAGAGTTCTATAGAATCTTCGACTCGATTGAACGTAATATGATAAACAGTCTCTTGAAAACGATAATGTACTTTGTAACTATTCCATTCTTTCTTCAAATGGGGAGTTAGAAATAGTTTATCTCCCACACGATTGATGCCTAACAATGTTTCTGTCAACAAACGATACATCCATGATGCTGAACCAGTGTACCATGTCCAGCCTCCTCGTCCGAGATGCTGAGGGTTTGTGTACACATCTGCAGCTACCACATAAGGCTCAACTTTGTAAATGGCAATATCTTCTGCAGTGGCGCCATGTTGTATAGGATTCAGTAAATCGAAAAGTTCCCATGCTTTATCCGTTTCTCCCAGCATAGCAAAAGCCAACACTGTCCAGATGGCTGCGTGAGTATATTGCCCTCCGTTTTCACGGACTCCCGGAATATATCCTTTTATATAACCCGGATTTAGAGATAATTTATCAAATGAAGGTGTAAACAGTCGGATAAGTTTGGCCTCTCTTTCAACTAACTGCATATCAACTTCATTCATGGCCATTACCGAACGCTCCTTATCTCCTGCACCACTAATTACTGACCAACTTTGAGCAATAGAGTCAATCTGGCATTCTTCATTCAAGACAGAACCGAGAGGACTACCGTCATCAAAAAAGGCTCGACGATACCATTTGCCATCCCAAGCATGTAACCTGATGTTTTTTTGCAATTCTTTTGCTTGATCTACACAGTACTGAGCAAAAGATTCATCATTGCGAAGCCTTGCCACATCCGAAAACTTGACTAATACATCGTACAAAAAGAAACCAAGCCAAACGCTTTCACCTTTTCCTTCTTTTCCTACCAGATTCATACCATCGTTCCAATCACCGCATCCCATGAGAGGTAAACCATGCACGCCGAATTTAAGACCGTACTTAATACTCCTCACGCAATGTTCATAAAGAGATGCAGATTCGGCTGAATGATTGGGTTGATCGTAATATGATTCTTCGTCTGCCCGTAGCTCTCGTCCTTCAATAAACGATATGATTTCGTCTAAAATATCATTATCTCCAACAGCTAAAATATATTGACATGTGACATAAGGCAACCACAAATAGTCATCCGAAAAATGTGTTCGTACTCCTCGGTTCATTGGTGGATGCCACCAATGTTGTACATCACCTTCCGTAAACTGATGCGCGGCTGCACGAAGTATTTGTTTCCTGGTTATATTAGGTTCAACATGAACCAGAGCCATTACATCTTGCAACTGATCGCGGAAACCATATGCTCCGCCTGATTGATAAAATCCTGAACGTGCCCAAATACGACTACTCAATGTTTGATACAGTAACCAACCGTTAGCCATTACATTTACAGAAGAATCAGGAGTGTCTACCTTGACTTTTCCAAGTGTTCGATTCCAATAATTACGAACATCATCCAATGCTTGTTGCGAAGATCCTATTTGTCGATAACGACGCACTAACTGTTTCATCTCCTCGTTATTCTGAGCAAAACCTAACTTGAAACGAGTCTCTTTAGTTTTCCCTTCTGCCAAATTAAAAATAACTTGCACAGCTCCACAAGTATCTATACCTGCTCCTGTTTTTCCGGATAGCCGAGTATGCGTCATCGCTTCCGGATCGGATAAACTTCCATTTTGCCCAATAAATTCTTTTCGGTCGCCTGTCACCGTTCGGGGCTCATTGACATCTATAAAAGCAATCTTTCCTGCAAAATCTGAGTTGTAAAAATTATGAGCAAAAAGCACTCCTGTTTCTATATCTACCACTGTCTGCGTATGCAAAAGGCTTTTAGATTTTCTCTCTGCCAATACCCATTCATAATAGCCGGTAACAGATAAGTTCCGAGGGCGATTCGATATATTCTTTATTTTTAAGATTGTGAATTTTATGGATGTGTCCAAAGCTACATACATCCATAGTTCTGATTCTATTCCGTTTTCAGTATGTTCAAAAACAGTATAACCAAAACCATGTCGAATGACATAAGGGGTATTTCCTCTCGTGGGATAAGGCATTGGTGACCAATACTGCCCCGTTTCTTCATCGCGAACATAAAAGGCTTCACCCGATGAATCCAGTATTGTATCGTTATGCCAAGATGTAATACGGAACTCATGTGCATTTTCGCCCCAAGTATAAGCACTTCCACTCTCAGATACCACCGTTCCAAAATGTTCATTTGCCAATACATTACACCAAGGAGCCGGTGTCGATTCTCCCGGTTTTAATGTAATAATATATTCCTGCCCATCGGGAGAAAATCCACCGACACCATTTGAAAGTATAACATCATCGGGTACAAATTTTATTGTACTGACGTCTTCAATAGCAAGTATTGGTTTTAATATTGGAGTTTGAACATCCGTAGTTAACTTACCTTCCATTTGGTCGAATAATGTTCCTTGCTCATCATCGATTACAATTCGGGCAACAGACTGAAGGAGCACTATATCTTCATGTGGCATATGCTCTATCCGTCGAACATAAATGCCACCTTGCTTTTCTAAGAACGTAGCATCTACTCCACTATGTATCAGGTTTATTATCTCATCATACAACGATTGGCGATACACTGATGTGTCTTCGTTCAATATAACAAGGTCGATCACTAAACCTTTCATCCGCCAGTAAGCATGCGCCAAAATCAATTGACGTACCAATTCTATATTTGTTATATCCTTTATTCGTAATAACACTAACGGGATATCACCTGAAATCCCATAACTCCACAATCCGCTCTGTCCGCGTCTGTTGTTTTTTATGGTATTCGGATCTGTCCTGAATAAAGGATTAGCATAAACCAAAGATCCTGCCATTTTCGCAAAAACCTGAGCTTCGGTCTCGGTAATATTAAGTTGATAAAGAACCACCTGACTGTGAGTCCATGCCAATTCAAAGGCACGATCGGTCATACGGATGTTCTGGTATTTATCCGATAGGGACAATGCTCCTAAATGCGTGTTGGACATACCTAGTAGCACATATACATTTACACTCTTTCGGGCTGGGATAACGATCGATCGTCGCAATGCAATACAAGGATCCAGAACAGAACCCTCGCTATTTGATAATGCTCCGGATTGCCTCATTGCCAAAGGCTTTGACAATGAATGTCCACGACCAACAAAAGAAGCCCTGTCAGTTTCGCACGTAACGTCATTTTCCTGATCTTGCCCGGATAAAAGCAAATGCAGTAAGTATGGTGGGGTTTCATCCTGTGAACGGGGACGTCGGGTACACAATATGGACGAAGCTGCTGCATTAAATTCGGTTTGTACAAACAAGTTATTGAAAGCAGGGTGTGCTTCATCTGCATCTTGTGACGATATAACCACTTCGCTGTATGTAGTCAGTTCTATTCTCCGTGACTTATTGGTATGGTTGGTTAAGGTTATTCGCCTCAGTTCCATGTCATCTTCGGGTGAAACACAGATGGTTGTTCTTACTTCCAATTTAGAATGTTGTTGTTTAAATTCGGCATAAGCCTGAGTGAATTTTACGCTGTAATCATCAGAAGGACTTGGTATCGGTTGGTTTCCGATCGACCAGTATTCTCCTGTATCAACATCGCGTAAATAAACGAATAATCCATGACAACCTGCGGTTGCATCTTCACGCCAACGGGTGACAGCTAAATTATTCCATCGGCCATAGCCTCCACCACTGTTATTTATCATTACCTGATAACGTCCGTTAGATAGCAAGTTGATTTCGGGTGGTATGTTTTTATTATCGAAAACTCGAGTATAACTTACACTGTTAGATAATAACGGATTAGTCCCTTCGATCTCAAATTTAGAGTCATCCGATATAACATCGATCTTTATATTATGAGGATTTTTTTCCTGTAATAAAGGCTCAAAAGCCTTAATCATCGGGCAAGATATAAAACGCTCCTGCATCTTATTTCCTTTCATTATGTTGGATATCGATACAAGTCCCATACCTTGATGATGTGCCATATAGGAGTGAACAGCTATGCTTGTTTCATTTAACGGCAGATGAGATGGTGTATAATCCACAGCCTCGTAATAACCATACATGCCTTCAAAGCCGTCATCAGTAAGGCGTTCCAAGTTTTCGCACGCTTGTCGCGAATTAACCATCAGAGCCAGAAGAGTGGCATAAGGTGCAATCACCAGATCTTTTGACAGACCTCGCTTCAATCCCAAACTTGGTATCCCGAAAGCTTTATATTGATAATTGAATTGAGTATCAGTACGATTTAATCCTGATTCTGAAATTCCCCAAGGAATATTGAATTTTTTACCGTATTCGATTTGTTCATAGATTACTCCTTTGTAGGTTTGGTCGAGCAATGTTTGCTCATAATTTGGCATAACTAACAGTGGCATCAGGTATTCGAACATAGAACCGCTCCACGAGACTAATATAGGTTTGCCCTGCGAAAAAATAAGTAATCTGCTGAGCGAAAACCAATGCTCTAACGGAATTTGTCCTTGAGCTATGGCTACATAACTACACAAGCGTGCTTCGGAAGCTAACATATCGTACGAACCTTGATCCATCCGTTGTTCGATGACATTATATCCGATCGAGAATAACTTCTTTACTGGATCATACAAAAAGGCAAAATCCATTTTGGCAAAACTATCACTTTGCTGTGCCAGAACATTGACAATACGTATTCTTTGTTTTGCATTCCTTATTGCATCCTTCAGACAAGCCAGCCATTGTGTTAAGTATTTTATTTCTCTATCTGCTGATAAATTATCTTTGCCGGACAATTGCTCTAATACAGATTGAATTTGTGAACAAATACCGATAGCTTCTAAATTGGCTATTTGTGTTAACGTAGGCACATAATCTAAAGCTTCCAGTGTAGAAATTACATGATTCATCTGTTTATCTGCAATACTTTCTCCCGATCTTTCAACAGGAACAGGAAGTGATATGGCAAGCCAAGGGGCAAGAAAAAGCATTTCGTCAACATACTCCTTGCAGTTTTTCTTTAATACCGCACCCCATGAGTTTAGTACGGCATCGTCGGATGATAAAGTATTATTGATCTGTTCGATTTGTTCTTCTGCGGATTTTAAAAGGGCAAACGCGGCGGTTAAAGTTTCGGGCAAAGACTTAGATAATTCCTTTTCGAATAGAATTAAAGCCTTGTTTTTGCAGTCAATGTTTCTCATTGTCTGTACAGTGTCAAGCATCCCTTCGAAAATAACAGGCTTGTAAATATTGTCTTTTTCTAATTCCCTTAGCCCTTGGGCGAGTGTAAGCAAATGCCCTGCCAGATTACCACTATCGACACTCGAAACATACAGCGGGAACATAGGCTCAAGTGTTTCGGTATTATACCAATTATACAGATGCCCCTTGTGTTTTTGCAGTTTTGTCATAGTATCAAAGGTCAGCTTAGTTCGCTCTACAAACTTTCCGGCTGTCAGGTATCCTAAATCAAAGGCGGATAAATTGGCTAATAACGACAGACCAATATTGGTAGGAGAAGTACGGGAAGCAATAGCAGGATTGGGTGTCTCCTGAAAATTGTCGGGTGCTAACCAGTTCTCCTTTTCATTAACAAATATCTCGAAAAAATGCCAGGTTTTACGGGCTATACGGTGTAATAGAAGATATTGCTCATTTGTTATGTGAGATATTTTGGGGATTGTGGGACAACTTGCACGCCAAGCGATATATGGAGCAATTATCCATATAAATAAAAACGGAGAAACGTATAGCATGATAGGGTTGTACATACCTAACGATATTCCGCAGAAGATAGCCATTACGGGCGAAAACCACATTCTATTATAGAATCCCGATAGCGTATTAACTGCTTTTCTCTCTACATCGGCAGAGGTTTGCCATTGCATCAGATGTTTATGAGATATAGTAAGTCGCCAAAGAGTGACAATAATTGCTTTTACACATAGATAGGCTTCGTATGGGAGAACAACTAATGCAAATAAAACCTGTTTAAATTGATGCATGCTTTTTTCTAAGACCTCCCATAAATGGAGTTTCCACGATTGGTCCTTTGCTTTGCGTAAAGAGTTGGTTATATTCTCCAATACAAAAGGAAGAGCGATAATGAGAAGAATCAACAATAGACCTGACCAAAGTTTTTGAGGAAACAATGTTGCAAATCCGATCAAAAATAACAATGTTGCAGGCGAGACTATACTTCGACGTAAATTATCAAGTATTTTCCATCTGCTTAAACTCGAAATAGGATTTCGGGAAAAACCTTTACCCGAATTAGGAACGCAAGGCAATATCCATTGTAAGATTTGCCAGTCGCCCCGTATCCAGCGAAAACGACGGTTTGCATCCATATTATAACCCGAAGGAAATGATTCGGAAACTTCTATATCACTAACAAGTCCGGAACGGATATAGGATGATTCCAACAAATCGTGGCTAAGTATTTTGTTCTCAGGAAAACGGTTATTTAAGCTGGTTTCAAATGCATCTACATCATAAATACCTTTACCCATATAAGAACCTTCGTGAAACACATCCTGATAGACATCGGATACAGTTCGTGTGTAAATATCAATACCCGAGTCGCCTGTAAACAAGCGTGAGAAAGGGGAACATTGACTGCTGACAAGATTGGACGAAACGCGAGGTTGAAGAATACCATAACCCCGAATTACAACATTGCGTTTCACATCAAGTTCTGCCTGATTCAGTGGGTGAGCCATTGTTCCTATCAGCTTATGAGCAGTGTCGGGCGATAATTGTGTGTCTGCATCTAAGGTTATCACATACTTAAAGCTTAGCAATATAGACAGTTCTCCTTCAATGCGTGAGAAGCAATTGTTTTCTGTTCCTCTTAGTAATGAATTAAATTCCATTAGCTTACCTCTTTTTCGCTCATATCCCATCCATGTTTTTTCTTTCGGATTCCGTTGACGAGGACGGTGAAATAGATAGAACAAAGTGCCGTTATCAATCCTGTACTTTTTATTGAGATTTTCAATCCCCAAACGTGCCCGGTTGAGCAAGAGATCATCGGAGGCCTCTTTCTCGTTAGCAGCATCCGGAAAGTCTGTCAATAATCCAAAATGAAGATTGGTATTTCTATTCGACAGATAATGAAGTTCCAATTGGGAGATAAGATTATCAATATTTTCTTCATTCGAAATGATGGTTGGGATAACAACCATTGTACGGCATTCGATCGGTATCGATTTGGAAAAATCGAGCCGAGGTAGAATATCCGGTTTTGCAAAAAGTGTAATTATCCAATTGACGAAGAATACTGCAAACTGGCTAATGAAAATAAGAAAGAGAAATGATAAAATTATGAAATGCCAATGTGTTATTGATATTTCTTTAGATTGAAAGACAGAAACAAATAGGATAAATCCTAGTAGAGATAATATAGCTATAGATCCGGCATAAATAGCTAAGGGAGCACCTCTTAATACATTTTTTATTCTTGTCGAGACAGTCTTTTTTACATCAATTTCTTTTTCGAGTAAATATTTTCCATCACCTATTAAAAAATAGCCCACATGAGCTTGTTGTGTGCCTGTATCTTTATACAATTGGGTTAATGTAATTGCAGATTGAGCGATTTCAATCTCTGATCTAAGGCTGTTTTGTGCTAATGATTCTATAATATGTCGATAATGGTCACGAGTATTAAAATCCATAGATCCATAAGTTCCGGAGGGATCTTTAAGTAAGATTTGCTCTACAATACTTTGTTTTTCAACAAATATTTTCCAGTCGGTTGTATTTATAAACCGGAGACTATTTATGATATGACTAACAGATAATTGATTTGCTGCCTGATTTTGATTTTCCTGATAGATCAGTTCGTCTATAAAAAGCCCGTCCTCCGCCAGTTTTTGTTCAAGCCAATTCCGGGCTATCTGTAATGTCGAATTTTGAGACGATAACCGTTGACTGAATTCCGATACAAAAGAACCGGATGTCGGAATATCGGAATGGGACATATCAGCTACTATCTCAATCAATTTGGAGGGCTTTTTGAGAGCGGTATCTTCCAACTTGTCGACCCACAGTTTTGCTATATCTCGATGTTTCGTATTTAACTGTAATCGAGTTGCAATACGTTGCAAATTTTCGATTAACGCCAACCGTAACATGATAGGAATTGCCCATAACTCTCCTATCTTGAGGGCAGATTTTATTTGGTATGTCTTATAAAAAGCAGAAAGCGATTCTATATCAATCTGAGAATCCGTATGGGAGATGAGTTCTATGACTGAAGAATATATACGGGGTATCCCTTTATATTCACCTTTTAAGAGACAAGGAAGTTCTTGGTTATACTCCTTGGGGTAGTGATGTCGGGCTAATAAAATATGCTCTTCAATTAAATAAAAATTGTCGATCATCCATTCGATAGCGGGAGTTACATAACTTCGATTGCTACTTGTTAACATTTCATTATTGAAATCGTGCAGAACACCATCATTATAATCTAATTGCTCTCGCAGATAATTACTCTGTGTACTCCCTGTTGCCTGATGATCCTCTCCAAGTGCTTTCGAATACTCTGCCAACTGTTCTGTATTAAACAATTCACCGTAAAAAGGTTTATTATTGACTTTGTTTTGGAATTTCTTATAACTTCTAAAATCTAACATATTTGTTTCTTCTGTTTATTTTAAAAGGTATGTTGATTTATGGGTGTTTGTGTTACATAATATCTTCAATAAGTTACATAATTCTTAGGTAAAGTCATCAAAAGTGTTGAAACTATTAATTATATAACTTATAGTTTTAATTATGTAATATATTTTCGATAAGAAATCCTGATCTTGAAAAACTATTTAAAACAAAAAAACTATGTCAAAAGAAGAAAAAGGAAAAGATAGAGCAGACAGAAAAGCTCCTCAAAAGAATCTAAAAGAGAAACGAGCGGATAAGGCTAATAAGCGAGCAGAAAAGAATCGTAAAGGATTGGATGACTTGAAAAAATAACGATTAGGGTCTGGGCATTGTTTATAGTTGGTAACAATTATACTTCTTCGTTTTGCGCTATTCTGCTAACTACAATTATAAGCGAATCGACGTATTTTAACATTTATACATGATGGAATTCTTTAATATGCTCTTATCTGTGTTTGATTGACTTTATTTATTCAAATTCGACTTTCTGTAATAACTTCTTAAATAAGAGTTTATCTTTCACCTGTATTGCCACGAATAATGACAATACTTCGTCCAATGGTATTATTTCACAGCAGGTTGTACCCATTTGAAAATATAAGAATCGACTGGAATAACCAATCGTTCTGATATTTTAGACATACGTGCAGGAAGCTTCATCAGAAAATCACGGGCACGTTCTGCTTCGTCTGTTAATCCTGAAATTTTATCTATCTGCCATTTATCTATCAGTTTTTGCATAATATCTACGTAATCAGTGGCAGTATATACCCCGATGCGCTGTGCAGCATTTGAAAACTGTTCGAAGGCAGTACTTATTTTCTCTTTCGATTCTCTCAGGAAATGAGCGGGCATAACAATCTTTTGTTTCATCATATACTGGAAAGCGAGCATCATTTCACTAGGGTCCACCTCAAATATGCGCCTTACAAATTCGCTGTAAGCATGGTGATGCCTCATTTCGTCACTTGCAATACGTTTACACATTCTCGACAATTTATCATTACTCATTTTTTGAGCCATTTCTGCTACACGATTGTGTGAAATGAAGGTTGCCAATTCCTGAAAACTGGTGTATACAAAGTTTTTGTAAGGATCTCTTCCTGTTCCAATATCAAAGCCGTCATTGATCAGATGTTGTGTAGTCTGCTCAATCTCTCTCATATTCACTCTGCCGGATAAATAAAGATATTTGTTTAATAAATCGCCGTGACGGTTTTCCTCTCCTGTCCAGTGCCTGATCCACTTTGACCAGCCGTTGCGCTTTTCTCCGTCTACATTGTCTATACCTTCTACATCCATCAGCCACGATTCATAAGTGGGCAAAGCCTCCTCGGTGATGGTGTCCCCGACCAATACGACCCAAAAGTCGTAAGGAAGTTCTTTGGCCAGTTCGCGTAATTCTTTTACATCCTCAAAAAAAGTTTCTTTTTCTGAGTCGGGGAGATAATCAGACGGTTGCCATATTTTTTCAACAGGAACCAAAAACTGAGTAATAAAATGATCTACATTTTTTTCTAAGAAGTGCATAACTTCTAAACGGATATTTGTAATTGACATTGTACTATATTAATTAATGCCTTCTACATCTGATCTTTCCTTTTTCTCAAATGTTTCTGAGAGGAGTATATCTTTCGCAGTAAAAGGCTGATGTATTGTAAAGGTAAAATTATTTTCAAGCACTAATAGTAAATTATTATATTTTGTCATTATCTACAAGTTATTAATAGTTAAACACCTATCATGTAAGCGGCTGAAATGAATTTCCATGAATTTTATTTTACTCGTTTCTTTATGAAAGATTTATAGTGAATTACTCTGTTGAATAAGGTTATAAACTATTTGTACTTCAATCTAGAACTGATAAACAATATTCGTTAATTTGTTGTGAAATAACCAACTAATAATTCTCTCAAATGTTTATTATAATAGGAATATATTATTCAAAACAAAAACAAATGAAAAAAATTATCATTTTTACAATTATGCTGATAGGCATATCGCTACCTGTTTTTCTTCACGGGCAAAATGTGGTAATCAGTGAAAAGACATCATCTGAAATAACTAAAATTAAGGAGAAAGAAGCAAAAGAAATTAAGAACGCAGAGGAACAACAAGAAAAAAATATTGAAAAGGTGAAGAAACAACAAGAAAAGAACAATAAAAAATCATCTGAAAAAGCGAGAAAAGATGCAAGTAATGATGTAGAGAAAAGAGCCAATAAAGATCAACAAAAATTAGAAAAATCTACTCTCAAGGCTATCGAAAAAGCAGAAAAGTCAAAAATGAAAGCCCGACAAAAAGCTGATCGTAAAATAAAAGAAATTCAAATCAAGGAAGGTGTCGTTCTTTAAGAAGTTTAAATTATTAGTAGGTTAATTAACAGTAATTTATTAAACGAAATATATGTAATTACTGTTTTAATATAGCGAGTGTAAGATGTTTGCATAATATTACATTTCGTAGAGAGAGGCCCGCCGGAAGACGATCACCTCTCTCATCTATTAAAAGCGTTTTCTTCATCACGTTTTCCTATATCTTTTTAAATTAGGTTATGACCAGTACTCCTCCTGATCTGACAAATAAACAAAAAATCAGGATCGGAAATATAGTTGTTTCTACACCTAAAAAAGTGTGGTATTGTAGATCAATATACAGCTCTACTTATAAAAAACAGAGTTCAAAATATTGGAGTACATATTGTTCAATGTTGTATCTCTACGCTGAAAGATCTTATCTAAAATCCATCTATCAGCAACTTATTTTCTATAGATATTTTTTACTAAGATAAAAATATGATCGAGAGTAAATAAAATAAGGTAGCCCGATTGAGCTACCTTATTTTTATATTGAATCTGTAAAATATTTGTCAATATCTGTTGTTATAACCTCCTCTATTGTTACCATAAGAGTTGTTATTTCTTTCCTGACGAGGTCTTGCTTCTGAGACTGAGATAGTTCTTCCATCATATTCAACTCCGTTCAGTTTTGAAATTGCTTTATTTGCATCTTCGTTGTTGTCCATTTCAACAAACCCGTAGCCTTTAGACCTGCTGGTACTACGATCCATAATAACTTTAGCTGAATTAATAACTCCATACTCCTTAAAAAGAGTGTTTAAATCGGCATCGTTAACATCGTAACTCAAACCTGCGATAAAAATGTTCATTGTAAAAAAATTATAAAATAAATAATCAGAAGAGAATTACGGCAAATAAGCACTTTAAACTAAAAATCTGCGGAATTAAAGGATAAGTATGAAATTTGTAATAAAAACTCAAATCTTTAATACAAAGATACGTCTAAGTATTTAAAGATCACTGCCTTTTTGCTGTAAAATACTGACATATAGTTAATTATTGTTTTTTTTTATACGAATAACAAATATTTTAACTACCAAACACAACCCCATTTTATATCTATAGAAATTTTTCGGTATTTGTGCCTGCTAAGAGATTACATCCGAATGAGAATTCAATGGATTGGGGATAAAAACATTTATAAGTATTTTACTTATGCTTCCTTTCATTCTACTTTTCATTGTAGATTCCTTATTGTGGTTTAAACGATTAAAATATGACAGATGGAGTAAATAAGCATTAAATGAAAGTATTTATTGTATCCAATAACAGGGTAAAGCAATAGGAAGCTCTATGTAGGTATATTACAGATATACCATTGTGTGATTATATACCTTTATGGACTCGTTAGATGTGTAATTCCTATTATATATGTATATGAAATTTGATCGTATGGGTATAGATCAGAGGTCTCTAGCTTCATTCCTAATCTTTGTAAAACATACGGCAAATACCATTTAAGGAATAATTTCCCTAAATGGTATTTTTATTTACCGTATTTCATTTACCGGAAGAATCGAAAAAAACATTCTTTTTTATTTTTCAGTTTTCACCTCTACTCGATCTTTTAAATATCCGGCTTCGTTTTTAACAATATCGGTTATATTCTTTAAATCTTTCTTTGATTTCCTGAAAAATTTGTTGGCATTGTCATAAATACAGTCAAATTGCCCATCGTCTTGCAGCTTACGAATCAAATACCCTGATAAAGAGCCAATTACTAGACCAAATAATACTTTTTTCATAACTATTTTTTATTTATTTGAGATAATATTTTAATATACCTGCCGAATATATGACCATCGAACGTGTTTGGGGTGAGGCTGCTAACCCATTCAATAGCCCGAAATCATGAATTACACCATTGTAACGGATAGTTGTAACATCGACTCCTGCTTCATCGAGTTTACGCCCAAACGCTTCGCCCTCATCCCTCAATATATCATTTTCTGCCACCTGTACGATGGTCGGTGGTAATCCCCTAAGTTCATCAATAGAAGCCAAAAGTGGAGAAAGGTAAATCTCTTTACATTGTTTCAAATCGGTTGTATACTGATCGAACATCCATTTCATCAATGATGCAGTCAAAAATCTTTGTTCACCATATATTTTGTACGATTCTGTATCGAAATCAGTATTTGTCACGGGCCATAATAAAATCTGAACTTTGATAAATGAATCATTATTTTTCTTTGCCAATAAGCTGGTAGCAATAGCCATATTTCCTCCGGCACTATTTCCGACCAGAGCCAGACGCTTACTGTCTATATTTATTTCGCCTCCATGCTTTGATATCCACTTGGTAGCTGCATAAATTTCATTGATAGCCTGTGGATATTTAGCCTCTGGCGAAGGGTTATAATTTATGAAAACAGCGGCATATCCCGATTCTACGACTAAGTCGCGTACCATCCGTTTATGCGTATTATAGTCACCTAAGATCCACCTGGAAAATCCAGTGAGCGTTGCCCCCTCGTGCCAGTCTAAATTGACCCCATGTACCAAA
>NZ_JBHSGN010000162.1:0-9151 GCF_042654545.1 Dysgonomonas termitidis
ATATCTTATTGACCAGCGATGAGCCTTTTAGATTGGTTATGGTTTCTTTTGACTGACTTGAGTTTTGAAAAGATATAAAGCAATTGATTTTCATTTTCATCCCGGTTTTTATTATACATTATATATAAATTATGTGTTATGTGTCTGATTTATTAAAAATTAATACGAGTGATACAGGCGTTTTATGTAACCGATAAACAGATTGTTGGTGTATATAGATTAATAAATCCTTTTAGTATTTTTTTAAGGTTATGAATCACTTGCCACAAATTTATATTCAATATCTCAAATAAGGGGATTAGAAGTGTTAAATTTCGGGTTTATTAGTGTTTATTATATGTTAGATACATATTTTCACAAATATCTATCACTTTTGTGATACTCAATTAATCCTTTGATAGGATTTTCTATAATTATATCTATATGGACATTAAGTTCCTCAGCTATTTCTCTGATAATATCGGCATACATATTGGCAATAGTACCTACAAGCCTGACGGGATATAGGGTGTAGTCGTATTGCAGAACATTCCGTTCGAAGAAAGAGCGCAGGCTGTGATATACCAGACCTCTTACATAGGGATCATCCATATAATCATGTAAGAAGTATGACATGACGGATAGCAGCCTGTTTGGAAAAGGTTTGGTATATACATAATCTATGATTTCGTCCGGTGTAATCTTGTATTTTTCGTAAAATAATGTTGCCAGTCCCTCCGGGGCCAGCCCTTTCAGGCAATCTGAAACGAATGCTTTTCCCATTGATGCGCCGCTGCCTTCATCACCAAGTATGTATCCGAGCGATTTAATATTCTTTATAATGTCGGTACCGTCATAGAAACAAGAATTGGACCCCGTTCCAAGTATACAGGCTATTCCTGCCTTATCCTGAAACAATGCACGGGCCGAGCCCAGAAGGTCGCTCTCTATCACGGCAGGTGTTCTGAATTGCGCCTCAAACGAGGCTTTTACTATCCCTTTTTTCTCTGGGGAAGAACATCCCGCCCCATAAAAATAGATGGCATTGAATTTTGCCCTGAAAAATATCTGGGGAAGCTGTATCCGTATTAGTCGGCTAATCTCTTTTCTCGATTGGAAAAAGGGATTTATGCCATCCGACAAGAAATGGGCTGCGACACCTTCTCTGTCTACCAAGCACCATTCGGTTTTTGTTGAGCCACTTTCTGCGATTAAGATCACAAGTTCATTATTTTATTTTCTGCAAAGATATAAAAAATAGATATGCAGTTTAGCTCTTTAAGGCTTAATAGATTTTATGATTTTTGTATATTATAAAAATGTATCGGGATTTTATCGGAACAAATTGCTGTTTGCTTTGCAAACCTTGCATGATCCTGCACACTCTTTTTATTCATTGAATCAGATAATGCATTATGAAATGGAGATTTACAGCTTTCAGGATTGCAGATAAATAATAAACTTTAATAAATAAGCCGGGATTACTCTATATTATCACACAAATAAACACTATTATTAATAATATCTAAACGCAAATTTATTACTTTCAAATTGATGAGGTAATTTAGAAAAGTATCTTACATTTGCGGAAATATATATCATTATTTACTTAAAGAATGCACTATGAAACCTTTATTATTAACATTTCTCCTACTTTTTCCTCTGACCTTTTTTGCCCAGGATAAACTCGCATATGTCAATGTTGACGAGGTCTTTTCCAAAATGCCGGAATTGAAAGATGTGGAGACAAAACTAATGGCAAAAAGTGAAACTATAAAAAAGAGCCTGACTGCCATGCAAACCGAATATAATCAGATGCTCGAAAGATATGGAAAGACTCCTACCGATAGCATTACTCAGGCCATTGCGGAAGACAGGCATAAACAGATGACAGATTTCCAGGAAAGGTATCGTGTCTTTTCAAACAACAGCCAGCAGGAACTGGAAAAAGAGCAGCAGGCACTGATGGCTCCATTACAACAAAAACTGATGAAAGCTATAAAAGATGTTGGGGCCGAAAACGGCTATACTTATATCCTCAATTCGGCTAGCCTGCTTCATATGGGTACAGCCGCCAAGGATGCAAACGGGCAGGTGAAGGCTAAATTGGGAATTACAAATTGAAGCTGTCCGTACCAGACTATAATTACTTATTTACAAAAAGAAAAGGCTTGAAATATGATATTTCAAGCCTTTTTCATATTTATATAATCTCCGTATTTCAGATATTTTCCATATTTCTCTTTACAAAGTTGTTTAAAGCTTCCCCTTTTAGCATGCCGTTGGATAAGAGTGCAAGATCTATCAATTGACGGATATTAGCGCTTTCGGTAGCATATGAATCTACAGCCTCTTTGTTTTTACCTTCTATATCACTCATTATCTTTTTTATGAGCGGATGTTCTATATTCAGCACCAGATTGTAGCTATTGGGCATCTCACCATAGAAGCCCATGCCGGTTTGCATTGCCGACATCTCTTTCATACGGCGCATAAATTCGTTTTGGGTTATCTGTACCGGCTGAGCCCTGGCGTCCAAAGCTTTATAATCTATGGTAAATTCGGTTTTCTCTATTTTTGGAAGCTGGGAGGTAAAGGCTTCATTCAATTCTTCTTTTTGCTTGTCGGTCAGATTGACTTCTTTGCTGTCTTCTTTCCTGACAAGGTTGTCGATAGTGTCCGCATCTACTCTGACAAATTTACTTTTTCCGAATTTTTGTTCCAGCATTCCGGCCATATGCACATCGAGTTGTCCGTCGAAAAGGATCACATCATAACCTTTATCTTTGGCTGTATTGATATAAGAATATTGTTCATCCTTATTATTTGCATACAGATATATAAGATTGTCGTCTTTATCGGTTTGATTGGACGAAATCAACGTCTTGTATTCTTCGAAAGTAAATGCCTTGCCGTCCGTATTCTTTAGCAGGCAGATTTTCTGAGCCCGTTCATAGAATTTATCATCAGTAAGCATACCATATTCTATAAATATTTTCAGGTTGTCCCATTTTTCTTCAAACCGGGAGCGGTCGTTCTTGAATATTTCTTCCAGACGATCGGCTACTTTCTTTGTAATGTGGTTCGATATTTTCTTTACATTCTGATCGCTTTGCAGATAGGACCGCGATACATTGAGCGGGATATCCGGAGAATCGAGTACCCCATGCATTAATGTAAGGAACTCCGGAACAATACCTTCTACCGAGTCGGTAACGAAGACTTGATTACTGTAGAGTTGTATCTTGTTACGGTTCATATCCACATTGCTCTTTATCTGCGGAAAGTAAAGAACACCTGTTAATTTGAACGGGTAGTCTACATTCAGGTGTATCCAGAACATTGGTTCGTCAGAAAAAGGGTAGAGTTCCTGATAGAATTTCTTATAGTCCTCATCTTTCAGGTCGGCAGGTTTACGTGTCCAAAGCGGGTTGGTGTCATTTATAATATTGTCTTCGCCAGTTTCTATTGATTTTCCGTCTTTCCACTCTGTCTTTTTACCAAATACAATCGGAACCGGCAAAAAACGACAGTATTTTTTCAATAACTTATCGATTTCTCCTTGTTCCAGAAAATTTTTGTTTTCATCATCTATATATAATATAATGTCTGTACCGCGTTCTGCTTTTTCGATCACTTCGATAGTATATTCCGGAGAACCGTCACAACTCCATTTAACAGCTTCGGTCCCTTCTTTAAATGATTTGGTTATAATTTCCACTTTTTGGGATACCATAAAAGAAGAATAAAATCCAAGGCCGAAATGCCCGATGATAGAGTTGGCATCTTTCTTATATTTATCAAGAAACTCGTTTGCAGAAGAGAATGCAATTTGATTGATATACTTATCTATCTCTTCATTTGTCATACCTATACCGTTGTCGGATATAGTAATTGTTCCGTTTTCTTTATCTATTTTAATTTTTACTGAAAGATTTCCGAGCTCACCTTTAAATTCGCCTAGAGAAGCGTACGTTTTTAACTTTTGAGTAGCATCTACAGCATTAGACACTAGTTCTCGTAGAAAAATTTCATGATCGCTATATAAAAATTTCTTTATTATTGGGAAAATATTCTCAGTAGTAACCCCAATTTTACCGTTTTGTTGCATATTATTAATATTTTAATTCGTATATTTGTTTTTAATGATGTTGGGGACAAAATAAGTGCCAAATATATCCATAATGACATTTTGTCGGAGGCCTAATAGTATTATTTATATACATTTTTAGTTAATAGATATTATTTATAATACATACACTCTCTCTAGCTATTGTTTAGATTCTTGATTATCAAGATATTGTGAAAATAAAATTCTGTAATTAACGTTTTAATTTAACAAATCAACTAATTTTTAACCAAGATGAGAAAAAGTATATATCTTTGTTTCAACGACAGGAAAATTTAAATACCTGCTGCAACTATAGAATGAGTTAAACTATATTTCGCCAACTAAATACTTAATAAACGATGGCAACACTAGATAAAAACAATAAAGGTTTTGAAGATAAGTTAATAGACTTACAAAACAATATGATGAATTTCGCACTCACCCTTACATCGAACAGAGAAGAAGCAAAAGATTTGTTACAGGAAACAACATTGAGGGCTTTGGATAACAGGGAAAAGTATTACGAAAATGTTAATTTCAAAGGCTGGGTATTTACTATAATGCATAATATATTTGTAAATAACTATCGCCGTGTGGTTCGCAGCCAGACAATGATCGATCAAACGGAGAATTTATATCATCTGAACATGCCTCAGGATTCGGGATTCGATACACCGGAAGGTGCATATACCGTATCTGAAATATCCAGAGTAATAAATAGTTTTTCGGATGAATATAAAGTTCCATTCTCAATGCATGTTACAGGATTTAAATATGAAGAAATCGCTCAGCAATTAAGTTTGCCTATAGGTACTGTGAAGAGCCGTATTTTCTTCGCCAGAAAACGTCTTCAGGAATTATTAGCTGATTATAAATATCAGGACAGGGAATGATGTTATTTCTACTTTGATTATAGGCCTGCATAATTTTGCAGGCTTTTTTTATATTTTAGCTTCCCATTTCGGAGGACAGGACAAACTCTATATAATCGAAAATATGTCGAAAGATTATTGTCCGGTCGATATTCTACTCTGTACAATAATCGTATTCCACAACTGCTTCCCATCCGTTCTTAACATACTTGGGATCAACCGAAAATTCAGCAGCGCCGATATCCAGATCATTTGAACAAGGGATTCTGTAATGTCCCCATGCACAACGTTTCGACGATTTTGTCGCAGGATTATAACTTGTCCATGTGCCGAGGAACTGGTTATTGCAATAGCCGTCGGCATCGGACATCAGATCGTCGTACAAAAGATTTCCGTCTTCATCTATATACCAGTATGTAACCAGTTTACCCGAAAATATACCACTGTATTTTTGTTCCTTATTTTCGCTGAAAGAAAAATCAGCCATAATATAACCCTCACTGACAGGTTGTGTTTCCTCTTCTTCGCCCGCATCCGCATCTATATTACTGTATTCTCTGACACCTGTAATTTTAATAGTACCTTCGAAATCGCAAATATTGGTTTTTACTTTCGAACTGCCTTTTACATGGTAGGTATTTGCCGAGGTACGCTCTATCTCTGTGAAATAGATATGCAAGCGTTGAAAATCATCCCCTATATATCCCAGATAGCATGTCTGGTTGTCGAGCCACAGGGGAGAGAAATCAAGATCATTAAGAAAACCCGGTTCCGGAGAAACGGTTTCCGCTTCCAATATAAAATCCTTTATCCATTCGTCAGCACTACAATCTGTCTGTGCATGCACAGACAGCGCTATACTCATCAAAAACACACACAAGACCTTTTTCATTTATATAAAATTTTTCTTAGTTCCTCGTCAGTCAGGTTTTCGCCCGCTTCATCGAATGTCAGCCTGAATGTGCATCCGGCTTTCCATTCCGAACAGCCGTAGGCTGCTTTTCCTCTCAATACCGTCCCTTTTTTACATAGGGGACACACAAGAGGCTGCTGGGCGGCTTCTGTCTGGGCGGCTTTCTCCGTTTTATCCTTTTTTGCTCTCGGTTTTCGTTCCGGTACAGGCTTTTTCTCTTTTGGCGCTTTTTGTTTTGGCTTCTCGGCTTCCTCTTTCACGGCTGCTTCTATTGTTATCCGGCTGCCCCAGTCACTTTTTACATTGGTTACGATCTCGGTAAGCATCTGTTTCAGTTCGTCGATGAACTGGCGCGGGTCGTATTCGCTCTTCTCTATCTGGCGGAGTTTCTTTTCCCATAGTCCGGTAAGTTCAGCCGATTTCAGTAATTCCTCTTTAATCGTACCTATCAGTTCCACTCCTGTCTGTGTAGCATAGAGGTTTTTACGTTCCTTGCGGATATAGTTGCGTTTAAACAATGTTTCTATTATAGCTGCACGGGTCGACGGGCGTCCGATGCCGTTCTCTTTCAGGGCATCACGCAGTTCATCGTCTTCTACCAGTTTACCCGCGGTTTCCATCGCCCGCAGCAGGGTGGCCTCAGTATAATACTTGGGAGGCTGCGTCCATTTTTCATTCAGTGCAGGCTCATGCGGGCCTTTTTCACCTTTTACGAACGGAGGGAGTATGTTATCATCATCTTTGTCTGTTTCCTCTTCTTCCTGGTTAGGGCTATTCGGGTTATTGGCCGGTCTTTCGAATACCACACGCCATCCGGGTTCGAGTATTTGCTTACCTGTCACCTTAAATTCCACTTTGGCAGCTTCACCCAATACGGTAGTGGTTGAAATCTTGCAATTCGGGTAGAATGTAGCGATAAAACGCCGGGTAATGAGATCGTACACTTTGCGTTCTTCGGCTGAAATAGCGCTTGCCCTTACCCCTGTGGGGATGATGGCATGGTGGTCGGTGACCTTGCTGTTATCGAATACTTTCTTCGACTTTGGGATTTTAGGCAATGCCAATACAGGCTTGACCAATTCTTCATACCCTGCCAGGCCTCTCAATATAGCGGGTACTTTCGGATACATATCGTCGCTCAGATAAGTAGTATCTACGCGGGGATAGGTGGTTAGTTTCTTTTCGTACAGGGATTGTATGGTTTTCAATGTGTCTTCGGCTGAAAAGGCAAATTTCTTATTACATTCCACCTGCAAAGCTGTGAGGTCGAACAGGCGGGGGGCCAGCTCTTCACCGTTTTTTGTGCTGACGTCCGTTACTTCAAATTCAGACAGCTTTATTTCTTCAAGGAACTTTTCTCCTTCTTCCTTCGAAGTAAAACGACCTTTAGTCGCCGAAAATGTCGTCTCCCTGTAAACTGTTTTCAGTTCCCAATACGGTTCAGGTTTGAAATTCTCTATTTCAAGCTGACGGTTTACAATCAAGGCTAAGGTTGGTGTCTGTACCCGCCCGATGGACAGTACGGAACGGTTTTGACCGTATTTGACCGTATATAGCCGTGTTGCATTCATTCCCAGCAGCCAGTCACCGATAGCCCGGGATAATCCGGCTTCATAAAGCTTATCGAATGCGGCCTGATCTTTTAGATTATTGAACCCTTCGCGGATAGAGTCTTCTGTCAGTGAAGATATCCACAAACGCTTTACCGGAGCCTTATTCTGCGCTTTCTGCATCACCCATCGCTGGATAAGTTCTCCTTCTTGTCCGGCATCACCGCAGTTGATTACTTCATCTGCTTCAGACATCAGTTTCTCTATTACTGCGAACTGCTTTTTCACTCCTTCGTTCTCAATAAGCCTGATACCAAAACGGGGAGGAATCATCGGCAACAAGTCCAGTGACCACTGTTTCCATTGGGGTGCATATTCGTGCGGTTCTTTGAGCGTACAGAAATGCCCGAACGTCCATGTCACCTGATAGCCGTTGCCCTCAAAATATCCGTCCCTACGGGCATTTGCCCCCAGTATTCCGGCTATTTCGCGTGCCACGCTTGGTTTTTCGGCTATACAGACTTTCATATAAATTATTAATTGGCAAATTTGAAGATTCGTATATTAGCAAATAAATCGTTGAAATACCCCTTACTGAGTGGGGCGAAACACCTTATCAGTTAACAGTAAACAGTCAGCAGTTAACAACTCGTATCTTAAATAACTTTCAACTTACTACCCATTATCTGAAACTCATTACTTGTTAAAACTTGACAAACTTGACACTTTTTTTCGATATTTTTATTTGTCAGCTTCTCTTGTTATTTTAGCTCAATACTTGAAAGAAGTATCAGCTAATAGCTAAAGGCTACCGGCTACTATATAGATAAAGTTTAATAGCTTTCGTTATCATTCGGGAAATCCGAAGACTTCACATCCTTGATATATCCCTGCACGGCCTCAGTCATTACTGTATGCAGGTCGGCATAACGGCGTAAGAATTTGGGTGAGAAATTTTTATTGATACCGAGCATATCGTGTACGACAAGCACTTGACCATCTGCATGCGGACCGGCGCCAATACCGATAGTTGGTATTGTTAGTTGCGAGCTTACGGTCTTTGTCAATTCGGCCGGTATCTTCTCCAATACCATGCCGAAACAGCCTACTTCCTGAAGTAGTAGAGCATCTTTTATCAGTTTGTCTGCTTCAGCACCGTCTTTTGCGCGCACATTATATGTGCCGTATTTATTAATAGACTGTGGCATCAGGCCGAGATGTCCCATTACAGGAATACCCGCGTCTATAATTTTCTTTATATCGGGAATAACTTCTTCCCCGCCTTCTATTTTTAAAGCATCTGCACCTGTCTCTTTCATCATACGGATAGCGTATTCCAGCGATTTAAGCGGATTACCCGATACTGTACCGAAAGGCATATCTACGATAACCAAAGCGCGTTTTGCCCCATTCATCACCGAACGTCCATGATATATCATCTGATCGAGAGTCATAGGTAAAGTGGTAATGTTCCCCACCATGACATTGGATGCTGAGTCGCCGACAAGAATAACATCCAGCCCGGCCTGATCCAGAATAGATGCCATAGAATAATCATATGCTGTAAGCATTGAGATCTTTTCGCCGCGTTGCTTCATTTCTATCAGGCGGCGTGTTGTAACCTTGCGGTTATCCTCGGTGTATGTAGACATATCTTTTCTTTTTTAATTAATTTAAGTTGCTATTTATAGATTGTAAATTTTATCAAAAGTATATCCCCAAATGA
>NZ_JBHSGN010000163.1:0-23830 GCF_042654545.1 Dysgonomonas termitidis
AACAAAAAGGAGCAACTTAAATCTTCGGTTATCATTGATGAGTTGCCAACTATTTATTTTCGGGGATTGGATAACCTGATTGCAACCGCTCGTAGTAATAAAGTAGCTGTTTGTCTGGGTTTTCAGGATTACAGCCAGTTGAACCGTGACTATGGAGATAAGGAATCTAAGGTTGTACAAAATACGGTTGGAAATATTTTCTCTGGGCAAGTTGTCGGCGAATCGGCAAAAACGTTGTCGGATCGTTTTGGAAAAGTCTTACAAAAACGCCAATCTATGACTATCAATAGGCAGGATAAATCAACATCAATCAGTACACAATTGGATAGTCTTATTCCTGTCAGCAAGATATCGAATCTTACACAAGGTATGTTCGTGGGTGCTGTATCTGATAATTTTGATGAACGGATTGAACAAAAGATTTTCCATGCTGAAATTGTGGTAGACAACGCGAAAGTGGCTGCTGAAAGTAAGGCTTACAAGAAAATTCCTGTTTTAACCAACTTTATAGGTGTGGATGGTGTTGATATGATGGAGTCTGAGATTAAGAGAAATTATACTCAGATTAAAGCAGATATTGGGCAAACTGTTAAGGATGAGTTGGAACGAATAAGTAATGATGAGAATCTAAAGCACCTGATTAAAGGATAATGATAATAAAATAAAGCGTGGATAGCATTATTTCCGGGAATAGAGGCACTGGTATACCTAACGAACAGGAATAATGATCCACGCTTTGTACGCATGAACATTGTTTCCTTTTCTTTTGTTCGTGAATCTAAAATTACCAGTTTCCTATTCTACCCAAAGAAAATGAATACAATAATCTATATTTTTCTACTTATCTTTTCCTCTTATTTTCTTCTTTTTGAAAATACCGTTATCCATATTATCCATTCGTTGATTGAGCTTTTCAATCATTTCATCAAGAAAGAGGGTTCGGCTTCCTACTCGTCGTCGGATAGCTCTGAATGTATCGTAACAATCTTTTACTTCAAATGAAAAAATAATACACAGTTGCTCTATAGCATCAATCAAATCAACATCCCCGTCATTTAGCCGTTTCGTTTCAATAGTCCCATTAACTAATTCTACAAAATCGGCTACTGTTCCGGTCCATTTGAGATTTGTTCTTTCAGGTGCCCATTTCTTAGGCTCTGACAGCTCATTTTGCAACTTCCATTGAATAATCTGTTGCTCAGTTTCAATCAAAGAGATTGCTTTAAATACAAACTTCAAGACATTTTTTTTCCTTCCTGTCAATTGAGTAGTCCCGTATTCCGACAAGTTCCAAACGCACAAAACTCAAATTGTAGTAGAGTTTTGTAGTGTCTATCTCACTTTGTAGTTTTTCCAAAAGTGTCACTGCAAATTCTTCATAGGCTGATTCTAATTTAGTTAATACTTCTTTCTCTTTTGAGGTGTCCGTCAATAACAGAAATAACCTCGAACTCATTAATTGTTTCATAATTTTGAATATTAAATTAATAATTGGGCAGTCTTTTAAATTCAACTGCCCAGAATTGATTATTATTCATTAATCATGTAGAACAATTCATAATAGATTTAACTCTTCTTTTTCGCCCTCCACAACATAGTACAGAATAAAACCGACAAGGCTGCCGCTCCGATCCAGAAGTATCGTATAGAAGAAAAATCATATACGGCAATGCCATCTATCATTGTTTTACTGTCGCCGATCAATTGTCCACTCATAATGTCCTGAAGTCCTGCCCCCAGATAACTGGCAATACCTACAACCCCTAAAGCTGCACCCGATGCTCTTTTAGGAGCTATATCTGTAGCCATCAAACCACCCAGGTAACAAATTAATACACCAATTGATAATCCGAACAAGATCATACTGGCAATATCTATATAATAATATCCTTCCGGTACAAGGACAAAAAGTGCGATAGCTATAGCATTACAAATCCCGAAGATAACAGCCGGAACTACACGGTTACTTTTAAATAGCTTATCAGACAGGAATCCGGAAAGAACTGTTCCCACAATACCGCAAACCGCAGAAACAGCAACAATACTACTTGCTTCAATAGAACTATATGCCTTTTGATTTTCAAGGAAAAATATACCCCAGCTATTAATAGCGTATCGGCTCACATACATACAGGCGCTTGATAAAGCAAGAATCCATATATAGGGGTTCTTTAAAACTTCAAGTTGTGCTTTTCCAGCTGACTTCTCTTGTTCTTTAGTAGGCATAACAGAAGGTAATCCCTGACTGGTTGGACTGTCTTTCATAAAAATCAAGATAACTGCAGCTCCTATCAGACCGGCAATACCTGCCGCACCAAATCCATAACGCCATCCGGCTATACTTACAATAAATGCAGTTGCTATAAATGTGATGGCTTCTCCAATATTATGGCTGGCACTCCAGAATCCATAATAAGAACCACGTTCTTTATCCGTGAACCAACGGGACAACCCGACCACACTGGATGGTGCTCCCATACTTTGTACCCATCCATTGATACCCCATAAAATGACAAACACCCAGAATGTATGGCTCATTCCCAAGAAGATATTTACAAGAGAAGATATAATAAGCCCTACTGCCATAAACCGGGTAATATTCACCCTGTCTCCCAGAAAACCGTTCACAAATTTCCCCACTGCATAGGTAAAGAACAAAGCCGAACCAACAATACCAAGTTGCTGTTCAGTCAGTATTCCATCATCAACCAAAGGTTTCTTTACAACATTCAAACTCATACGGCATACATAGTATAGCCCGTAACCTAGTGTTGCTGATATAAAGAATGACCATTGCAACTTTTTTAGTTTCTTATTATCTTCTTCAATCACTTCCTTATCGGGTAGTGGGGAGAAGAAACGTGCTATTTTCTTTATCATGGAATTGTTAATTTTTAAAGTTTAAAAATAAGAGAGGAGGAGACCGAATACTTTTAAAGTATCCGGTCAGAGTAGTACAGCCCCTCTCTGTTGGCTCAGACTATACCTACCTTAAAAACCTATAACCAATTGATTAGTCGTGTAGCCCTTTTGCTTTTAAATAGTCTATCAGGTAAGCGGGACGGTCTGTTTGAATGATTCGGGCATTTAACATATCAATCAAGTATCCATAAGCACCGTCTTTATCATCAAGTGCCATATCGTCATCATGACCTCCACACAGGGTATCCCATAAAGTATTATACCATATCAGGGCTTTCCCATTCAAATAAATCGCCATTTCTATTGGAAGAGTATTGGAGTCGTCTGCATAAACAAGTTCAAACGCAACAGGGTTAAAATCTTCAACAAACATCTTTATTTGTTCAGCCGCACCATCTTTATCCAAATTTACCACAGGCATATAAATGACATTTTCCAAATATTTTCCGAATTTTTCTTTGACCTCTTCCGGTGTTTGGCTTCCCTTCATTATAATCTGTTGGGTAGTCCCAGTCTTTTCCATCAGTTCGTAAATCTCATCAAAGAAACGGTCGGCTTTATCCAAATTCAGCATAATTTTTCCTTTGGCATGAAGTAAAGCTTCCTCCAGTGTCGGAATATTCTCTTTGGTTTTAATGGCACATCCATTTTTTAATTTTAGTGTACGAATAGAATCGAGAGTCCATTCTGTCACAAGACCTTTACCTGTTGTAGTACGATCCAAAGCTTTGTCGTGCATTAGAATAATATGTCCGTCTTTTGTTCGTTGCACATCTATTTCTACAATATTGACTCCCATCTTTATGGCATTATCAATAGCAGCCAGAGAGTTTTCCGGTGCAAACCGCCAGTCTCCACGATGGGCTACAACGATGACAGAGCTTTGATCCCTGTTTAATAATTTATTTCTTATCTCTGTGGCACGATCTTGTGCTGTAAGAAGTTGCAATACACACAGGAATAGCAATAATATATTTAATCTTTTCATTATAAATCCTTTCTTAGTTTAACTTACCGTTTTTCCAGATCAGCTTTTCTCCCCAAAATGGAATGATTGTATTATCACAGTTTATGTCTGAAGCTCTTTTCAAACCGAGCTCAAATGACCAGCGTGACTCATCAACTCCGGCGTGGGACAATTCGAGTATATGAGAAAGGATAACATATTTAGGTGTAACCTTTTTTCCTATGATGTTATTTTCTGTCTTAGCATTCGGTGCATAACGGGCTATAAAAATATCGACTGGTTTTGCGATTCGGTATTGATCCTCTTTATAATTGGAATCACCCACATGCATTAAAATTAAATCTCCGCCATCACTACCACAATCAATCTGGAATGTTGTTACAAAGTTTTTGAGAGCTGACTCATTATGATTAGTCAAATTTATCGTTACTGTAAAATCTCCTATAATAAATAACTTGAAATCATCCTTTGTCGTATACTGGTAATTCGCATTTTTCAGATAGTTGGAAATAACAGGCTTGTTATTAGCGAACATTTTATTTATCAGGTCAGTGTTGTAATGATCTGCATGATTATGTGTTATACAGAGGAAATCAAGATAAGGCTCTAGTTTCTCCGCATAGCGATGGCAGATATCAACGGCGAAACACCCTTTTGGAGTTTTTACAATATAGCCCATATTATAAAGGTTCCACATGACTGTAGTTCCATTTTCAACCTGTGTTGATTTTACTTCTTCCAATATCCGGTCAAATGCTGCCCGGTAACAAGTTAGAGCCGGAGTATATTTCTCTGTATTCTCAGCCGCAGCATCCAAGCTTTTCAGGTAATTATTGAAGTAAGTGCTGGAACATTCGTCTGCATATCCTTGGATAGCATCAAATGCTTCCTGTCTTTTAGTATTGTGGTTCAAACTGGAGGTACCCCACAGTTTTTCCATTACTTCCTTCGCGTCATTCGCCGAGGGTGTTGGTGTAGGTTCCGGAGCCGGGGCATCATCACCTGAACATCCTGTAAAGAATACAATCGATATCAGAAGTATCAATAGATATAAAAACTTATTATTCATCATTCATCCTTTTTTAATAATTCAAAACTATTGGCAAGTTGTTTTGCTGTCGCGCGCACTCCATCCTTGCTTTTCAATGCTTCATACATATAAATGCCCTTATAGCCTTTATCTCTAATGATGTCAAGTAATTCACACCAAGGGATTGTTCCATCTCCGGGTATCCAATGGCTTTCATTTACTCCGTCGTAGTCAGATATATGCAGGGTTCCGATACGATGTCCTGCTATTTTTGCAAAATGGATAGGCGTGCCCGTCAGATAATGGTTGGTATCAAAACAAATTCCGACTTCCGGATAATCAGCAATGATGCGTAATAATTCTTCAGGAGTATTACCCAAACAAGTCCGTGGCAGGTTTTCAACGCACAATTGTGCCTCGATTTCTTCTGCATACTTTCGTAAAAAGCCAATAGATTCGATGGCATTACTAATCCTTTGTTCACGAATACTGTCATCGATTGGTTCGGAGCTTGAGTGCAATACCAGTTTAGAAGGATTAAATATGGCGGATGCTTTTATCATCCGGGCAATAATATCCACACTCCTTTTTCTGGCTTCATCGTCGATAACAGATATGTCCAGCGTCCGGGAAAATGGAAGATGAATGGACCAGACTTTCATTCCGGCACTATCGATTTTAGCTTTCAATGCATTTATTCGAGGAATTACCTCATCTTCCGATACATTACGGTAATACTGGTTTAAAGCCACTTCTACATACTCGATACCATTTTCTTTGGCATCTGCGAAGTCTGCAGTTATTGGTTTTTCCCATAGGGCTGTTGTTGTCCCCATTTGCATATTCTGAGCAATAACCGAGAAGGAAAGCCCTATAAAAAGGCATCCCAGTATCAATATTTTTCTCATAAGTCAAGAGATATTTAGGTGGGGAGTAATTTCATCCCCACCAAATAATTTATTTATTTGCGGTTAGTACCGTAAATATCACCACCACGTACACTCCAGGAAGAAGTTTCAGGGCCTGCTTCAATAGGAATGGCTAACAGTGACCCTATATTATCTGAACCTATCGTACCCATATAAAGTCGTTTATCCGGCCCTATACTTGCTGTAGCCATAAATTGCTGAGCACTTTCATATTCGAAGACTATATCTCCGGTTGCTGTATTCAAGCCATAAACCATGTATGAACTTCCAACCTTACCTTGTGTAGCACAATATATTTTACCGTTATCGGCTAAAACGGCTCCACAATAGGTTAGGGCTGCACCCAGACTTTTCCCCCACTTCAGCGTTCCGTTAGAATTCACAGCATAAACCTTTTTACCTCCTTTGTCGCTGAAATAGATCGTACCGTCAAGTCCTACTATCGGGAAATATGCATCACCGCCTCCGCCATTTGCATAGGTCCACCTGATATTTCCAGTAGCCATATCGATAGCAGAAAGACCTGCGCTTCCTTTTTGTGTAGCATACAAAGTTGTACCAGATGCATCCATTGCAAATGACCCACGCTCGGTAACATTTACCGTAGCCGAAGTTTTCCATAACTCTGTACCGGATGCATTGAATTTATAGATAGCCGAATTAGTGCCTGCAAATACATTGTTTGAAGCATCTACTACTATAGCACTGGAAGTACCTCCTGTTGTCTTGTTCCAACTAACTGAACCTGTTGAAGCATTAATAGCATATAATGTTCCTGCATTTGTTGCACAATACAATGTACCATCAGACGAAAGGGCGGGGAATGCTCCCATCGCTCCATCAACAACATAAGTCCATTTTTTTGTTCCGTCTGGATTAATTGCATACACTGTATTATCTTTTTCTCCACAAGTATAAACTGTACCATCTTCACCTACTAAAGCACCTCCTCCATAAGTAAGTGTAGATATCTGATACACCCATTTAACTTTTCCTTTTATCACATCAATGGCAAACAAGTGTCCATTTGGCGAGGAAGTAGGAATATAAGCTGTTCTGCCATCGGGAGAAAAGACAGGATTAGATACTTTTACATATCCTGATAATCCATTATAATTAAGATCCATAATTGACCACGCGTAATTGGAAACTTCCATAACAATACTTCCACTTTCAGATGTACCATCCTCATAAATTACTGTGATTCCTACAGTATAATTCCCTATTACGGGATATGAATGAGTCGGTTCCTTTTCGGTTGAAGTATTACCATCTCCAAAATTCCAACTTACAGATTGTACCGTTCCCATTGTGAAATACATGTCATTATATTCGAATGTACAAGGTTCGTTTAATGTCAAAGCATTGCTTGCAACAATAATCGGATATACTTGTCCCGGAGTAGCTTTGGTTGATATAGCATCTGATGTTCCGTTCGGATAAACACATATCAATGAGAATTCATACTCAGTGTCGTTGGTCAGACCCTCAACCACATAAGATTCATGGTCTCTATCAATGATAATAGGATCGTTTATAGAAGATACCAGCAATTTATATTCAGTAAAGTTATCAACGTCTGGTTTTGTCCATTTCAACCTTATTTTTTCGTCTCCGGCAGCGGCAATCAGATTGGTAGCCGGAATCCTTGTAGAAACAGGCTGTACTGTTGCTAATATCTTTCCGCCTTTTCTTCCATCGGAATATACCGGTTGTACGGAGAACGTATATTTCCCCCCATTTACCAGTTCTGTAATAGTGGCGGTCATTGTATTTCCATCGACACTCAGATCACCACCTTTAAGGCTCAAAGGGTTTACAGTCCAGGACACATAATATCCGCTTGGATTGGAGCCTTCCAAGGCTTCCCAACTCAAGCTAACTTCTTCATCCCCGGCTATGGCTTTCAGGTTGGATGCTTCATAGGTATTAAAATTGGCATTTGGAATGTCTTCATCGTTACAAGCTGAAAATAATAGGATAGAAGCTATAAATATGCTATATATAATATTTTTCATTTTCTGTTAGTTTTAAGATTAATATCCCTCGTTCTGCCAGAGAATTGATTTATTGCCGATTTTTTCAATCTCTTTCTGTGGAATCGGATAAACCAGTTGATAATCATTCACTGTATGGCCTACGGCAGCCATTATCTCTTTGGCATAACCCATACGAACCAGATCGAACCAGCGGTGTCCTTCGAAAGGAAATTCCCGTTGCCTTTCTTCAAGGATTGCTTTACGGAAAGCGTCTTTATTGGGTATAGTAGCAATGTCCAAAGCATTAAGTTCTGCGCGTTCACGCACTTCGGTGATTGCGGCCATTGCAGGTGATGTTTGTGAGTTACTATATGAAATCTCATTCAAAGCCTCAGCATACATTAACAACACATCAGCATAACGAAGAAGGATAAAATCATTTCCATATTGTGTTGGGTAAGTAGCATCCGGAGTGTCATAATATTTCATGGGTACATATGCATTTCCGGATTTGGTGAGTGTTATCAGATCCTTGCGTAAATCTGCCTGGTCAGTATAGGCAGCAAGTAGCTGAGGTGTTTGATAGTCATTTGATGTAGCGCTGGTTTGAAACCAAAGCCCATGCCCTTCACTGACAATAGATTTATTAAAACGAATAGCAAAAATAATTTCGTTGTTCATCTTATTATTCACATCAAAGATATCGGCAGGATTTTTCAGTAGGGAATATTTTCCGATGACTGGTTCCAGCACATCCTTTGTCTCTGCCCATTTGCGGAATGTCAGGTAAACTTTACCCAGTAAAGCTCTTGCAGCCCCCAGTGTTGCCCGTCCAAGATCATCTTTTGAATATGCTTCCGGAAGCATATTGTTATCGATAATATATTTCAGATCTCCAGCAATATAATCATACATTTCCTGGTCAGTACTACGTAGTATTGTTAGCGATTCCGAAACGGTAACAACTTTACGAGTAGTAGGAACACCACCCCATAGGCGATACATATTAAAGTAATTGTATGCCCTTAGAAACATAGCTTCCGCTTTATATTGATCTTTCAGTGTTGCGTCAAAATCAGCATCATCAATCTGATCTAAAATTAAGTTACATCTGTAAACGCCGTTACTGAAAATACCCCATACGGACTGAAGTGTTCCATTAGCTGAATTTTCCTTGAATTGGTCGATATCATAGCGGTCCTGTTGACCTGTTGTTGGTGCAGTATATTGGGCATTATCGCTACGAAATTCCACACACTCCAAGTAGTAAGAAAAATGTTCCTGATATTTTCCATAACATCCTATAACCGCAAGGTTATAATCGGATGCTGTCTTATATATTTTATCGGCAGTAACCTTATCGCTTGGTTCCAAGTCGAAAAAGCTGTCGGCACAGGATGTTGCGAATAATAAGGCTGATAAAGCGAATATTAATTTATATTTTTTCATAATATACTTTTATTTTTAGAAAGTAATATTTAATCCGAATGTAAAAGTCTTAGCTAACGGGTAGGTTCCGTAATCTTCTCCGGGTGTTAATGTAGCCTTATCTCCGTCATGGCGTAAGCTTACTTCAGGATTATAGCCGGAGTAATTAGTCCAGGTATATAAATTTTGTCCTGATACGTAGGTTCTTAATTTCTGGATATGGAAACGTTGTGTCCATTTACTTGGTAAAGTATAACCCAAGGAAAGATTCTGCAACCGCAGGTATGAACCGTCTTCAACATGCCATGTCGATGTACGCCCGTTATTACCTTTAGTCTTACGGTTGGCACGGTTTACCTGTCCATTGCCTGGATCATCCTCACTTCTCCAACGGTCCAATGCGATAGTTGTTCCGTTTACATTCCCTTCCATATTGTCGATATAGCGTTTATTCAGATTCAGTATTTCGTTACCGTAAACCCCTTGAAAATTAAAGCCCAGATCGAAATCTTTAAAAGTAACTGTTCCTCCGAAACCGTAAGTAAAGTCCGGCATATAATTACCGACAACAGCACGGTCTTTATTAGTGTCGAGGACACCGTCTCCATCCACATCTACAAAACGGAAATCACCAACTTGTGTGTCTGCGAAATGAGGGTACTGTTTCAGTTGTTCTTCATTCTCGAAAATACCATCCTGTACTAAAAGATAATAAGACCCGATTGGCTTGCCTACTTCTGTAATGTAATAGGCATGTTCCACACTTCCGGAATTAATCATTTGTGTTTGTCCATTTGCTAACTCTACTACCTTATTCCGGTTCGTAGAAAAATTGGCATTGAATGAATATTTCAGGTCTTTGGTAATGTTTTTCTGAGATGTCAATTGTATTTCCCATCCCCGGTTATTTACCTTACCAACATTCATTAAGGTTGAAGAATATCCCGTAATTAGAGGAACATCAACATTAAGTAACATGTCAGAGGTGTTACTGTTATAGAATTCAACGGATAAGCCAAGTAATCCTTTAAACATCTGAATATCTAAACCGACATTAACCATAGCAGTTTTTTCCCAGGTCAGGTCATCATTCTTAATTTTTTCCGGTTTATATCCGAATGTCTGTTTACCACCATCGGCTCCCAGTATATAGTAATCTTTTGCGAAAGTTGACAAACGTTCATAATTGCCGATCTGGAAGTTTCCGGTTACCCCGTAGCTTGTTCTCAGCTTTATATCATCCACAAAATTCAAAGCCTTGGTTTCTTTGAAAAAACTTTCATCACTTATACGCCATGCAGCGGAGGCTGAAGGGAAGTATCCCCAACGGTTATTGGCACCAAAGCGCGAAGAACCGTCTGCACGGATAGCAGCGGATGCCATATAACGACCTTGATAGCTGTATTGTGCACGGGCAAGATAAGAGGCCAATGTCCATTCTGTGATTTCGGAAGTTCCCTTGGAAACCACACCTCCCGTTATTGTTTCGATATGGTCGTTAGGATAGTCAGTAGCTTCCACATAATTCTTCTTCAACCTGTCTTTCTGAGCCGATTGAACCAAAACAGCATTAATGTTATGACTGTCATTTATTGTAGTATTATAGTTTAGTTGGTTTTCTACAAGCCAGTTGAAATAGAAAGAAGAAGAACTAGTACCTACAGGATTGGATGGTTGGTCATAATATTTAAGTCCTACTAATGGAAGGCTAGACTCTCTGTATGTGTCATTGTGTGCACCATAATAATCGCCCCCCAATGAAAGGGTATAGCTTAATCCTTTCATAAATTCATATCCTGCATATACTTTTCCCACCAACACATAACGGTCTACAACATCGGATCGTAATTTGGCTAATGCTACGGGATTCAGTATTTCATTATGTTGGTAGTCCGTTCCTATTCTCCAATAGCCATTCCCCTGATAATTATATGATCCATCTGCATTATATACGGACCATACTGGGGGCATTGCCAAAGCGGATTGAACGATACCACCGGAACCGTAAGAACCACTGGCATTTACCCTATTTGATTTTGAATAGGATGGAGAGAAGTTTACTCCGAATTTGAATTTATCATATTTTCCATCTAGGTTTAAGCGGGTGCTGTATTTCTTAAAATCAGATTCAATAATGATCCCTTCCTGGTCATAATATCCAGCAGATACATAATAACTGATATTCTTTCCTTTGGCAGACAGAGATATGTTATGACTTGTTGTTGCTGCAGTACGGAATATCTCATCCTGCCAGTCTGTATCCGTAAGGCCTTGCTCACCATTCAGGTAAGGAAATAATTCTGTTGGTATCTGATGATAGCTCTGAGGGCGTACACTATTGGGATCGTCTACGGAACCTGTTGGAACCTCAGCAAGATAAGCGGCATTATGACCATCACGTGCAAATTCAGCGAACTGATAAGCATTCATCATCGGAAGCTTCTTCGATACTTTTTGAAAGCCATAAAATCCATCATAGTGTACTGTCAGTTTTTCTGAGCGTCCTTGTTTTGTTGTGATAAGGATAACCCCGTTTGATCCACGGCTACCATAAATGGCAGCAGATGACGCATCTTTAAGAACTTCGATAGATTCTATATCATTGTTATTTAAATTGGCTAGTCCTCTTTCCACAGGCATGCCATCAATTATATACAAAGGCTCATTTCCTGCTGAAATTGTACTTGTACCACGTACACGGATTGATACCGCCCCACCAGGATCACCACTAGGTTGTGTTACCTGTACTCCGGCCATCTTCCCTACAAGAGCCTGGCGCATATCTGATACTGCAACATTCGCTATATCATCAGCTTTTACTTGAGAAATTGAAGTAGATACGTCACGCTTATTCTGAACACCATAACCGACAACGACAACTTCTTTTAATAACTCCGTATTTTCTTGTAAGATAATATCTAGTGACGTTTTATCTCCTAATTTTATTTCCATAGGAGTATAGCCAATATAAGAGATAACTAATGTTGATCCAACAGGAGCTTCAAGAGAAAAGTTTCCGTCAATATCAGTAACGGTTCCTGCTAAAGCATTACCTTTCACAATAACACTTGCTCCTATAATAGGTTCTTCTTTATAGTCTAGGATTGTTCCGGTATATTTCTTTTTAGGGGCTTGTGCCTGTGCTGCTACAATAATAATCCGGTTACCTTGTATTTTATAGGTGGTATTGGTTCCTTTTAACAAGATTACCATTGTTTCCGATAAAGATTTCCCGGAAACATCAGCATTTATCATTTGTTTCACATTAATGACAGATTCGTTATATGCGATTGTCATTTTAGTCTGTTTCTCTACCTCCTCAAAAGCTGATAAAATAGTTTTTTGTCCCGGAGGTAACGTGATTTTTTGATTTTGTGCATTCAGGTTCAGTGAGCCAAACAGTATTATAAAGAGAATAATACATATTCTTGATAAATTAACCCACTGTTTACTTAATGGATAAGTTTTTATTTTCATATTTTTGCATATATGTTTTTCGGTGAATACTTATTTATAATTCTTAAAATGGTATCGTAATAAAGGTTCATCGATTTCAAACCGGGGAGACATGCTTGGTGGCGGCTCTCCGGTTCTTTTTTTCATGGTTAACAATATTTTAGACGGTTAGTATTTCGATTATTTCATAGTGTTATCAGTATATATATAACTTGTTGTTTTCTATTTTGTATTTCAACTGGGGTACAAGGAATTTCAGAACATCCATAAACTCATTAATACTTTCGTCACTCTTGACTTTCATTGTGATTCGTTCATGGTCATATTTATTAGAATTAAGAAATACTTCCATCGCATATTTACGTTCAACAAATTTTATGATCTCATTTATCGTCATGCTTTGGATAACCATATTACCTTCTGTCCAAGCTATGACATTTTCAACCTTTATAGAACTCTTTTCAAATAATCCGGTACTTCGGTTATATGTTACACATTCATCAGGAATAAGAATCACTTGATCCTGATTTATATTTTTAATTTTCACATTTACTTTTCCACTTTCGAGTGTAGTTGATGTCTTTTCACTGTCTGTATAGGCATTTACATTAAAGACTGTTCCCAGCACTTCAATATCCATATCTGTTGTTTTTACTATAAATGGTTTTGTCTCATCTTTAGTAACTGTAAAGTATGCTTCTCCATTCAGAAAAATATCTCTGCTGTCAGAAAATTGTTTCGGATAAATAAGAACACTACCAGAGTTAACCTTAATGACAGAAGAATCGGGTAAGGTAATTGTACGTGTTTCTCCATTGGGAACAATACATTCTACCAATTGAACCTGATTATCAATCTTAACGGAGTCCTTCATGAGATAATAGGTAACGCCAACCGATAATATCGGAAGCATTATGATTGCTGCTATACGGGAAAATCTGCGGATAAGTGGGATGCGTTCCTTACCGGATGTAGGATTTGTCGCTTGTATTGTGGTTAACAATTTATCAAAAGATTTTTCAGTCGATCTGTCAGCCTCAATATTGAGGTTATCCCAGATTTCATTAAACGCAGTCTCTTTCTCTTCTTTATTAGATTCTCTTTTTATCCAGGAAGCAAATACTTTCTTTACTTTTTTAGACTGGTTATTTTGAAAATACTTTTGTATTATTTCATGGATTCTTGTCGACATATTTTTATGCTTTATACATATATGACAGACAAGTCCCTTCTTTGTCCCGACTAGAAGTCAAATTTTTTATAAGAAAAATAAAAATACGAGAGCTAAAATATCCCGAATGTCTTTCAGAGCAAGGCTTAGTTGATTGTTTATTGTTTTTTCGGAAAGGCCCAAAGTTTCTGCAATTTTTCCGTTCTTTATATTCTCAATCCGGCTCATAATATAAATTTTCCGTCTTTGCTCGGGCATTTGGTCAATAGCAATCTGAATTAAAAACTCCAGCTCTTTGGCATTTAATTCTTCTTCAGGAGTGATTGATTCGGATTGATTGCTATAATTAGCAACATATATATCTTCTATATATTTATGTTCCAGATAATTCAATGCTGAATTTTTAGCCATTCTGTATATATACGCATTAAATGAGCGTAGATTGGGTAAATGTTCTTTAGAAGTCCAAACTCTAAAAAATATATCTTGGGATAGGTCTTCTGCTGTTTCTTCTGATTTAATAATATGAGCAATGAAGTACTTTACCTTAGGATAGTATTTCATAAAGATAGAGCGGAAAGCCTCATGATCTCCCGATGCTATTCTTTCAAGGTTATTTAGTTCTTCATTATGTATCATTTAAGCTGCATATTCTACATCTAAGTAAATACAAAATTAAAATTAATTACCATACTATAAAATAATCTTTTGTTAAGAAAATATAGTGTACTAAGTACAACTCAAAATACTATCTTATGCTAAAACCTCTCTTTTTATGCATTGAAATATCTATTTGCTGATTATTGAATTTATTATCAGGTAAAATATTCTCTTTTTTATTTTCTTTATTTTCCAGACTCAGATTAATCTGCCTGCTAAGCGAATCCAGCTGCGATTTCAATTCCTTTAGCTCCGGCTCTTTCTTGAAAACAGCACCCATAACCTCTTTCAATACAGGTAAATCTTTCTCCAGCTTTTGATTATCCGATTGGTATTTATCAATCAGGGCAGGTATCCTGTCTAATGCTTTCAAGAAATTAGTCGATGCCAATAGCGGATCAGTAGCAATATGTCCGTTGTTGTACGAATATTTGATATTGCCCTCTCCCTCAATAAAGAAGCGATTGTCTTTGAATATCGAACCCTCCTTTTGACTTTCTTCGGTTTTGACAAGAATTTTGAAGCCATACAACTCTCCAATCTTGAAGTATTCACCATTGGTTCGCGCATTATCAGCAAGCTGATTAAGCTTGTCGCCAATAACTTTCGGGTCATTGCTACCCAGATTATCCAATCTAATTGGATTGAGTTTATTGCCTTCTTTATCAACCTGTACCTTTTCTTTGAATGAATTTAGGTCTTTATTCATTCTGGCAACCATTTCAGAGTTACTATCTACCGTTCGGGTAATATCTTCAAATTTATAGATGGCAGACGACTTACTCCGATTGAACGCCTGCCGTTCACTTTCCAAAGAAGCTATTTTCTTTTCCAACTTAGCTTTTTCCAACAAATCGGTATTACCAGAAAGGATAGCCACATATTCCGAGAAATTCATGCCCGAACCTTCATCCAAACTACCTTCGTCAATGGTGCGGGTAGCCATATTATTCGTTTTTAACTGATTGATAAATAGCTGTTTATTTTGCAATAGATTAAACTTATAAGAATCAAGACTCTTTTCAACCGCATAGATAATCACGTCTACTTTATTATCAGCATATAATTTGGCGATTTCATTACCTTTTCTGATTGCCCTTCCATCCCTTTGTGAGAGGTCTGACGGTCGCCACGGCGTATCAGCGTGATGAATTGCCACAGCCCTTTGTTGAGCATTTACACCCGTTCCTAACATACTTGTTGAACCAAATAATACACGAATACGTCCTGCGTTCATGGCTTCTATCATGGCCTTTCGGGCATTATCGGTCTTAGCTTCCTGTATAAAGCGTATCTCATGGGCAGGGATACCATGATCTTCAATTAACTTTCTTTTAATCTCACTATATGGATTCCATTCATTGGGTTTATAGGTTCCTAAGTCTGAAAATACGAACTGAGTTCCCTTTTGTGCATTATAGGTTTTATAGTATTCAGCAATCTTAGCTGCACAATGCGATGCTTTGTTATCCACATGGTCGCCGTAGGCTTGGTCTATCATTCGCATATCTAAAGACATCTTTCGAGCATAGTCTGTCGCTATAAGCATTTTTGCTTTTTCTTCCTTTTCGGATAATGGCTCTCTTCCCAAAATTGTAGCATCCCCCGTTTCAGCAAACTTCATTAATTTTCCGATAAATACCTCCTGCTGTGGTGTGGGTGGGATATTGTACAATACCTCATTCTTCTCGGGACGGTCAATTCCAATATCCTTTGCTGTACGATAATCCGTTATCTCCGAATAGAAGGATGCCAGTTCGGGCACTTTGATAAAATAGCGAAAGCGTTCTTTTTGTACGATCTGATTGGTTACCGAAAACTCATAGTCTGTTGTCTTCTTGGCAAAAACAGCCGCCCATGCGTCAAAGGAGTTGATACCCTGCTTTTCCAGTTCTTTTGGTCTTAGATACTTGAAAAGTAGATATAGTTCCGTCAATGAATTTGAAATAGTAGTCCCCGATAGGAATGTTGCTCCTAAATCTTTATCTCTCCTTTCCTGTATGGTACGGATGGCAAAGAGCATATTCATAGCCCGCTGACTTCCTTCGGGATTGCCCAATCCTGCTACACGGTCGTGGCGAGTAGTAAATGCAAGATTCTTGAATTGATGCGATTCATCTACAAACAAATGGTCGATGCCCATCATCTTAAAGTCCACCACATCATCCGTTCTATTTTTAATCGTATCGGCCAGATTATCCAGCTTTACCTCTAAGTTCTGTTTGCGTATTTCCAGGCCTCTGAGCATCCTTCTCGAAATATCCTTGCCTTGCGAACGCAATACTTCGAGATTTTCCTCCACAGACTCCAGTTCCGCCTGAAATATCTGCTGCTGCATTTCGGGAGACTGGGGTATCTTTCCGAACTGGTCGTGGGTTAGAATTACCGCATCCCAAGAGTTGTTTTTTATTTCATTAAAAATCTTTACCCGTTTCTGTGGAGTAAAATCTTCTTTGCCGGGATAGAGTATCTTGGCATTGGGATAGGCTGTTTTGAAGGTAGCTGCTATCTCGTGTACATTGGCTTTGAGTCCGACTATCATCGGTTTATTGGCTTGTCCCAAACGTTTCATTTCGTAGGCAGCACAACAGATAATCAGTGTCTTACCTGCCCCCACCTCATGGTCTCCTATGCCCCCACCGTTCTGCTTGAGCATCCAGACACAGTCCTTTTGCGATTGGTATAAATCGGGAATACCCAAACCTTTCAGATCTAATCCCGGAAAGGTTTGGTGGGATCCGTCATACTGCGGACGTACAAAACAGTTGAACTTTTTATTATACAAATCGGCTAAATTGTTCTTAAATTCGGGAGATTGTTCGTTCAGCCAATCGGTAAAACCATTACGAATTTCATCTATCTTGGTATTTGCCATTTGTATGGCTTGCCCATCAGGTACTTTTACATTTTTGTCTTCTCCCGTCTCAGGATCGGTTACGGTAATTGTTTTGGTAATATTGGGCGTTGTATTCAGCAGAGCGTGTTTGAGAAGATGGATACCTGTATATAACTTACTTTCTCCCTGTACAGCAAACTTCTCGTTAATAATCATATTGCTCCTGTCTGCTTTGACGCTATAGTCATCCCGAGAAGCATAATAATCAATGGTTATGTCTGTCTCAAAGAGTTTGCCTATATATTTTTCATATACATCCGTACCAATCCACCTTTCTCCAAAATTAAAATCCAGTTCTTCATACCTGATCGGTTGCGGAGTAGCTTCCTGCAAGGCTTTTAAGGATGTCTGGGAACGGATATCATCAGGATACTTCAAGACATAGCGTTCTACCAATTCGGATTTTTCGACAACATTGCCTGCAATAAAACGATCCCGGACTTCATAATTCTGTACCAATGGATTGTAAAAGATACGCCCATCCAAATCGTGAATTATTTCCTCTCTGTTCTTGCCTACCAGCAAAGAATCCATATAGTCTAAGCGTACCTCGCCGTATTTATTCAACGAAGCGATCAATGCTTCATCAGAAGTATCTACTACCTTTATCTCGTTGGGATTAAAAGCGACAGGTATGGAAAATATATCGGCTTTTTGCAGTTTGCCTTCTACGGCACGTTCCAAAGAAAGTATCTCCCGACCTCCAACATCCATTTTGATAACATCGAGGTTTCGTTTGTCATTGAGGTTGCCATAACGTTTGACAAAGTTGTCATAGACTATATTCAGATTGCTCCGCAAAGAAGCGTGTTCTGTCAGATGCTCTGCTTCGTGGTTATACAGCGTATGATAAAAATCTCTGATTTCAATATATCTACTAATCTTTGCTTTTTGGTCAAATGCGACATCCAAAGGCTGAAACTCAGCCCCATCTTTATAGCGTTCTTTCAGAAAGCCGACCTGCCCTTGATCTTCGACTAAGGAGCCTTGCTTGTGAAATACAAATAGTTCTCCTGAATAGGGACGAGGGTCTAAACTCGGGCTCGGTTGCTCTATCGGTTTTTGAGTTGTTGTTTGCCTATTGCTGGTGGAAAAAATATTTAGCTGTACAGATTTACCACTTCTAACCGATGCCGGTTTTTTTCTACCTCTGGCCGGTTTTATCTGGCTACGCTCTTCTTGCGAAAAGCCGAAGAGATCATATAGAGATAACACTGGCTCAGAGATATTAACCTCTAATGCCTGATAGCTAACTTTCTCTACTTTTTCTAAAACTTCGGGGTGTTCCGGTAGAGAAATATTGTTTTTTGGCTCTGGTTGCTGCTGCCGATTTGATTGAGTATTACTTATTAAATGTTGTTTGTACAAATCAATATTCAGATTGGCTTTCAGATCACTTTTTAGCATCTGTCCCATATAATCCGCCATTTCAGCCGTACTGCCCTCATAGATGAATACCTGAGCCGGTTTGCCGTAAGGATCGGTGCCGATACTGCTCTTGGTTTGTACCACACGTCCTAAGTTGTAGAAATAATCGTTATTGTAGCTTTCTGTTTCCCGATGCAAGGAACTGGTCACAAATAATTCTTCCCAGAAATTCGGTTTGTCCTTGCCTGTATTTTTCTGTAAGACAATCAGGTCACTGCCGACTTCCGTTCCGGCATAGTTCATAAAAAGGTTATTGGGCAGACGGATCGCTGATACCAGATTCGTATTTTCCATCAGCCATTGGCGGACAGGCTCATTGCTCGGGGAGTTCATCACTCCCTGCGAAGTGATAAAAGCCATTAGGCCGCCTTCCCGTAGAGTATCGACTCCTTTTAGAAAAAAGTAGTTGTGAATGGTGCGGGTAGAATCTTTATGTAATTTACTCTGTTTATTAAAATTAGCATCGAATACACTAATATCCCCAAAGGGGATATTACTCGAAACAATATCGAAATAGTTGTTATATCGATTCTCAATGCTTTCGAAGCCTTCGATATTAACTTTTTCGTTTGGATGAAGATGTGATAGTATCTTTCCGGTCAGCAGGTCTTTTTCAAAAGCGAATTTTTCTGTATTGTTACCACCTATTGCACGGGAGAACTCGCCCATACCTGCCGATGGATCAAGAAAACGATTAATGTTTATACCTGTTTCTTGGACAGCATTGCCTATTACCTCTACTATTTCGGGTGGAGTATAGAAAGCGGTCAGCACCGAGTTCTTGATGCTATTGAAGTAGGCTTTGTATTCCTTATCCGATTCTGTATTGTCCCGGATAACCTGATGCAGTTCGACCACCATCGGGAATAAGTCGAGTTCGGATTTAGCCCAATATTGTGTATCGGTCAAGGAATTTGCCGGATTTAGTACACACTTCAATCCTCCGAATCCCGAGTAGCCTTGCATAACTAATCGCTCGTCATCGGTAGCTGCCCTTTGCTCCCTTTCGAGAGTAAGGACAGTACGGATGGCTTCAATATTGGCCCGAAGATGTATCTTTTTGTTATAACTCATTTTCTTCCAGCCATAGGTCAATACATCCGGTCAGCTCAGTATAGAGACTATTGTACTCGGGAGAATACATAAATTCATCGAAGAGAATGTATTGTGAGAAAACGGTTTCACATTCGGGCAAAAGTTTTTTTGCATAGTCTGCTGCTTCACTTTGAGATATAATATCGGCAAACTCGTTCCACAACACATGAACAATCATATCATGTCGCGAGAAGAGCAATCCCCGAAAGAGAGTTAGGTTTGCCAGTTCCTCAGCTTCAGTATGGGATAATCCATCTCTAATGGCTTCAGCATATGCTTCTGCTGCTTCATCGGCTCTATTTTTGATAAAATCATCATCGATAGCTAATGTCGGATGGCTTTCTTTCAGAAATGACAATAGACTTAATCTGTAATAGGATAGTTCCATTGGCTTATTTTGTTTCATATTTGCTTTTTGTTGATTGTTTTAAAAAAAGGTCTGCGACCTTCGGAATATTCAATTTCATTAGTCATTTTACATATACTACGCTCCTGTGATTGTTAATTCTCGCAATGGCATAGCCAAAATATATTTTTGTCTCTGTACATTGCTTAACGAAAATGTTCCCTACCTTTGTTTCACTTCAATTTATTCATAAGCGTTTTTTTCGTATGATGTCGAGAGACATAGCGGGTTAAACTTGGATAAGTTGGATAATTAGTGAGGTGCTTGGGAGGGATACCCAAGCACCGTTTGCTTTAGGTCTATTTCTTTTTGAATTTGCTCCCTTTGGTACTATTGTCAAATATAAACTGAAGTTTGTACTCCTTATCAAGAGACAATGAGGCTTCAAACTCTTTCCCTGCTTTACTTTTGAAACCTTTGAATGGTCCCATCTTATTCATTTTGAATAATTCGGTAAGTTGAGTATCTGTCAAATTTTTTCCCGATTTATTTCGGAAGCAGATAAAATCACAGTTTTCGTCAGTACATCTTGCAACCATCGGATAGAAACGTATCTTACCCTCTTTACACTTGGGACAACATACATCCGATTGTTTTTCCCGAAATACAATATTCGATGACATAAGTTCCGCTGTTACCTGAGTAACATAAACTCCGATACTTTTGGAAAACGTACCTGCATCAAACCCTCCAGTCTCTATTTTGCCAAGTGTTTCTTCCCACATACCCGTCATCTCCACATCGGCTATTCGCATTGATTTTACAATGCCGTATATTGCCAATCCTTTTTCAATTGGCACAAGAGTTTTCTCTTTGCGGATAATATACCCTCGTGAAATCAGAGTCTCGATAATCGCTGCACGGGTAGCTGGCGTACCCAATCCGCAACTTTTCATAGCTTTACGTTGAGCGTCGTTATCGAGTTCCTTTCCGGCATTTTCCATTGCTGTCAATAATGAACTTTCGGTATATAAAGGTTTCGGCTTGGTTTGCTTTTCTACCAACGTAGTTGCCATAGCTTCGATGGTTTCTCCTTCTGTAAAAGACGGGAGGCGAACGGCAGAGGATTCTTCACTTCCCTTTTGAGCTTCTTCTGAAAGGACAGCCCGCCATCCCGCTGAAATAATAATCGAGCCTTTGGCTTCAAATTCCAGTTCGTTGGAAACAAATACAATTTTGACCTGCTCTTTGCTGCATTTCGGAGAGATAGCTTCCAACATACGTCCGGCAATCAGGTCATAAACCTTTCGTTCGTCTTTCACTATGTCATGTGCGTAGTTCTCAGTAACAAGCAGGGCATGATGATCGGTTACTTTCTTGTCGTTAACAGCTTGTTTATTTAGTTTCTTCTTCTGCAAGTCCGTCACATGGTTCACAAATAAGGGATGTATTTTCAGACATCGTAATAGTTCGAGCATCTGTTCAAATATATCTTCGGAAATATATTTGCTGCCTGTACGTGGATAGGTAATCAATTTTTTCTCATAAAGGGTTTGTGCCAGACTCAGCGTTTTATCTGCCGAAAAGCCATACAACTGATTCGCTTTCTTTTGTAGGCCTGTCAGATCGAAGAATAAGGGAGCCTCTTCCGATACATTCTTGCGTTCAACAAACTTTACTTCGATTGTAGGCTGTTTCTTCAACAACTCATAGCATTGCTCGGCATTCTCCTTAGTATTAAATTTCTCTTTTGAGAAGGCTTTGAACGAAATATCGTCTTTATTGATACCTAATGCCAATTGCCAATAGAGCTGAGGAACAAATTGCTTATTTTCTTTGTATCGGGAGCAGATCATAGATAATGTAGGAGTTTGTACTCTACCCAATGAATAAATACCTTCTCCGGCACTAATACTCAATGCCTGACTGGCATTAATACCCACGAGCCAGTCCGCTTCGCTGCGTACTTTTGCTGCTTTGTATAGGTCGTCATACGCTGTTCCATCCTTCAAATTTTTCAACCCCTCTCGGATAGCTTTTTCCGTCAGCGAACTGATCCATAGTCGTTGGAACGGTTTACTGCATTCCAGATAATTGTAGATGTAGCGAAAGATAAGTTCCCCTTCCCTACCTGCATCGGTAGCAACAATAATTTTGTCGCAACTATCGAATACATTTTTTACTACTTTGAGTTGCTTCAATGCTCCGGGATCAGCTTTATATCCTTTTTCTCCCTTTACCTGTCGGGGTTGTAGTGTGAATATTTCGGGAATAATAGGTAAATTTTCTCTTTTAAACCCATTGAATCCATAGTCTTCGGGCATAGATAGTCCGACAAGATGCCCGAATGCCCATGTTACAAGATATCCGTTACCATACAGGTATCCGTCTTTTTTATCGGTAGCTCCTACGATAGATGCTATCTCTCTGGCTACACTTGGCTTTTCTGCTATAATTGCTATATTCATAGTTATTTTGGATAATTAGTGAGGTCTGATAGACCGTTTTGTTTTACATAGTCTACGAAAACAAGTAGACCGTTGTTAATAAAGGAGTTTGCAACCCTTACATTTTTCGACCTTTGGATTTTTGAGGTTGCTGTTCCTTCTTTTCCTCCTGTTTCTCTTTTTGTTTTTCGGTAGGCTGTGTTTGACCTTGCTTAAGAGGCTCTTTGACATCTTTGGTGGCTTCATTAGTCTTCCCCTCCGAATTGACAGCTACCTGTGTTTTGGCAGCATTGTCGGGAGTTACTTCTGCTCCTTGCTTTTTCGCCTTATCAGGATTCCATTTGAAGAAGTCCAGTTTTTCTTTTTCTGTATTCACTTTGATGTAAGCATTGAAAGGTTCTCCTTTCTTATCGGTCATACCTGTCACATAGATCGTTTTATTCTCTTTCAGATCTTTTTGCTGTTGTTCGGAGAGTTCTGCTCCCAATAACTTAGTTGGGATATGGAATTTCTTTTCCTGCGATTGAGATTGATCTTGTTTGCTCGTATTCAATTGTTGTTGCTCTTTCGATAGCTTATTGGCATTATCGAACTTGAACTCCAGCCCTCTGCGATCGGCATCGATCTGTACAGTAGCATTGAAAGGCTTGTCGTTCTTGGATATCATGCCCTCCAGATAGACGCCTTTTCCCTCTGCCAAATCTTTCTTTTGTCCATCGTTGAGAGTAACGCCTTTTATCTCATTGGGTATTTTGATTTTATCGGCTCTGACAGCTACCAGTTCGTTAGTCAACTTATCAATAGATACGAATGCCATCATCTTTTGGTCTTTGACAGGTTCGATCTCTACCAATCGTCCGGCATGACCTGTCTGGCGGAGGTTTTGTTTGTCATCTTCAGATAGACGTGTTCCGTAAAATGGACGATCTAATTCCGGTTCTTTGCGTAAGGCATGAATGGCTAAAGCGATATTCCCTTCGGCAGTTTCACGCAGAGATAGGCGGGCATCGGTACGGATTGGAAAATCCAGTGAGCGTTGCCCCCTCGTGCCAGTCTAAATTGACCCCATGTACCAA
>NZ_JBHSGN010000164.1:0-86809 GCF_042654545.1 Dysgonomonas termitidis
CTGTTTAATGGCGAGGCTTCATAGACGGGATAGGAATAAGGCTTCTGGTCGCTGGCATTAGAGGTTATGGCGTTTGTCTTTACGGTTTCGGGCGTCACATAAGCACCATTGTTACCGGAAACAACGGCAGGAAGCCATGCTTTATCTTCCCGCCCGAAAGCGTCGTATTCCTGCAAGCTAATGAGGTCTTTCCTTGCCGATACATCCGTTCCCGGTGTGATGGCTTTCTGTACTGTTTGCACAGGACGTCCCAGGCCATCGAAGTATTGTACCTGGTCGAGGTAAGTAGTCCCCGCTTCATCGGTATAGGTGCGGGTATGGATGTAGTTCCGGTCGGTAGAACCTACACCCATGCCGACAACCGGGACTATGCCTTGTATGGCGGTCGTTATATTCCCGTTCTGGCTGTAGCCTTCCGAGACTACATAATAGGTTCCCGGTGCAAGGTTCGTCATTTTCAGGAAGGACTGTGTCGTAGTCGAACATTTACCCTCCCCACTATAGTCGTCATTGTAGGCAATCCGGGTTCCCGAAGCGTCCAGAAGGTGTACATAGGTATCGGATAAAGCCGAGCCGCAATGCGAGATAACTACATCCATTACAACGGTGGTTGTGAACTTATAAAATACATCGTTGGAGGATTGCCCCGTATAACTGTTCGGGCAACTGGCTGTATTCTGCGTATGGGTATAGGTAAACGAGCCGCTTTTACTACCCAGGTCGTATTCAACCTTTTGGACCGTTCCCTGTATCGTGGTTGTGATATTCCCGTTCTGGCTGTAACCTTCCGAAACCACATAATAGGTCCCTGCCGCAAGGTTCGTCATTTTCAGGTAGGACTGTGTCGTGGTCGAACATTTACCTTCCCCGCTATAGTCGTCATTGGAAGCTAAAAGTCCCCCGGAAGAGTTCAGCAGGTAGACATAGGTGTCGCTGACAGCCGAGCCGCAATGCGAGATAACCACATCCATCGCTGTGGTGGTAGTGAATTTATAATATACATCACTGGTCGAACGTCCTGTGTAATTATTCGTATAGCTGCTTGTGTTCTTCGTATCGGTATAGGTGAACGAACCGCTTTTAGTGCCTAAATCCACAGGGCTGGACATCGTGTTTTGCCCGGACAATGTTCCAACACATAGTATGAGGAACAGGATGATATAAATATATTTTGTATTCATAGCTGTATCTGGTTACTGGTTCTGGTAATGGTAGTCGTATTTCTGGACAGTCTGCTTATTGCCCGAGGCGTCCTTGATATAGGTTTCTTCCAGCCGCCCGAAAGCATCATATTCATAGTAAGTAGTTACACCCGACGGGCCGGTAGCCGTAAGCATCCCTACCAAAGGTTTGTATGTGTAGGTGGTGACAAGGGCGTTAGCCAAAGCTCTTTGCAGGCTACCGTCTTTAAGTTTGGCCTCATTCGGTGTTAATTGCGCGGACAAGGCATCGGTATTGGCTACTGAAAATACCGTTTTTGCTGCAACCTCCACTTCTGTGAATGTGGCATTCTTGATTTCAGCTATCGGGTACTGGCCGCTGTAACTCCAGACCAATATTGTGATAACGCCGTCTTTTGTTATATGCTCAAGGATATTGCCTGATTTATCATATCTTGTGAAGGTATTTTCTGCTATAAAATCATTTCCATTGTACTTGTTCTCAATTGAGGCTATTTCTATATTCTTATTATCATTGAAAAAACTATAGTTATATCTGTTTGTTTCAGCATTAATATTATTCACTTTATTTATCTTTTCAACGGGCTTGTTAATGATATTCAGTTCTTTCATCTTTATATATACAGCATCCGATTTATCATAAGGGTATTTCATTTCTTGTTTTACTTCATTATTTCTACTATCAGTTTGTACTATGTCCGATGGTTGTAAATAGAATGAATTATTATATGAATAGTTCTGAACTACCGTTATTGAATTACCCGTTTTATCCGTTGTTTTAATACTTTTCTTTGCTAAGTATGAAGCTCCGGAAACCAGTTTGTATGCGGAATATTTAAAATCGACTCTTTGGTCATTTAAATTTCTACATTGCGAGTCATACTCCACATATTTTTTCTCTACATGATACGCGGTAATCTTCTTTATGGGCAGAGGTGTATAGTCATTATACTCTTCCCTGACTGAAATGAAAGAATTGTCCCGCTTTTCGTAATCTTTTCTACTTACCAGGAATCCGTATTGATAGTTATCTTCACTCTGGCGATAGGCTTCAAGATAACCTAAAACAGAATGAGCTATGCCAAAGAGGTATTCCGTATACTGTTTTACTTTATATTTATATTCGGAACGAAGGACCGGCTTTGAGTCCTCCATTTTATCAACAATTATATTCTCATATTGTACTACAGGATATGTAACATTTCTTACACTTTGCTCAGATATACCTTCATATACATTATAACAGGAATACATGGGACTAGCAACAACGTCAACGCCAAACAATGGGTCCATGCATTTTATATAAGTCCTGTCAATTTTAAAGTAAGGCCCCGGAGCATCCACCCCTGATGAATTTCCATTTGAATCGGCATATGAGAATTTTTCTTCACTCAATCTCTTCCCATCTGCATCATAATTTTCGATTTTTGCTATTCGGAGTCCTCCCAGCCATTGTTCCAAACTGCTTCCTATTCTTTCCAGCCCTGTATAATTAACAGTGAGAGATGTTCCAACCATGAAATTCACAGGCTTCAAACCGCTAACAGTTATAGTGTAGTTATAAGTGCCGGGTTCCAGTTCGAGTTCATATACACCCGTCATAATCATGTTGCTGTAACTATCTTTCGAGGCGGTACAGTTTCCTTCATTTTGGCATCTGATAAAATCATTTCCATTTCCATCCCAGGTTACTACAGGCTTTCCGTCTTTACGAACTTCTATCTTTGAAGTGTAAAGTCCTACCTCATGGAATGCATATTTATAATTAAATGCAACCCATTGTTTTCTGTCAATAATAAATGATTTGGTAGTGGTTCCGTAACTATCAAGAGCATTAGAAGAGGATAGCTTTTTCTCACCTATCAAATAGTCGGCATTTTCCCTTGCTTTGGCAATATTATTTTCATGGGAAAAAACCGTATATCCTTTTGTCGGGTAAATTATCTTTTTAAGGGTTCCTGTCATTGCTTTTTCTGTCGGTCTACGGTCTGCCGCTTTATAAGCAATAGACAGGTCATAACTGGAATAGCGGGGAAACTTCGTAGTATTGGTCATAATGCCGTTATAATATCCCCAGATATCAACAGCGTTTGAACCACGTGGAGGGAATGTGCCTTTATCATAATATTCAAATTGTCTGTAATCTATTGATGAGTTATCCTTTCCTGAATATTTTATCTTGTCAAGAAAATGTTTATTGTAAAATGAATACTCAAAGGAGTAACTGCTCACTTTATTATTGCTTTTATCAGAAAGCTCAATTGTGCCAAGCAATTGTGCAGTTGTAGATACGCCGTCTCTCCTGTTCATTCCTCCTGAGAATGTGATTCTCCCCTGTTTGGGAATGTCTATAGCTGTTAAATTACTACAGCCTGTAAGATCTACGGTTTTTCCTCCGGTATACTCAATTGTAGGTTCTTTCGTGTATAAGCAATCTGTATGTTTAAGTTTTAATATCGTTGTATATGAAGTGGTGGTATATGATACTTCCCGGGAAGTATTATAAGAGAAGCTGGCCAGCAATTCTCCGCTGGAAGAATAGATACTGCTAAGATACCATGAAACGGGAACTTCCCATCCATAATATTTTATTATATCAATTCCGGCTGTCGGCGAATCCCCGAAAACATACCTGGTGCCTGATTCATCGACAAGTTCCCAGCTACCCGTTGCTAACCTGTTTCCCAGGGGATGTTTCACAATTTTAATATTAGAATGAGGCAACATTCTGAATTCCCCGGTATTGTCTACAAAAAACTTACCTGTCTGCCCGTTAAAATTGAAGGTAAATATATCCGGTTCCGTGTCAAACCCGGCATTAGTAATTTTGTTTAAGAATGCATAATCGTTATCGCTGCTATGTGGCATCAAAGGGGCTTCCGGAAATACATGCCCCTTATTTTTAATGGAATAAGAATAGAATCCGCTTCCTGCTTCATCCCTATATCCCCTTTGTTCTCTATTGATTACGCCTCCTGCTGATAATGCCCATCCTGCACCGATCCAGCTTGTTATTTCGTCTACCTTAATACCGGATGCATGATAATCTAACTGTACATTCAAGGTTACATCTTCGTTCAACTTAATGCTATATAGGGAAATAGAAATATTTACTAATCCATTGTGGTGGCTTACCGGATAATCTCCAAATTTTTGGAGCGATGCGGCATTCGGTGATAAAAAATAGTGAGAATAGTCATTAACGTCCTGTGATTGTATAGTTAGAGCTAAAACCAGCATATATACCAATACAATATATCTTTTCATAGCATTATCTTTTTACTTTTTAATAATTACTTCATTCACAAACACCCCATTCGCCGTAATCCTGAGTACATAATTCTTCGGATGCAGGTTCGAACAGTCTACCGTCTCATAATAAGTGCCCGCCGTTTTGCTTTTAGCTGCTATCTTTTTTACCGGTAGTCCCTCAATAGAGTATAACTCAAACGATACCCTGGCATCCTCTTTGAGTTCATACTCGATGTTCAGCATCGATTCTACCGGATTAGGATATAGCTTACAGCTCATTATATCATCCAGTGTAACTGTTTTTACCGTTGGATCATCTGTCTGATTATTGTTTTCCGTCTCTTTCCATAATTCATCCAGTAAGGCTAAATTTTCGGGGTCGGTTTCCAGGTACAGATGGTCTTGCGGGGGGAAGAAGAAAGCTGTCGAGAAGATTTCGGTACTGTCATTCAGGTTGATATTACGAATTGTCTCAAATACCGGATAACGGTAGCCTTTGCTATACCAGCGGCAGGTCTCAAGGGATTTGCCTTTGCTGTCAGCCTCATTTACCGTGAAACTTCCTTCTGCGGGTATATCATAAATTGTCTGGACGGTCTTTACCCTCAACACAGGGCTGAGCGTATCCCCCGATGGCAGTATCATTCTCCCGTAGGCATCGGCTGTAGTGGTCATAGTTCCCTGTGTGCGGATATCCACCGTGCCCGAATACAGACCTTCCGACTTATAAACAGATGAAACAGTTTGACCATAATTCAATGGGAATTGCATCAGTGTCATTGGAGTAATATATGCCAGCTTGACAGAGGGGTTCTCATGGCCCTGCTGTAGCAGAGAATCATTGGAAAGACGGTAGTAATACATGGTATTATGCTCTGTACCTACTATCAGTTCATTATCCGATACTTTCTTCTTGTTGTAGCGGATATTACCCAGTATATAGACCGAGTCACCTTCCAGCGGTGGCAAGCCATAGGTGAGGGTATATTCATCGTTAACGGTTTTGAGTTTACTAAAGTCCCAAATCCGGTTCACTCCGGCTTTTCCCGGATCTACAAATTCGACCTGTTGTTTTATTAACACATCACCGGGACGGTAATAATTGTGCGAAGTGTTAAGTTGACCGAGGACAGGCAATGCCACCCACAGGGACAGCAAGAAGAAAATTTGAGCAGGCTTCATAGTTAAGATATTAATTATTAATCTTTAAATTACGATTACAAGCAATATTGTATAAAAAGAAATATATCTCTTTCCATCATAGTGATAAATGTCTTCTTCATATTTCACCAACAAAGCATAAAAATAACATAATTTAATTAATATTAAATATATGATAACAGGTTTTAAAACATAAAATTCATATAAAAAAAATGATATGTGCCGGCTACGCCTGGAACTACAAGGATTTAATAGATAAATATTACATCAAGCTCCAAGAGAAAGCTAAAGCGCGTAGAAATCTTCGTCGGTTGTTTCCAGAATCTGCCTTTCACCGCTCTCTTCCGAGTTGATGAAAGCGACAAGCTATAATTATCAGGATCACTGTCGAAATCTACCTTTGTCGGAGATATAAAGTATCCGCCAATGGCAATTTTAAGCCTATCAGGGTTCGGTGTGTATGTTTTAGAGACTTTCATACAAATAATAGGACTGCGCTGTATAATCCGTCAATACGGCCGAATTATAAGCTGATACGGTCCAGTATAAATAATCCTGCTCCTATCTGGCTGAACCGTATCAATACTGAGCGTCATACAAGTACCTAAAACAATAGGCGTGTAAACCATTGATTTACACGCCTATTCATATTTATTTTGTGACCACGGCAGGATTCAAACCTGCAACCTTCTGATCCGTAGTCAGATGCTCTATTCAGTTGAGCTACGTAGCCATTGCTTAATTGCGATGCAAAGGTAAAATAGTTTTATATATTCTCCAAATCTGAAAGGCAGTTTTTCGCAAAAAAATTACCTAAACCTTGATCAGCACTTGATATTCAACTCTATAAGAACATTCCTTATTTGTTCATATGTGGTAATACGCGTTGGCACAAGAGGCAAGCGTAACCTATTTTCAATATATCCCATCATATTCAGCATACATTTCACTCCTGCCGGGTTACCATCCACAAAAAGCAGATTGAATAATTCGTTAAAGCTATGATGTATCGTTAGAGCACTACTATAGTCACCCTCAAGAGCCAGACGTGTCATCCGGCTAAATTCTTTGGGAAAAGCATTCCCTATAACGGAAATAACCCCTATAGCCCCTAAGGTTATCAAAGGGAAGGTAACTCCGTCATCTCCCGATATGACATCAAAATTTTCGGGCTTACGCTTGATGATTTCATCCATCTGGCTCATATTACCCGAAGCCTCTTTCACCGCAACTATATTCGGAAAATCATTAGCGATACGCAATGTCGTATCAGCAGTCATATTTACCCCCGTCCGTCCCGGTACATTATATGATATAACAGGCAGGGACGAAGCCTCTGAAATCGCCTTATAATGCTGATAAATACCTTCCTGCGAAGGTTTATTATAGTATGGCACAACGGAAAGAATACCATCGATACCTGCATAGTCGTTCTTTTTTAGTTTCTCTACGATGGCACGTGTATTATTACCACCTTCACCCAGAATAACAGGAATCCGGCCATTCACACGGCTCACTACCAGTTCCACAATCTGTTTCTTTTCATCTTCGGTCAATGTAGGGGTTTCGGCTGTAGTTCCCAGCACAACGAGATAATCAGTACCATTTTGCAGTTGGTAATCTACAAGACGAAGCAGTGCATCGTAATCTACGCTTTCATCGTCTTTAAAAGGAGTTATCAAAGCAACCCCCATTCCTCTGAGATTTATTCTAGGCATAAAAATAGTTCAAGACATTTATCTTTTCTTCCAAAAAGACTTTCTGCATTTTGTTTGTGCAAAATTAAGAATTAATTTATTCCTCAACGTATATTGTTCAGGTAAAATTTTATCTGCTTATATGTTTCAAGAAGATTTGAATCCTCTTCTTTAAGGATAATAAGGTCGTAAACTTTAAAATCCTGCTCCCTGATGCCGATACAGAATTCAGCAGAATTATTGGCCAGCAGATACAGCAAAGACTTATCGTTCTTTGTCGTCAGGTCCAACAATGTATCATACGACAGTTTTCTGAATTCGTCAATAACCCGGGAAGACAATCCCAACCATTTAGAAATATCTTTCTGACCGATAACCCTTACATCCGGAGGATATGTCAGGCTATCCCCATTTTTCCCCAACTGAACCGTCCATAATATGATATCCTTGCCTTTATCTTTTAAATCCCGGCTGATCTGAAGCACTTCATTCCAGTCTTCACCGGTAAATAGTATAAGGATTTTTTTCATATCGTCCAGTTTATGAAAGATATGTGTACGTTCGTTGCTCTTAAGAGCAGCATGTATCTTCTTTTTAACCTTAAAGCCAAACATATGATTGAATATATGGTTGAAATATTATTTTTATTATTGCATAGTTTGTTGTATTTGTGTTTCAAATCCCCCCGTCTAATACGAACGGGGGGACCCTAAATATTAGTATGTATCAAAAGCCATGAATTTTAATCCATCTAAAATCCGGCCTGATTATTAAAGTTTTCTAGCACCGTCTTTGATTACGACATCGTAGACTTTAGGTTTGATTTTAAACTTTTGTTCATAAGCTTCGGTCGCACGCTTGATAAAGCTATCGTGAAGTTCGTTCTTCACAAGGTTGATTGTACAACCTCCAAAACCACCACCCATCACACGTGAACCTGTCACACCGCATTGGCGGGCTACATCGTTCAGGAAGTCAAGTTCGTCGCAGCTTACTTCATATTTACGGCTCAGTCCGATATGGGTTTCATACATCTTCTTACCCACTGTTTCGTAATCACCTTTCTTCAATGCTTCGCAGGCATCCTGCAAACGCTGTATTTCCTCAATTACGAATTCTGCACGCATATAGTCCTCCGCGCTCACTTCATTGGCCACCTCTTTCAGCATATCCAGTGTCGCATCGCGGAGCAGTTCCACTTCCGGATGATATTTGCGGATATAAGAAGCCGCATTCTCGCACGATTCACGGCGCTTGTTATAAGCTGAAGAAGCCAATTCGTGAGCTACACATGTATTCAATAATACCAGACGATATCCTACCGGATCGAATGGCACATATTCGTATTCCAGTGAACGGCAATCGAGACGGATAAGCGAACCTTCTTTACCAAAGCAAGATGCGAACTGATCCATAATACCGCATTTAACACCTACATAATTGTGTTCGGTAGCCTGACCTATCAATGCCAGTTCGAAACGGTCGAAACCTAAGTTATACATATCATTGATAGCGAAGCCAAAGCAGCTTTCCAAAGCAGCGGAAGAAGACATGCCTGCTCCCAGCGGCACATCACCCGCAAATACACAGTCGAATCCTTCAACTTTCTTTCCGCGTTTGATCATCTCGTTGCATACTCCGAATATGTATTTACCCCACTGCTTGATTGGAATATCGTCCAATCCGAATTCGTCCATTTCCGACAAGTCCATAGCATATGCCCTGATACGGTCCGGTGTACCGTTCGGCTTAATCACGCAATACATAGCTTTATCTATTGCTCCGGGTAGTACGAAACCACCATTGTAGTCTGTATGTTCTCCGATAAGGTTGATACGTCCGGGCGATGTATATGTTACACCATCAGTCCCGTAAAGTGATTTAAATTTTTCTTGGATTGGTTTCAATTCCATGGTTGTTTTTTATTTAGGTTTATAAAAAATAAGTTTCTATTTATTAGAGATACAAGATACGGGTAAACGAGTCACGAGTTGCCTGCACCATTCTTAATCATTCACTTTTCATTTATCATTTCCAGAAACGCGTCCTCTGTTATAATAGGCACACCCAGGCTTTCCGCCTTTTCCAACTTAGCCGGGCCCATATTATCACCACCGAGTATATAATTCGTTTTTGAAGAGATAGAACCGCTGTTCTTTCCTCCGTTTTGTTCTATCATGGCTTTATATTCGTCCCGTGAATGTTTTTCAAAGGTACCGCTGATAACAATTGACAGACCTTTCAGCTTTTCGGTTCGCTGAGAAACGATGTCTTCACTAAGTTCAAATTGTATGCCAAACTCCCTTAGTCTATTTACCACCTCCACATTACTGCTTTCACCAAAATATCTGACAATACTTTGCGCTATCCTGTCACCTATTTCGTCCACTTGCACCAGGTCTTCTGCCGGGGCTGCCATAAGCGCATCGATATCAGGAAATGCGAGAGCCAGCTTTTTAGCCACGGTTTCCCCTACATAACGGATACCCAAAGCATAAAGGACACGGGCATAAGGTACCGAGACCGATGCATGGATACTATCCACAAGGTTTTTGGCGCTTTTTTCCGCCCAGCGTTCGAGACGGGATACATCCTGCCATTTCAATGTGTACAGGTCTGCAATATTATGTATAAGACGCGCGTTGTACAGATGCTCTACCGTCTCCGATCCTCCGGCTATATTCATTGCCTTGCGGGTAAGGAAATGTTCTATACGCCCTTTGATCTGCGGCGGGCATGATATATCATTCGGACAATAATAAATAGCTTCCCCTTCGTCCTTCACCAATGGAGTACCGCATTCAGGACAGTTTTTGGTAAATTCTACCTTTTCATCGAATATTCCTCTTTTCGATATATCCACCCCTGTTATTTTGGGTATGATTTCACCGCCTTTTTCCACATATACCTGATCGTTAATATGTAAATCGAGCAGGTTTATATAATCTTCATTATAGAGGGAAGCACGCTTTACTGTCGTACCCGATAGCTTCACAGGCTTCAGATTGGCAACAGGAGTAACAGCCCCTGTCCTACCCACCTGATAAGAGACAGATTCCAAGGTAGTCACCGCCTTTTCGGCCTGAAACTTGAACGCTATCGCCCAACGTGGAAACTTCGAGGTATATCCGAGATTCCGTTGTTGCGTAAGCGAATTTACTTTCAATACAATTCCATCGGTAGCTACAGGAAGATTCTTGCGCTCAATATCCCAGTAATGAATATAGGCAAATATCTCGTCCAGCGTCTTACACTTCTTCGTTGCATCCGAAATTTTGAATCCCCATTCTTTGGCTTTCATCAGGTTTTCGTAGTGCCCATCAGTCGGCAGATTCTCTCCCAGCATAAAATAAAGGTAAGAATCGAGCTTACGGGTAGCCACTATTTTAGGGTCTTGTTGCTTCAATGTGCCCGAACCTGCATTACGCGGATTGGCAAAAAGCGCCTCTTCCTGCTCTGCCCTTTCCTTGTTCAGATCTTCGAATACAGACCAGGGCATAAGTATCTCGCCACGTATTTCAAATTCGGCAGGATAATCATTGCCACGCAAACGTAATGGAATACTGCGGATAGTACGCACATTGGCCGTCACATCATCCCCCTGTACTCCGTCACCGCGGGTTATCGCCTGTGTCAGTTCACCGTTTATATATGTCAGGGATATGGATGTACCGTCATATTTGAGTTCACAGACTATTTCAAATTCATCGTTCAATCCTTTTTGTACACGGTTGTAAAAATCCGTTACTTCGGCTTCGGTATAAGTGTTGCCGAGTGAAAGCATAGGATATTTATGTCTTACCTGCCTGAACGATTTATTAATATCGCTGCCTACACGCTGAGTCGGGGAATTAGCATCGAAATATTCGGGATGCAAAGCTTCCAACTCAGATAATTCCTTTAATTTTTTATCGAATTCGAAATCAGATATTGTGGGTGCAGACAAAACGTAATAATCATAATTATGTTTATTAAGCTCTTCCCTGAGAGCTTCTATCCGTTGTTTTATATGGTCCATTCTTAATGTTAAAAGTGTATATACAAATATAGTGAGAAATAGGTTTATCAAACAAATAATTAGTTATTTTTCAGAATTGATGGATATATGTTAGCAATAAACGGTTATCAGTTAGCAGTAAACAACGGATGCACATTTTTTCATTCAGGCAATTTCCACCTCTGTAATTCATAGCTATTTTCTAAAAACCTGACAAACCTGACATATTTTACACCTTTTTTCATCTGTCGGTTTTTTCCCCATTTTTCGATTTCACCATAACTTCCCGGAGGAAATAAAAACCTGACAAACCTGACACTTATTATATTTTTCCGTTTATCACCTTTCGTTCAATATTTCAATGAATTATAGACTAACAGCTATACTATTATAGATAAATCAATTCTATTTTAATCAACAATAAAGTTCTTACTTTTCATACTTTCTCTTCCTGTATATAAAAGTTCCTCCCATAAGCAAAGTCATAAACAGGATAGGAAACCCGATATTCAATACCATGTATCTATCCCTGTTATCAAAAGCTTCTTTCTTATTTAACAGATAAAGCCTCTGCCGTTTGGTGCGCAACGCCATCAATCCATCCTCATCAGTCAGCCAGTTAACGGCATTCACAATAAAATCACGATTACCATATTGCTGCTGCGATATACGGTCATATCCCATTGGCAATACCCGGGAGTTTTGCCCCTGTCCCTGTACTTCGTTACTGATAATATCGGAAGACGAAACGATTATCATCTTAGTCTCCTTACTCCGGCCTATAGTTTTATCCCCTCCCTCTATGCTATCGGGGATCAACCGGTTTGTAAACGCCGAAGCAAATGTACCTTCGAGGCTTACCGCTACAGGCACAAACGGCTGATTAAAATAATCTGGTATATCCTGTACACGTTCCACATCAAAATCGATTATTTCAGGTACCTGCATCAAATGGGCATTAGCCGAACTTGTCAGCAATATGGTCTTTTTCACAGCAGGCGAATTATTTACCACATCTACCGAACTGGCAAAACCGGCCTTTACGTCCCTTACATTCTTAGTTACAGGATGATCTGGAGAAGGAATCAGCAGGGGTTGAAAAAAACTGGGCAAGAGTGTCCCTGCCTGTATTTTTTCGTCCGTCATCAGATATGTGGATACACATTGCCTGTCCTGTATCAGGTCCGGGTTTATACGCACCCCGTAGGTAAATAACAGGTCGTCAAGGTTCACATTGTTCTTCATTGTAGCCGATTGCCCTGTCGTGGCTAAATCCTTATGCGAATAGTACACGCCGTCTACCAGCCACAACACTTTTCCTCCATTCATTATATACTGGTCGATAATATACTTTTCGGCCTCGGTATATTCCGATAGAGGGCCGGCAATGATAACCGCTGCAAACCCATCCAGTATTCCGGTATTGTTACCTATTTCGCCACGATCGACGGAGTAATATTTGGACAGTAATTCTTCGGCATCATATACATATGTTCTGGGCAATTCATCATGTCCTTCAATGAATGCTATGGTTTTAGGATTCTCCCGGTTTAGCAGCCGTATAGCATCTGTAAATTCGAATTCAAGACTTTCAACGGATGCATTTAAGTTTTCTTCAGCCGTATTGCCTGCCATATTTTTAAGCAACGAGACTATTAACGTATCCCTCCCGTTTGTAATCTGCGCGTAAGGATAGATCATCTTCCGGCTGGCTTTCCCCTCACGGTCTACTTCGTTCAGCATAACACCGGTCATTCCTTTTGTGGAAAAGGATTCGAATGTATCCTCCATTGACTTGCCGCTTTCATATGGATTTATATATCTGATATGAATATTATCATCCGCAAAGCGGTTAAAATCCGAGAGCAGATCTGATGTAGCATCTTTCAATCGCTGAAAGCCATAATTTAAGTCCCCTGTCAAATAAACATCAACCTTTAATAAACTCCCGTCTCCCACCCGCTCAAGTATATCTTTGGAATAATCACTCAATGTATAACGTTTATCCGCGGTGAAGTCCAATCTGGAATTTGGAGCAAAGAAAAATACTATATTTAAGATCAGTACCGCCGACGCCAAAGCAATCAGCAGTCGCGGTTTATTCTGTTTCAAATATAAAACAGCCAACAAAACGAATACTACCAGATAATTAATCACAACCGCTAAATCCTTGATTTCTATTGCCCCGCGCTGCATCAGATTATAATGCCCCGACAATCCGAAAGAAGCTACCGACGCCTGTATTTTCCCCGAAAGGAAGAAGCCCGATAGCATATCGAACCCATAAAAGGAAAATAAACAAAGGAAAACAGATACGATGAGCGCAACCACCTGATTCTTCGTAATCACCGACCCGAACAAACCGATGGAAATAAATACCGAAGCTATTAATACCAGAGAGATATATGAAGCCATTATGCTATCCAAATCGATATTCCCCACAGGATTCGCCAGCTGATATAAAGAGCAGGCATAAACGGCAGTAGGCAGGAGAGTAACCAATACAAAAACAACAGCAGCCAGAAACTTACTGAAATATATTTCCGAAGCCTTCACCGGTCTCGCCTTCAAAATATCGAGTGTCTTGTTTTTCTTTTCCTCGGAGAACAAGCGCATAGTCAGCGCCGGAATCAACACTGCAAATAACACGGGGGCCAGACCGAAGAAACGGTTCAGATCGACATATCCGCCATCGATCAGATTATACCTACCCGAAAAAGCCCAGAGCATCACTCCCGCTGTTAAAAGAAAGGCCAAAGCATAAAAAGCACCTGCAGCGGAGCAAAAAACAGACTTAAGTTCTCTCAATACTAAAGCTTTCATATATCTTTGTAAGAATACATTCTTTTACTTATCTATGACTAAACGGAGGATAAAGATAGTTATTTTATTTGTTCTGATAATCACTATTCTTATTGGCGGATGGCAGATGTACAAAAGATTGAAATACAACAAGCAATCTTTCGATACTGACTTGTACAGCTATGTATCGCCCCAGGCTACGGAAGTAATAAATATAAACAGGGGCTATAATCTGGAAAAGCTGTTTAGTTATGCACCATCCTTGACCGGATTGATAGATATACTGGGAAACAATATCCATTACCCGGTCATAATCTCAAAATATGCCAACGGAAATATGCTCTTAGCGGTAAAGACCAGCCATGAAGAAGAATATGCGATAAGGGAGCATATAGAAAAAGTGGTGTCCCTACCCTTTTCCCCTAAAATAATAAGATATAAAGATGCAGAAATATATATACACGCACTAGCCGATAATCAATTTCTTGTATATTCTTTTTATAAAGGGCTGTTTTTTATAAGCCATCATTACATGCCTGTTGAAAATATTCTGAATTCTGATCCCGAAAACACATTCTTCTCCGGAGAAGAGCATAAAGAGATCATAGAAAAAGTAAGGCTTAGCGCGCCTGTCAGTATGTATATGACATTGCCCGGTAATATGCTGGCTATAGATTACAGTGTACATGACGATACCATATATATGGAAGGATACATACTTAACCATGGTAAGCATGGCTCTTTTACTCCAAACCCGAACCTGATCCCTTTTATGATAAACCTGCCGGATAGCATATGCGTAGAAGACTATATAATATCGGATGAAAATAAACCGGCAGCCATTAAAATTAAATTAAACAAAATATATTAAGTTTGTGTTTTAATTCTAATTGTAGTATTTAACAAACTAAAACATATAAAAATTAATATGGCAGTATTAAAAGAATTGAAGAATTTCATGATGCGCGGCAACGTAGTCGATATGGCAGTCGGTGTCATTGTCGGTGGAGCTTTCGGAAAAATAGTATCATCTCTGGTAAGTGATATTATAATGCCCCCAATAGGGATTATCTTAGGCGGAGTAAATTTTACAGATCTAAAATTCGTGCTTAAAGATGCGGTAGGTGATATTCCGGCAGTGAGCATCAACTATGGTACTTTTATACAGACTATCTTGGACTTTGTAATAATTGCAACAGCTATTTTCTTTGCCATCAAAGGAATAAATGCTTTACAAACAAAAAAAGCGGAAGAACCGGCTGCACCTCCGGCTCCGACTAAAGAAGAGACACTGTTGACAGAAATAAGGGATTTACTGAAAGAACAGAATAATAAATAATTTTAACAGATCAAACTAACAAACTATTATGGTAAAAAAATGTCTCATATTATTCCTCGGCTATACGCTACTATTTACAGGATGCGGAAGTGTTCCGGTAACGGGCCGGAAGCAACTGAACCTGGTTTCGAACAGCGAAGTGCTGACTCTTAGCCTGCAACAATACGGCGAATTCATAAAATCGGCTCCTATATCTACAGACAAGGCCAATACGGCTCTTGTACAGAAAGTAGGCCGCAATATAGCCAACGCTGTAGAAACTTATCTGAATAATAACGGCTATGCCGATCAGGTAAAAGATTACTCATGGGAATTCAACCTGGTAAAGAGTGCTGATGTAAATGCATTCTGTATGCCCGGCGGAAAAATAGTAGTATATGAAGGCATATTGCCTTATACTCAGAACGAAACAGGACTGGCAGTAGTTTTAGGACATGAGGTTGCACATGCCGTTGCAAAACATGCGAACGAACGCATGAGCAACCAGATGGCTACACAGTATGGTACTGCTGCTGTCGGAGCAGCCCTTGGTGGCACATCCGCGGTTACACAACAGGTAGCGGCGGCGGCATTAGGATTGGGGGCACAATATGGAATTCTGTTGCCGTATTCGCGCAAGCAGGAACTTGAGGCTGACCAGCTGGGACTTATATTCATGGCTATGGCCGGATACGACCCCAGTGCCGCATCTGCATTCTGGCAACGTATGGCACAAAAAGGAAGCAGCACGCCAGAGTTTATGAGTACCCACCCTTCGGACGATACCCGTATCAAACAGATACAAAAAGACCTCCCTGCAGCTTTGAAATATTATAAAGGAGGGACAGGCAAAACGGGTGCGGCTAAAACATCGGAGAAATGGAGTTTCTGATAATATACTTCTAATGAAAATAAAAAGCCGGAGATAGTAAATTCTCCGGCTTTTTGTTTTTCCTGTTGGGAAAGAATGCTTATTTCTTTATTCCAAGTATTTTATCGATGGCAGCAACTATATCATTAATATCCATAGTATTGGTATCGACAGCCACACTTCCTTCATTATAAGGCTTATACTTGTCTGCATTTGTAACGGAAAACAATCCCACAACAGGAGTTTGTGCCGCGCTCGCCAAATGCATAATGCCACTATCGGCTCCAATGAAGACTTCCGTATTATTGATAAAAGCAGTTATTTCACGAATGTCTTTGCTATAATACGATGGAGCTTTAAAGTCTATCTGCGAAACATTCTCGACAGGTAAAATTTCCAGAATATTATATTTTTCACCATATTCGGCTTTAAGTCTCTCATAAGTATTGAACCACCAATCCTTTGAGTAACATTTATCTCCTGTAGCATAAGTATAAACAGATATTGTCTTTTTCTCCTTGTCAACCAGACTATCCATTATTTTTTTCCCTGTAGCAATTTCGGAAAGGCTCAGTTTTATGTCCAAAACCGGAATCGGTTTATCAATATCTGTCCCGTTAAATCCTAACCGGATAAGGTTGCCCCGAAAATTATAGACCGGAAATTTCGCTATATGCTCATAATCTTCATACTTCGCCAGAAGATCCTTATCCAGATCATTGAAAAATTTAAAGCGGGCATTCGTAAATTGCGTGGAAAGCCTTCCGGATGAAGAATTATTATCTACATTTATTACAATATCATAATTATGTTTCTTCAATGAAAACCAGACTTTCAAGTATTTAAACAATTCCCTGAAAGGTTTCTTGGGCAACTTAATTATTCGATCAACATTTTTATAGTTCTCGAATAAAATAAAGGAGATATTTCCTCTGACAAACAAATCTATTTTACAATTGGGGAATGTGCCGGAGATTTCCTGTACCAAAGGTGTTATCAACAGTTGGTTTCCCAAACGGCTGTTCGGCCTTGAGATCAAAACTCTTCTGATATCAGAATCAGATATACCGTGGGCGTACTTATTAAACGCGGAACGGCCAATATTTCTGGTCAATCCCCGCATGATGGCCCTTCTTTTGCCATTTACACTGCTCTTAAAACTCATATGTTATTTTACTCAAACTCTATGGCAGCAAATATATGAATAAACACAACAATGTAATTCATTTTTTATCAGAAAAAAAATGACCGGAAGTAATATTTTTTACAAAGGTATTTCCTGCACGTAAACAAGGGCGACCAGAATAATCGCGCATACCCGGATATTGCGCATCGTTACCGCTATCAGGCATTTATAAAAGTCAGGGGCAAGTCCCTTTAAAACCTGCCCCTGACTTGTTATTTAAGTTATCAATCAAGAATTAATACCTCATTTTTCAGGAGTATCTGATCATTCGCCCCCGGTACATAATGCGTCAATAAAATAAAAAAAGGTTCTTAATATTTATTTTCCACATTAAAATATCCGAATACCGCCTTATTATCCTTTCCATTATTTCCGGTAAGCAGGCCTATACGCAATCCGCGTCCCCACTGAGGAAGCCCGGTTATGTCTACCCGCTGGTTACCGGACGGGAATATATGCCACTCCGTTCCGTCCGCCGACCAATAGAAACGGTATAGCCTGGCATTTATGGCTTCGGCTTTTAGCATTACAGATTGATTATCGCCGAACGCGGTCGAATACAATTCTGTTTTCTGCCCTTTCTCCAGTTTGAATAGTTTTACTTCTTTGCCTTCAACACCCCATGCATAGAGATTTTCAAATCCCGCATATATGGTCAATCCTTTAAAGTTGGAACCTGTAGTATTCACCATAGTGGCCATAGTGTAATTACCTGTCTGTACATTTATTCCGCGAAAACCAAGGCCATTTTTGGTATTTGTTATAGTCAGAGAACCATTATTCTTCTCCGTTAATGGTTTGGATAAATACATATCCCATTGCCAGTATTTATCTTTTCCCTCATCTGCAACAGTAAAGTCGTCATAGAAATCTATATTCCTCTTCTGCACTGTACCTTTGAATGGTACCGGAGCCTGAGCCGTAGGAGTATCGCCATATCTGAAATAGGGCCATCCTGTGGTATCGTTCCATACCAACTCGTCTAAAAGCGCCTGACGGCCTACATATTCGAAATCATAAGCGTTGTATGCGTGATAGAGGTAAAAATATCTGTTATCGGGAGTCTGCACAAGCGTACCATGCCCCGAACACCGCCAGTCTTTACCTCCTTGCAGTATCGGGTCAGGCTCATATTGTTCCCATTCGCCCCTGAGGCTTTTTGCACGCGCAACATGTATCCGGTAATCGCAACGGTTGTCGCAACATCCACCGATAGAGTAGAAATGATAATAATAGCCGTTACGTTTCACAATACATTGCCCTTCGTCGCCGCGCCCGATCCAGCCTTTAGTGTGATCGGTCAGTGTAAAATGCTCTCCTTTAAGAGACAAACCGTCAGACGACAACCCGGAAGCCAGTATCTCTATCGGACGCTCATCGAGCCCGTAAGCTTTCCATGTTATATAAAGCTTACCGTCATCATCTTTAAATATATAGGCATCTATCGCTTCCTTACCCCATTCTATAAGCGGGCCATGATCGGTAAATCCTTTTGTAATGTCTTTTGTGGAAGCTACACCTATACACGATATATTATCGCTTTTTTTGCGAGCCGTGTAATAGACAAAATATGTGCCATTGTTGTAATACAATTCCGGAGCCCAGCAGTCACCTTTAATCCAGGCCGGAGGATCATTAAATACCGCGCCTATACGTTCCCAATTGATAAGGTCTTTGGAGTGAAATAAAGGATAACCGGGAACAAACTCGGAAGTTGTCCCTGCCGCATAGTAACTGTCACCTACACGGATAACAGTCGGGTCCGGCAAATCGCCGGCAATAACCGGATTACGGTATGTCTGCTCTATATTCTGGGCAAAAAGAGAGACAGAAATAAAGAATAATAAAAAAGTCAGTTTGTACATAAATCGTTATATTATATAAGTGTTTATTCAGACCAGGACATTTATCCCGTATTAAGACTCCTGCTTCTTACCCGTTCCGTTTGCCGCCTTCTTCCATGGCTTCAAAACCGATATGACAATAAAACCAAGCAATATAGTTGTCTGTACCGTACCCCATATACGTGTCATCTCCAGATTGTGGAAATAGCCGGTACCGGACAGTATGTCCCGGCCCGGCGTCTGTGCAAGTTCTACATTCCCGTTTATCCAGGGACCCAATACAAATGTACCGAACAAGACCTGAACGATAGTCAGTATCCATTTCACAGTCAGCCAGCGGTGTTTGAAAAAGCCCCACTTTGTCCATATACCGTAAACGATACCTATCAGTATATTTCCCATCGCGCCGGGAATAATCAGGTAATCGTCTATAATTTGCAGCATGCGCGAAAACATATACAGTTCATCATCCGTTCCAGGCTTGCCTGTCAAAGCAAGAACCGACATTGCCAGCGCTCCGCCGATCCACATAATAGCCAGGAGAAGATGTAATATTTTCAGGTATTTTATACCTTTGGGGCCTAGTGCTTTCATGATTATACCTTTATTTACCCAAAGATATCAAAATCCCATTCCCAAACCAAACATAAAACGGAAATCATCACCCGAACCGAACCATGAATATTTAGTGGTTATTTTATTGATAATGGTCATCCATGCACCGCCACCATAAGATGCATGCCATTTTTTCGAAGACTCGTGCGGATACCACACCCGCCCGAAATCGAATCCGGCAAACAACCCGTATTTGAGAGGAGTGAACGGGTTCTTTATTTTCCCCATATCCAAACGTAAATCGGAATACTGATAATAGGATTGCCGCCCTATAAACCGGCTGTCACGATATCCCCGCAATTCGGTAGAAGCCGATTGGTAAAACTCGTATTTATCGTTAAATATAGCTTTTCCCTTCATCTTTGTAGCCCAGGTAATCCGGTCTGTAAGTTTCACATTAAGAGACACATCAAACTCTGCATATGGAAAATTCCGTCCGGGATGGAGTATATTCATTTTCCATCCGGCAGTAAGCACTCCCGTAAAAGCGGGAACAATATTGGAAATTTCCTTATCTATTTCATACGACACACTCAAATCTGCAAAATAACGGGTATCGAATATTGAATAATCGTTATTGTAGTATTCATTGATATACCTGCCGTCGACCCGCTTGATTTTAAACATTTCGATTGAGGATGCTAATACGAGCTGATGATCTTTCGCCAATGTATAATGAAAAGATGGCGCTAATGAATACTGCCCCACCTTCACGCGGTTATATACCCTCTTTTCATCTTTAAATCCATCCGTATTGTTCCCAAATCCGAAGAAGTTGGAGAAGTTTGCAGGAGAACCTACAAAAGCATCTAAATAAATACTTTTGCGATCGTCGTACATCGGGAAAATACCTTTATACATAAATCCTTTCAAATAATTATAGCCTATACGGTGCTGGTATGAAAAAGGGGAGCGTTTCAGTCCATAACGGGTATATGTCACAAAACTGCCAAGGCTCAGCCCCCAGTCAGAGTCATACACTCCCCACGGGCTGAATGAAACACTTTTATAACGGGTTTTCTCGTAATCATAATCGTGGATATTAGCATTATCGGTAATTATTACCTTTGCTTTCTTTATGGAGTCTAATGCCTGTTTCTGAGAATTATAACCGAATATTTTTATTTTACTGCCGGGCTGCATATCGAATCTGTTGTCTCCTTTCCCTCCCAGCAGATACAATGGTATTTTATTTTTTCCGTTGCCCCTCACCTCAAAGCTGTCATCTCCACCCATACCATACATCCATATTTCTTTCGAGTTTTTCTTCGTATACCTGTGACTGAATACGAGTTTGTTCGTATTCCGGTTATATACGTCTATCTGTATGCTGTCACGATGGAATTTATCTATTATGAACCTATCGTCATTGTCCGTTCCGGTTATTACCGGATTGAACTGTAATTCTTTATAATATTCCAAAGCTATTTCTACAAGATTATCCCTCCGCTTTTTCAGTTTTTGCTCTATCTCATCTATTTCGCCGCATTGTATCTCTTTAGGCAGACGGGCAAACGCATCATCGATTACACGGTCGGTCAGTTTGCGCTTCAGATATTGCGCCTGCCGGAGCCAATCGGCACGTTTACTTTGGCCGGCTAAGGCTACATCGAGGGTAAATCCCAGCTTATTGAACTTTTTCAGATTGGCAATATGATCCTTGTAATCGGATATAAATCCGAGAGACAATACACTCAGCATTTGTCCTGTCAGCAAACCATCCACTTTCATAAAAGCATGGCTGCGGTCTATTACAATAGGTTTATACAGAACCTTGTCATCCTTGATACTCATCTGCCAGTTCCAGTTCTCTGGCGTCTTGTTCCAGTCGCCGATCAGCATATCAAATAACCGTTCACGTATATAAAGATCCCTGTCTACAACATGAGATTTGTCACCCTGCATATTTTTCAACAGATCAGCCGTACTGATTATATCTTTCCGTGTGGCCAGGTCGGGAACATTCATTATACTTACAAGCTTATCCTGAATCTCCGTACCATCTACTATAGTATCCGACGTAGCATTCTGAGCTATATAGTAAAGGCGGGGATTGTTCGAATTCAGATCCAGAACTTTAGCCATATAGTCGGAAGCAATGAAGGTATAGGGGTTTACGATAGTATAGGCGTCTCCTATAAAGCTATTGATATATGTATCCTTAAAGTCGTTTTTATTATACATTTCCTGAAAAAACTCCGACTGAAGAAAGCTGGAAGAACCGCTTAAAGGCTTCACCAGATAGTTTCGTCCATTCTTATCTACCATATAAAGGCCATGAAATTCTTCTGCCTGACCGGTGACCTCAAGCCTTCCAAAAAGAGATTTTAATGTCGATGAGCCTACCGAAACGGGAATAGTATACAACTCCCTGTAATGTTTACCCCAAACGAAGTCATAGATAGTACTTCTATTTTTCATTTGCTGCGAATAAATAGATTTACGGATCGTATCGCCCGAATATAAAGGTATCGTATCATTATTCGTTCCGCCAGTCTGTGCCAATAGAATTGCAGGCAGCAATAACTGACATATCGAAAAAATAAACAGTATAGTTACATATTTTCTGGTGTACCTTGACAAATTATCCACGATTAAGTACTCTTTTTACACATTATAATTAAATAACCGGCAGCCAAAGTTACGATTATTACAGATTACCTTCTCAGCTACCCTCTTAAAAAAAATGGAGTAACTATCATCTCGCAAATTTTAGACTTCTGATGCAATAATAGTTCTTTATTTTTCAATAAACTAATAAACATAACGTATCAAGAGAACAAAAAGGCGTTATCGCTTGTTCTATTGTTTTAAGTTAATATATCATATTTTTACAAAAGACATATAAACAGATAAAATTATCATATACTATAATCGATCAAACTAATTCGACCCAGGACAGAAATCATATGTTAATGAAAACAAGCCTTAGTTTTATTTATTGATTACTAGCAATTTATTTATATATATTTTTTAACATTTAAGGCTTACTTTTTAGTTGTTTATGCAATCATATGCAAAAAAACATATATCTTTGTAATATCAAAGACTAGAAGAATTATAAAACATTTACAAAAAAGAAGAGTAATGAAGACTAGCAAACAAACACTGGAACACGACTTGGTACTAATGCAAAACAACATGTTAAATTATGCATTGACTCTCACGACGAACCGAGATGAAGCTAAAGATCTTACTCAAGAAACTACACTGAAAGCCTTGAGTAATATAGACAAGTATTACGACAATATAAACTTTAAAGGATGGGTTTTCACTATAATGCACAACCTGTTTATAAATAACTATCGCCGGATTGTACGCATGCAAACAGTTCTGGATAACTCCGACAACTTATATCAATTAAATATGCCTCAGGAATCCGGCTTCGACTCACCGGAAGGTTCTTTCACATATCATGAAATAATGAAAGTGCTGGATACTTTCAATGATGATTATAAAATACCGTTTTCTATGTACTTTACAGGTTTCAAGTATAATGAAATAGCCAAATCTCTGAATTTACCTTTAGGTACGGTAAAAAGCCGGATATTTTTTGCACGCAAAAGATTACAGGAGATCCTGAAAGATTATAAATAATTTCGTAAACAAATAAGTATTGAGGCCTTCCGGATTTACTACCGGAAGGCTTTTTTTGTTATTCTCATAAAGATACAGTTATACATTGACACTCTCTTCTTTCAGCACACAACGCTCTCGCATCAATGCTATGAGAACCGGAATGCAATCAATCTTATAATATGACAGAAAAAAAAATCAGAATAAAATATGGAATCTGCGCTTATCCATATCTATATATAAGCTTATGTTTATATTACGATATACACCGATAAAGCATAAAATAAAACATTTATCGTATATTTGAAGAATCATCAGATACAAACCTATGTCTATGAAAAAGAGAGAAACCGACATCATATACTATTCGAACAAAAGACAGGACTATATTTTCGGTACTATCTTTTTATTTATTACCTGTGCTTTTATAATCTTTTCATACCTCTTTATATCAGACGGGATCAGGGCTGTTCATACCAACCCGGCCGGGGAGGGAATAATAGGCTCCATATCCGGCCTCGTACTTATTTCCTTATTATTTATAATGGCGACAATGCTGTTTGGGATAAGGGCCTATGTCAATCTTTTCAAGAAAATAGAAATAGCCCGCCTGGCCGATGAAGGCCTGTTCTTTTCCGAAATGAAGGGACAGATGCAAATACACAAAAACTATGTAGCATACGCTAATATAGGCCGCGCATACATGAGAAAAAGCAGATTAACTGGCTCAACCGTCGTTATAGAAAGTAACGATGAAATACCCGCGCCATTAGGATATATAAACAGTTTATTATCGCTTGCAAACAAAGAAGCCCTGATAGAAAACCTTAATAACAGACTGTCTAAAAAAACAGAACAAGCTCAACCCGAATAACCCCTACCCTATGGATATACTTACCCACGCCTTGTCCGGTGCAGCCGTGGCAACCAGCGCTTCAACTTTTGTAAAAACTACCCCCCTCCGAAAAGTGAAAATAATACTGACGGGTACTCTCGGCGGCATGCTCCCAGATATAGATGCTATCAGTATGTGGCCGCGCTTCGATGCTACATTTGGTAAATTATTCGGGCTCGCAGATACAGGTAAAATTATTTACAGCAATAAATTCTGGTATTCGCATCACGCATTCTTTCATTCTTTAACGGCCAGTATCCTTTTAGGGATATTACTTATCCTCAGCATGTTCCTCATACGAAAACTATCAAAAAAATCTGATTTGCATATTATTGACTTTACCAGGAGCCACATAATCTATTTCGTTGTGTTTGTTCTGGGCATCTGGGCACATCTGGCCGGAGACCTGCCTACTCCCGCCTCGGCATGGGGAGGCATAGCACTTTGGTGGCCGTCGGAAAACTATACCGGAGGATATGGGAAAATATGGTGGTGGAACAATTACGATATATTCCTGCTTATCACATGCTGTACCATTGCCAATCTTACTATTCCTATGTTCAGAACTTTAAGGGACAATGCAAAGGCCATTACCACCACGATCTTATCTTTTACTATCATATTTATACTTATACAGATCAACACCCGGCAATATGGCTATGCCTACACAAAAAGTACAGCTACAACTTACGCAGAAATGGAACAAAACTCCAAAAAAGAACAGCAACGCATTTTAGGCAAACGACTGTATAAAATAATGGATAGATTTGACCGGACTTTAAGGATTTACTTCTGATTTATCCTCTTTAAAAACACCATACAATGTTAACAGATATTAAATACAAAAATAGGCCGGCCAAATGAACAACTGATTTACAGCGCAATATTAATCCCCGTAAATTTTAACACTGTTAAATCGAAATATACAGCGAACATTTTATCCTGATAGTGGTTTTATGTTTGTGTAGTTTTGTAAAGTTTGTGTTAAGGTTGGGAAAGTCAGCGATGTGATGTTGCGGACTTTTTCGTTTTATATAGATCAATATAATCTTCCTCTCACATTCAGTTTTTCAACAAATTCATCTACTACATGCTCCGGAGTAGCCCATGATGTAATAAAGCGTACAGCCGTTTGTTCTTCGTCCACAATACTCCATACCAAGCATCCGTAATTATCCTGCACATGCTTTAATAATTCGTTTGGTAATATTGGAAATATCTGGTTCGTATCCGAATCAATAAGTAAGGAAAATCCTTTCGCTTTGAATGCCGCGGCCATTTTTGCCGCCATACGGTTGGCATGGCCGGCCAGGTCAAAGATCAAATTATCCCGCAATAGCTGGTCGAACTGTATTCCCATTGCCCGGCCTTTTGCTGTAAGTGCCCCCCGTTGCTTCAGATGAAATTTGAAATCTTTCTTCAATTCAGGATTTGTTATTACGACAGCCTCACCAAGCAATGCCCCGCATTTGGTTCCACCTATATAAAATACATCGGTCAATGCCGCTATGTCCGCCAGGTCCATATCGTTAGAGGGCGCGGTCAAAGCCATCGGCAACCTGGCTCCGTCCATAAATAATATAAGATCGTTAGCCTTGCAAAACGTGAATAAATCAGTCAGTTCCCGTTTTGTATATACTGTCCCCAGCTCTGTGGAATTCGATATATATACGACCCTCGTGCGCACCACATGGTGCCCTCTTATCTTATTCAGGAACGGCTTTATATCTTCCGGGCGCAATTTGCCGTTACTAACCGGAGCCGCTTCCACCTTATGCCCCGCAGCTTCTATAGCCCCGGCTTCATTTACATAAATATGGCCTGTTGTGGCAGCCACCACCGATTCGAATGGGCGAAGTATAGAAGCCAGCACCGTCAGGTTAGCTAAAGTACCTCCCGAGATCATATGGACATCGGCTTCACTATTGGTTAATTCTCTGATCTTCCTTTCGGCATTACGGCTATATTCATCATCACCATATCCGGGTTGCTGAGAATAATTGCTGCTTAACAAAGCCTCTAGTATGGAGGGATGGCACCCTTCTGCATAATCGTTTGCAAAACTGTATATCATGTCTATTTGTAGTTATTAAGGTCGCAGACCTGTTTGTTGATCTATTCCGTCATTAAATACGTTCTTTTACTTAACTGACTACAAATGTAATATCTTAACAGGAAAAAACGGAACGTAAGACATGAAATAAATCATACGTTCAACAAGTGTAATTAAACATTAATACCTTTTTGAGAACCGGCCCTAACAAGCTGCTTTTTATACTTCCGTCCTTTCAGTATGGCATTCAATGCCTCATCCAGATGCTCGAAGGTAAACCGGTAATGCAGGGCGGTAAGATGTTGCGGTATTGCCCGCTGCCCGTCAACTACCATCGTGGCAGCCTCACTCATAACAAGCTTCATTACAAATGCAGGCATGCGAAATATACGCGGACGATACAGTGTTGCAGACAATATATTTGAAAACCGCTTATTTGTTACCGGATTGGGAGCAGTAAGGTTGAATATTCCCCGGGCTTCAGGCATATCCATCAGGTAAACAATCGCATTTACCATATCCTGTATATGTATCCACGATATATACTGGTTACCCTTGCCGAGTGTACATCCCAGGCCCAGGCGGAAAGGGAGGGTCAGAATAGATAACATCCCACCCTCTTTTGAAAGGACGACCCCCGTACGCGATATGCAGACTCTCGTCTTGTCGCTTTGGGCTGCCAATGCCAGGTCCTCCCACTTTTTACACAACTGATGAGTAAATTCATCGTTAAAGCCCGATTGCTCTGTCAGTACACTATTATCCTGCGCACCATAATACCCGACAGCAGAACCGGAAATAAATACTTTAGGGGGTATATCACTGGCTTTTATCAACTCTGTCAACCGGCGGGTAATATTCCACCGGCTATTACACAAACGCTCTTTCTGCTTTTTGGTCCAGCGCTTTCCGATAATAGGCTCTCCCGCGAGATTTATGACAGCTTCATAACCGTCGAGAGACTTCATAGCCTGTAATGAAGTACAAAACTTTGCCTGTTTATCAAGTTTTTTCTCAGCTTTAAGAGGATTACGGCTCAGTACCATAACGTCATGTCCTTGTCTGATGAGTGTCTTAACCAAAGCCGTACCAATCAGCCCTGTGCCTCCGGTAATAAAAATATGCATAGGCGTTTTTTAAAGTAATGAGTTACTTATCTACTATAAAACAGCGATATACATCTTAATGTTTAACGGAGCCCGTTAATGTTTTCTTTCTTTATGCCGGCTCCGATTATTAGTTTCTACTTCCCGTAGACAAAATCTTTCAGTTCGTTCAGTTCATAGGCAATCTGATCTTCCCACTCTTTTTGCTTAACCGGATCACTTGCCGAATTAGTTTCCTGCGTATATTTACTCCTGCGGTCGAGGAACTCCGACATCACCTTCCAGTTTAGTTCATCGGCAACCTTAGTACCCGAAATCAACAGTTTGCGATTTTCTTTTAATGCTTTTCTCAGTTCACGGGCATATATTTCACTCAGGTTGAAAAGTGTCTGCTGGTAAAGCAAATATTGCTGCACATTGCCGGTAGTATCAATCTGTGAAGTCGATTTAACCATATAGTTGCGAACATTCTTATTGAAATTCTTACTTATGAAGTTGAAACGGCTCACATCATAATCGATAGCAAAATCAGCCGAAGTTGCCCCACTTTCCAGATTCCTGGTTTTGATACCGAAATCGTCGACAATCAGTTTTTGCCTGTCATTCCAATATACCCTGTCGTCATCCTTTTTTTGTGAGTAAGCAGCTGCGAAAACGAGAAGAGAGAAAATCAGGGTAAGCAGTCTTTTTGGTTTTAATAGTTCCATAGCGGCATCATTTTATCGTTTAAGTGATAAATGTATGGAAAATGCATCCATTACAAATGGAAAAAGGCGATGATTATCAGCCTGTATAACAAAATAAAACTTATTTTTACATACATTTAATCAAACAGTCCCTTAATCTTTTCGCACAATTTTATCTATATGTAGCTGACAGCCTTTAGCTGTTAGCTGATAGTTCTTTGAAAAATTGATTTAAGATTTAAAGATTCAGGGTTTAATAATTTAAAAATTTAAATACCGTAAAAAGTTGCCAAGTACATGACCCAAGGGGGACCTACAGAGAGGGAAAAAAGTAACAGATAAAAAATAGTGGGAAATGTGTCAAGTTTGTCAGGTTTTATCCATAAGCTATTGGCTGACAGCTATCAGCTAATAGCTAAAAAGGTGTTACTTTTTAATAGTTACGAGTTACTTCGCCCTACGGGCAGTTACAAGTTACGAGTAGACAAGATACGACCTGTCGACTGTTAACTGAAAAAAGTGTTACTTTTGTTACCTTTTTTAATTGAAAGCTGAATTGAAGCGAAACGTAAATCGGCGGAGCCAAAGTTGAAAATTGACAATGACTGTTATAAGAGCAGGAGGATTTTATTGTTAACTGATGACTGTTAACTGTTAACTGATTTCCCGTTACCTTTTAACTGGGTTTAGTTAACAGATATAAAATAGACAATATAAAAACAGTAAATAAAGTGTCAGATATGTCAGATTTTAACACCAAATAGTTAATTAATGTAAAATGACGAAAATATAATTATAACTATCAATTTTCGCCCATTTACCCTAAAAAGATTTGGGATCGGGGTTCGGCTATGTAAAAAAATAAGTACCTTGCATCCCACAAAAAACCGTAAACATATATTCTCAAACGAAACAATATAGATCATGCTGAAAAAGGATACCCTCGATTTCCTCGCCGCACTAAAGGAAAACAACTATCGCGAATGGTTTACCGAAAATAAGAAATGGTATGACCGGGCACGTGCCGACTACGAGAAGCTGGTCGGGCAAACAATACAGGCGATAGCCACATTCGACCCTGAAACAGGATTACTGGAGCCGAAGAAATGTATCTTCCGGATCTACCGGGATGTACGCTTCTCTTCTGATAAGTCGCCGTATAAAACACACTTCGGCGCAGTATTCCGTCCCCGTGGTCTGGATAAATCATCGGGCTATTACCTGCATATCGACCCGGAAGAAAGTTTCATTTCGTGCGGACATTATATGCTGACGCCCGACCAATTGAAAAAAGTGAGACGGGGCATATATGAGGACTTCGAACTGTTTCAGGAAATACTCAACGAGAAGCGTTTCAAAAAGGAAATAGGAGATCTCTTCCGTGACGAAGACGCCTTGCAACGTGTTCCTAATGGATTCGACAAAAATCATCCCGCGGCAGAATACCTGAAGTTGAAACATTTCTATGCGTACAAGCCGATCCCTGCTGAAAAGCTGTTCAGTGACGATCTGGTACCGTATATCAGAGAGATGTATAAATTGATGCAACCATTGAGTGAGTTTCTGAATGATCTGATAATGGAGGATTGATAAGAATCCTCCCTCCTTTTCCTTTAATTTGCAAATATTTCTCTCCGGCATTTGGAAAAAATAGCGATAGCCGATATCTTTACGGTTTCAATAAAGAATATATATGGAAATCGCAATAATTATTGCACTGATACTATTGAATGGTATCTTCTCAATGTCGGAAATAGCCGTCGTATCCGCCCGTAAGTCCAGTCTCAATAACGAAGCCAAACGAGGCAACAAGGCTGCTCAGGCCGCTGTGAATCTGGCAAATCACCCAGACCGTTTTTTGTCGACTGTACAGGTTGGGATCACATTAATAGGAATCCTGACCGGTCTTTATTCGGGAGATGTACTAGCCGATGATTTTGCCAAGATACTGAACAGCACAGGTATTCCGAATCAGTATGTGCTGACCATCGCAAAAGTTAGTATTGTCATTGTAGTTACCTATTTTACGATTGTCTTCGGTGAATTGGTTCCTAAAAGGATTGGCTTAAGCGCGTCTGAAAAGATAGCCAAGTTTATAGCTCGCCCGATGCATTATCTTTCCATCGTTGTATCTCCTTTCGTTTGGATTCTTTCCAAGAGCACTTCTCTCATTTTTAACCTGTTGGGCATCAAAAATTCTGATACCAAGGTAACGGAGGAAGAGATAAAGTCGATGATACAGGAAGGAACCGAAGGAGGTGAAGTACAGGAAGTGGAACAAGATATAGTGGAGCGCGTCTTCACCCTGGGCGACAGGGATCTGGAATCTATTATGACCTACCGGGGCGAAATAGTATGGATAGATACTGATATGACCAATCAGGAAATAATCGGGATTATACAGAATAACCCATTCGACAAATATCCTGTGGGTAATAAGGATTTAGATCATATAGAAGGTATTGTGCACTTGAAGGATATGTTCGGGAAAATAGAAGACCCCGGCTTTGATATCATGCAGGTGGTTCGTCCCGTTCATTACTTTTACGAAAATATGGAAGTCTACAGTGCTTTGGAAGAGATGAAGATGAAGCATATACAGTACGCCCTTGTTTGTGATGAATTCGGTATTGTACGCGGGATCGTCACCCTCAAAGATATTCTGGAAGCATTGGTAGGCACAATACTCGACCCGCATGAAGAGCCCGACATAGTGCAACGGCAGGACGGTAGCTGCCTTGTGGACGGGCAATGTTCATTCTATGATTTCCTTACTTATTTCAAGAAAGGCGATCTGTATTCCAGATATGAATACAACACGCTTAGCGGCCTGATACTCGATCTGCTGGAGCATATACCGAAAACAGGAGAACTGCTAACGTGGAAAGGATTTTCTTTCGAAATTGTGGATATGGATGGTGCACGCATCGACAAAGTACTGGTGAAAAGGCCATAGCAACTGTCTAAAATTAACAGGTAAGCATCAAACGGCCTTCTGCCGTTGAAGGGAACACATTGTCGAAATATTGTCGGTATTAGTTTAAACAAAACTGACTCAGAATGATCCCATATCCATATTATCAATGTGATACCGCCTTCAACCCGACTACCGATGCTATCAATGTGACGATGAAAAATATCCGCATCATATTGGCAGGCTCTTTAAACACAATTATCCCCAAAAGCACAGTTCCGGCTGCGCCTATACCTGTAAATATGGCATATGCAGTCCCCATCGGGATCGTCTGGGTGGCTTTCACCAACAAGCCCATTCCCAATATCAGACATACGCCAAATGCAAGATACCAGTATGTGGATTGCGGCGCGGATACGATTTTTGCTTTTGATATGCAAAATGTGAAACCTACTTCGAAAGCGCTAGCCAATAATAAATAAACCCAACTCATGATAATTTTATTTTAAAAGTATTGCAGTATATATTGAACAGATGTTCAATACAGGTGCAAAAAATATATATTCCTTATTTTAATAATGCGACATAATGGAGCAATGCATTTTCCAGATTCCGTATAATACCTTGTCCGTCCGGCGAAAAAATACCCTGAAACCAGACACCATCCGTGAGTGTAAATAACTGATTCGCTGAAATGTTAATATCTACGTTTTGCCGTATCTCACTTCTCTCTATACTATTACCCAGAGCAAATTCCCATCCTGTGCGCTCTTTTTCAGTGGTTACCCTGTAATTATTCCTGAAGATGGCATCCCGTTGCATTACCTGATAGAACAGAAAATGATAATTAAGCACCGAAATATCTTTTATACTTCCGGTTTCTTCTATGATATCTGATATCGTTTTATTAATCTTGCTAAATCGATCGCACATAAAACGAATAAATTCAGTGACTGTATAATCCTTGGTCTTGCGGATATCAAAATCAAATATCTGAACAAAAAATTTCTCGGTTACCTGTATAAACAGTTCTTCCTTGTTTTTGAAATAATGATAAAGAAGCCCTCGCGATAAACCGGTCGCAGCCTGAATATCGGTAATGGAAGTAGCATCGAAACCCTTTAGCAGTAAAAGTCCGAATGTTTTTTTCAATATAAGTTCTTCTGTATTCATATCATATAATTGAATAATCGTTCAACAAAGATATGCTGTTTTGAATGCACCGCCAAACTTTTATGAATAATATTGAATCCGCTTTACATATCCCACATTTATTAAAAGCTTATCTATATCCTCCTGTTCTCGAATATTAAAGCGTTCATTGAAAGCTGAGTACGTATATAGAGCTTAGGTTAAAAAAATCATCTGAAATAGGTTGTAGTAAAACGGAGTTTTAATCGATTAAAATATGGTTAATTTCACAATACTTATTATGTTTATTTGGTAATATCATATAATATAGATATTTTTATACAGTATTTGTTAATTAACTTTTTATGGCTAAAATTATTATTAATTCCTACGCTGATTTTGAACAGTACGTAGGGAAAGAATTGGGGACTTCCGACTGGCTGAAAATATCTCAGGACCGTATTAATAAATTTGCGGAAGCTACACTCGATTACCAATGGATCCATGTAGATGAAGAAAGAGCGAAGACAGAGAGTCCTTTCAAAAGCACTATTGCACACGGGTATCTGATGGTATCTATTCTGCCTTATCTTTGGGATCAGATAATAGAGGTGAACAACATAAAGATGCTGATAAATTATGGTATCGAAAAATTGAAATTCAACCAGGCTGTCATTGTCGATAATGAAGTTCGCTTACGGGTTACATTGGCATCCCTTGTTAATCTGAGAGGAATAGCCAAAGCTGAATTAAAGGTTGTTTTAGAGATAAAAGACTGTCCGAAAAATGCATTGGAAGAAACAGTCATATTCCTGTACCACTTCAATAGTTAACTCTAAAATTTTATAGACGATATAAAAAAGGGATACCTGAGTGATTTTTCAGATATCCTTTTTTATATATAATAACGTAAGCACTGCCTATTTTTCTTATATCATTGTGTTGTAATTGATACAGGCCTTAACAATAGCTTTCCATCGTATACTTTGTATCGGCACATCTTTCGGATGATATTTTTGATTGTATCCGCTAAGGCAGACATAGTCATCAGCTATCTCAGATTTCTTCAAATATTTAATGGTGAGAAATTCTTCTCCATCGATAATGAGATATATGATATACATTTCGCCCCAATTTATATCATTTGTGTGATTTGCTGTTTTATAACATACGATATCGCCTGGTTTAATCAGTGGATACATACTGTCGGATTTTACAAATCCTGCACCATCGCATGAACTTAGATTGGGTATGGACAAATACCCCTGACATTTGTGTGATCCCTTATGGGAAAATATCGGTATAAATTCCAAAGGAGACTCGGCTTTGAGCAGATTCTTATCTGAGACAGTAGACGGGTCTATGTTCATTACTGCGGCATATTGTTCCCGTACCGACTCCAGATTGTCATACAACCAGAATATTGACGATTTTATCATCTCCCCTTCACCTGAAATAAGCCATTCGAGATTTATTTCAGGATATGCAGTATATATCTTAGCTATTGTGTCACCTGTGACACCGCTTTTCTTGTCCAGAGTACCGTTAGAGACGCCCGTCTGATTATAAAATTTATTTTTACTAATCCCCTGTTTGTCTATAAACTGTATAATTCTGTCCTTTTGAGTTAAGTTTTCGTTCATTGAGTGTAATCAATAATGTATTATAACTATATCCGTTGAGATATAGTCTGCAATATAGTCTGTAAGATTTCTAACAAAAATAACTTTAATTATTGAAATATCAAAAAAGTTAATTTTGGTGTGTATAGAATAAAGATAAAGTAAAAAATGGTTAATGTAGAATTATTTCATTATATTTATTTTTAATTATGAAATATTTCTCTAATTTTGCGGAAATTTTAATATGAAATCACAAAAAATACAACTATGCCGCTTAGTTACTATACACATAAAGATTTGTATTTTAAGAGTTTAACCCATCCTTAGGAATGTTACTATATGAAAGAACTACATATCAAGATACAAACAAAAATAATTTTATCTACATATGAACACTTACACAAGAACAATAAGATTCACTTTGTTAGGGTTTGTTACGCTCGCTCTTCACTCATTTGGACTTCATGCACAGGTTACAATTGGCCTGGGAACAGCCCCTGCCAAGGCAGGATTATTACAACTGAAAGAACAGGAACCTGATGCGAATAATGTAACATGTAAAACAGGAGGCTTTATCTTACCTCGAGTGGCATTAGTGAACCTGAGAACCTTAGAACCATTTGTCAATCCTGCAGAGTCCGGATATGATAGCGAAAAATCAAAAAATATAGGTCTATTAGTATATAATATGACTAAAACAACACCCTTTGTTCCGGGGTTATATTTATGGGACGGGGAAAAGTGGGATATACTGAGAACAGCTTCTGACTCTATTCCCACAAGAGATAATCCAGGCAGTGTCCCTGTAGAACCGAATGCACCATCCAGCATGACAGATCCTGCGGCACTGAAATTATCCAACTCATTCATTGTGGGCTACAACAAAACGATAGATATCCCTGTAATAAAGGCATATGCGGTGTGGAATCAACTATTGAACCTGAATGAGGTAGGATTGCAAGGAACTGTTAGTGTCGAATTGTTATGGGAAGATAAAAAGGATTTAATTAAAGAAGTGACCCTTGCTTCGGGAGACAAAGGGACAGCTTCGATGCTGAGAATTACAACCAATAACAATAGCCTGCAGGGGAACGCACTTGTGGCCGTGAAAATAAATAATGTGATACGTTGGAGCTGGCATATATGGATCACCAATTATGATCCTGAAGTCCTTGCCGGAGAAAAAGTATTTAACAATGCTACATTTATGGACCGTAACCTGGGTGCGATAAATACGATACCGGGTAATATCGGTGCGTTGGGATTACTTTACCAATGGGGAAGAAAAGATCCGTTCCCAGGATCTTCGGCCGTAGACGATAATATAGAGATAACACTTTATAATCTGACCGGGGCAAATGTCTCTATTGAGAAGAGCAAAGTGAATAATAATCTCAATATGCCTAATTCGATTATCAATCCGCATACATTCTATTTTAGCACCGAAGGTAATCAGGACTGGTATAGTAATTCCGGTACAACCAATAACCATTTGTGGAATAATACCGACGATACAAAAGGCACCTATGACCCGTGCCCTAAAGGATGGCGTGTACCTCGGAGCGGATCTGGCAGTAATTCTGCCTGGAACGGCTTAGGCGGTGGTGGACCTGCCTTCGATAAAGGCAAAGGAGAAGAATGGGCTACGGCTGGATATTATCCGGCTGCCGGATATCGCGAACCAACTACCGGAAATTTGACAATGGTGGGGCTGGAAGGGTATAACTGGTCTGCCACAGCCTTCTACAGTACAATATACCGGCTGTTTTTCAAATCTTATTATGTCCAGGTAGACGCAACGGACAACAGGGGTAAAGGAAGTTCGGTACGATGTGTAAAAGAATAATTCGATATAGATAAGATTTATCTACTCTGTGTAGTTTTTTTAATTTGTCTTAAGGTTGGGATGGCATATGCGTGAGCATGTGCCTTTCTGTTTCATAAGAATAATTTTTAGTTGAAAATAATGAGTCCCGCGAATCTCTCGACTCACAGGACCCAACCTTAACACAAACTTTACAAAACTACATATATATTTTTTTGTTCATTCTTATTTATCCATCCGGTATTGTGTAGGAGACAGCCCCGTATGCTTCTTAAAAAACCTACTTAAAGAAGTTTGATTAGAAAAATTAGTCTTTACGGTTATCTCCTGTATATTCAATGCCGGATTCTTCAATAGCGACTTTATCTCCATTATACTATATTCTACAATCCAATCTTTTGCTGACCGGCCACTAACATCCTTTACTACCGATGTCAGGTATTTAGGTGTAATATGGAGCTTTTCGGCATAAAAAGCAATCTCTCTGTTTTCTCTGAAATATTGCATTATCAGGAGAAAGAAATCGTATGCAAGCTTTTCTTTCCGGCTATCAAGATCCCTTATGGCATTTTTAGATAATAGATTGCTCCTATAATTATTATAAAGATCAAGATAGAAAAGCCTCAACAGGTTGACTATATATTCCCTCTGGAACAGATTATCGGCCGACTTCACCCAACTATATACGAGATCGTAATATCCGGAAAACCGGCACACTTCATCTTTCGACAGCTTGTAGTGATACTTTCTTCTCATATGGATAAAGAATAGAGGTGAAAGACGCGCTACTCCGCTAAGGACATCATTTATTAATAGATGCGACACCGTAAAATAGTTGATAGAAAAATCAGCGCTTTTGCTTTTCAGCGAAATGATTTGTCCGGGAAGAATTACCATTAACTCACCTTTCAACAAACGATGCTCCTGCATATATACATCTATTATCGCAGAGCCTTCTATACAAAGCCCCAAGATTCCGACAGGAAGATACGTCTGGGTATATGTAACCGGAAGAGCATTTTCCCCCACACAAATATTAAAATCATACCCAAAAGAATATACAGAATTTTCCTTGTCCTCTGACAGAGATTTTTTTTCTCCGTACATTTTCGCCTTGTCTTCCATCTCAGTCTTGTCTCTCCTCAATATCGGGTGCAAATATATAACATCATTCCTTACAATTTTCATCTAGTGGAAATATGGTATAACATTTAGGAAGTATGGTATCCATTTTATTCGGATTTTCGATAAAAGATATCCTTATTGGCTCGAAAACCGGCCAATCACACTCTGATTACATCCATTTTTTGTCTCTATCCTTAGTGTAAGTTTATCCTGCAAATTTAGCAAAACAAGAGATATAACATATAAATAATAAGATATATTATAAAAATAATATAGATTTTATTTAATACAGAAACCAAATAAAGAGAATTTATACATCTATATCCTTTATATTATACCCGGAGACTGAAGCTATTCAAAACAAAAGCTTATCAGACAAGTCATCTGATAAGCTTCTTTATATAATAGCCCTCAATATTTTTACTTCAGATAAGTATCGAACCAGCGGAAAAACTCCCGTTGGAATAGTATCCCGTTTTGAGGCTGGGCAATCCAATGGTTTTCATTCGGATAAATAAGCATACGTGCCGGAATCCCCCTCAGCTTAGCGGCATTGAATGCCATCATGCCCTGCGAGGCGAGGATGCGGTAATCCAGTTCTCCATGCGAAATCATTATCGGAGTATCCCATTTCTCCACAAATTTGTGAGGAGAGTTAGCATACGAACGCTGTGCGATAGAATTACTCCTGTCCCAGAAAGAGCCGCCCAGATCCCAGTTGGCGAACCACATCTCTTCTGTTTCGAGGTATTGCGCCTCTACATTGAAGATACCGGCATGAGCAAGAAATGCTTTGAAGCGCTTGTTGTGGTTTCCGGCCAACCAATAAACGGAAAATCCGCCATAACTTGCGCCTGTACAACCAAGTTTATCCGCATTTACAAAAGGCTCCTTAGCCATAGCATCTATAGCCGAAAGATAATCTTTCATATTCTGTCCGCCGTAATCTTTGCTGATCTGTTCCAGCCATTCCTGACCAAAACCCGGAAGACCTCTGCGATTAGGGGCAACGACAATATACCCGTTTGCAGCCATCATCTGCAAATTCCAACGGTACGACCAAAACTGGCTCACAGTACTTTGAGGACCACCCTGGCAGTATAAAAGAGCCGGATATTTTTTATTTGGGTCGAAGTTTGGCGGATAGACGATCCATGTCAGCATTTTCTTCCCGTCAGTAGTAGCAATCCAACGCTCTTCCACTTTACCCATTTTTAACTGCCCGAGTATTTCTTTATTTTCAAAGCTCAATTCGGTGGCTTCCCCGTTAGTTGTATTTACAGAATATATTTCATTTGGCGCCGATAACGAATGGCGTATTGCGATAAGTTTATCTCCGGCTATGCCGAATGATTCATAATCGTAATCACCCTTTGTTATCTGATTTATTTCCTTGGTATGCACAAAGGCCTTGAACAGATGCGTCTTAGCCTCTACACATGAAACGAAATAAATACTCTCATTATCGTTCCAGGCCAGATAATCGGTGTTATAATCAAACTTTTCGGTTACATAAATTTTATCGTTAGTGGTCAGATTCATTACAAACATCCGGTTTTTGTCCGATTCGTATCCGTCACGCTCCATACTTTGCCATGCAATATATTTGCCATCAGGAGAGAAAACAGGATTGATGTCATATCCCATCATACCTTCTGTAAGATTTTTCGTCTCTTTTGTATCTATATTATACAGGTATATATCGGAGTTGGTAGACAAGGCATATTCCATCCCTTTTTTCTTCCGGCAGGTGTATGCAATGGATTTACCGTCGGGACTCCAGGCGAGTTGCTCTATTCCGCCGAACGGGAGCATAGGGCATTCGTAAGGTTCATCGCCTAAAATATCTATACCGTCTGTCATTTTTGTACCGTCATAACCGGCTATGAAGCTGTGGGGGATTTCCTCCACCCATTCCGACCAGTGTTTATACATCAAATCATCTATGATGCGGCCCGATGCTTTAGGCAGATCGGGGTATTTATCGGCAGTACGTTCTCCGTACTTTATATTTTTAATGTACAGGATTTTCTTCTCATCAGGCGAATAAGAAAATCCGTTGACACCGCCTTCTATGTCGCTTATCTGCACTCGTTCACTGCCATCAGGATTCATTTCCCAAATTTGCGAAGAGCCGCTTTCGCTACTTAGGAATGCGATCTTGGCACCACCTTTCACCCATACAGCATTGTTTTCGCTTTTGGCAGTTTGGGTTATCTGCTTTTTGTCCGAGCCATCAATATTCATGGTGAATAACTCCCGGTTGGTCTTATTCTGCTCGATGCTCACATAAGTGACTCCATAGAGTACTTTTGATTTATCAGGCGAAACTTGTACGTCGGATACGCGTCCGAAGCTGTAAAGGACTTCGGGGGTCATGATACCGTTTTCTACTTTTACGGTGGCTTTGCCGATCAGGGGGGCATCTTTCTCCGTGTCTTCTATTTTTGCGGAAAATTTACCGCCACACGAAACGACTGATGCGCCGAGTAATAATGCCATAATTGATTTATTCATATAGTTAAATTATATTTTATAGGTTCAAAGATATTTGTTTTTTGCAATACATACAACAAATGTGTCGACGCTCCAATTCAATTAGCAAATCTTTTTTTCGTTATCCCTAACCACACACAAGGTGCATCAACCAGCAACTTATTTTCTAAAAAACTTGACAAACCTGACACATTTTACATTTTTTCCCTGTACCCTTTACGTAAATCTTTGCGCCCTCCGCAGTAAAAAGTTGATTACACTCAAAAAGCGCAGATATACCCTGATTTATTACAACAAACAGTGAACAACCCGTATTTTGTCCTTTGGTAACTATCTTCCAAAAATCTGACAAACTTTACATATTTTCATATAGATATAAAACTTTACAAACCTGACAACTTTTCAGTTAACAGTTAGCAGTCATCAGTTAACAACTCGTATCTTGTATCTTGTTTACTCGTAACTTGTAACTGCCCTAGGGCGAAGTAACTTGTAACTGTTAAAAAGTTACAAAAGTTACACTTTTATCAATTATTTTCTCTCCTCAAAGCCAAGGTTTCTCTCCTCAAAGCTAAGGTGGGGGATTGAGGGGGCTGATTCATTCTTTCAAAGAGCTATGAGCTAGAAGCTAAATATATAGATAAAGTTATTTCACATACATTATATAAATCATTATAAATTTAATTCCATATCTTTGCACTAAGTTCTGGTGTTACAAATCCGCGTGCCGGACGAGTAATTAAAAGGGAATCAGGTGCAAATCCTGAACAGACCCGCTGCTGTAAGCTCTATTCAGTTAACAGTTAACAGTCATCAGTTAACAATGTTTCTGAAAAAAGTTTTTGAACAATACTCAAACCACTGATTGACAGTCATCAGTCATCAGCTATCAGTTAATAATTTTTGTTAACTGTTTACTGCTAACTGTTTACTGAAAATGGGAAGGCCGTTCAAAAATGGAGTAAGTCAGAAAACCTGCCGGAACATTATTAGTTGAAAGCTCGAGGTTTAGGCTTAAATACTATTTACAGACAACACACATACCTGTTCGTCTATTTTAGTCCTATACTAAAGGCATCTGATTCTAACTCTTATAAAATGAATCTTAAAGATGTTTGATCCTGTTACGTTCGTATCCCTCGGTCCCGGAGACCCGGAACTGATAACCTTGAAAGGTTTGAAAACACTGCAAGAAGCAGATTTGATATTTTGTCCGTCAACCGCCCTTCCCGGAGGAAAAAGCTCCTCACGGGCAAAAGATGTCCTATTGCAATTGAGCATCGGCGAATCAAAGCTGAACACATTCAATGTACCTATGAACAAAGACCGTTCTCTGGCCATTGAGAGCTACAAGGCTGTGGCGGAAGAAATATCGGACAGGTATAAATCCGGACATAAAATAGCTGTTACAGCCGAAGGTGATGCCGGATTCTACTCTACCATCTATTACATAAGCGAATATCTTACACAGGAGAATATACCGGTCAGCCGCATCGCGGGCGTACCTGCGTTTATAGCCTGTGGCACTCTGGCCAACATTCATATTGTGAAACAAGAGGAAGAACTCGAAGTTATTCCGGGTATCATAACATCAGCAGATGGTCTGGAAGAAAAGATCAAAACCGGCAAAACCGTTGTACTGATGAAAGCTTCCCAGTGCGAACAAGTAATAAAGGAAGCATTAGAAAATATTCAGGACATCACTTTCCACTATTTTGAAAATGCAGGAATCTCCGGCAAAGAAGTCTATACTCAGAACAGGGAAGAAATACTCAATCGTAAATTCCCTTACTTTTCACTAATAATAATCCGCAAATAAACAAATATGAAATTCCTTGCCCGTTCAATAATCCTGCTTGCTTTTGGCTGCTTCATAGCATGTAACCCGAATAAGAAAGACAGCAACAATATTTCCAGCATGCATGATACATTAAATATCAAATATGCAAAAGGCTTTACCGTATCCGAACATGGAAATTACAAACTGGTGGATATACATGATCCTTCCGGCGAAAGCGATACCAAGTATCAATATGCTTTATTGAAAAGAGGGGAAGATAAAACGGGCATACCTGCCGGATACCAGATTATAGAAGTCCCCGTAAAAAGCGTGGTGTGTATGACCACCCTGCAAATTTCCAATTTTATCAAATTAGACGCTGTAGACAAAATAGCGGGGATAACCAGTACCCGTTTCCTGTTTAATCCTCAGCTAAATGAACAATTGAAAACCGGGAAAACAAGCAAAATCGGTATCGAAGGGGAGTTTGACAACGAAGTGGTTATGGCTATCGATCCCGACATTATCCTTGTTTCGCCCTTCAAGCGCGGAGGTTATGATGCTATCCGCAATCTGGATATTCCTCTGATCAGCTTTTTAGGATATAAAGAATCGTCTCCTCTGGGACAGGCCGAATGGATAAAATTTACAGGGCTTTTATTGGGAATGGAAGAACAGGCAGGTAAACAATTCGATGAAATAGAAAAAAAATATAATAAACTGAAATCATTGGCCGGACCAGTGGCGCATAAGCCGGCAGTGCTTAGCGGGGAACTGCATTCGGGCAATTGGTATGTCGTAGGAGGGAACAGCTATCTGGCGCAACTCTTCCGCGATGCGGGAGCATCCTATTTTATGAAAAACGATGACGAATCGGGCGGATTTTATGTGGATTTCGAAACTGTATATTCTCAGGGCGCGAATGCCGAATACTGGCGTATGGTAAACAGCCACAACGGAACGTTCGGCTATGAAGCGCTGAAACAAAGCGACGCACGTTACACAGATTTCAAAGCATACAAAGATAAAAAACTTATCTATTGCAATCTCAGGGAAAAACCCTTCTATGAAAATACGCCTGTAGAGCCGGAAGTCGTACTGGCCGACCTGATAAAGATATTCCACCCCGAGCTGTTACCGGAACACACACCTGTATATTATGAACTATTGAAATAATGAAACATCATATAGTTTTACTCGCACTTATTTTTGCATCTATCCTGCTGTTTTTCATACTCAATCTTGTATTGGGAACTATCTCCATACCCGTAGGCTCTATCTGGAACATATTATCCGGAACAGGAGATGAACCGCTGATATGGCAGAATATAATCTGGAAATCCCGTTTTCCCCAGACACTGACAGCCTTGGTTGCGGGAGCAGGTTTATCTATAAGCGGGTTGCAGATGCAGACCGTATTCCGTAATCCCCTGGCCGGTCCCTCCGAACTGGGTATCAGTTCGGGCGCAAGCCTCGGTGTAGCTTTCATTATCCTTCTGTCGGGAAGCATTGCAGGAACGGCGTTGAGTACTTTAGGCTTTTTCGGGGAAGTGGCTGTATCTGTGGCGGCTATTGCCGGGGCAATGACTGTGATGGCAATCATAATAGCCATTTCGCAACGGGTAAGGGGAAATGTCATACTCCTTATTATCGGAGTCATGATAGGCTATATAGCGACCGCCATTATCGGCGTCCTTAAATTTTTCAGCAACGATGAAGATGTCAGGGCATATGTAATATGGGGACTGGGCAGTTTCGCGAAAGTATCGGGTAATCAGGTCTATACTTTCGTCTTTATAATGGCCGTACTTATCCCGCTTTCATTCCTGCTTATCAAGACCCTGAACCTTATGCTGCTCGGCGATGGCTATGCCCGTAATTTAGGGCTGAATATAAAACGTGCCCGCCTGTACGTGATTTGCTGTTCGTGCGTTATCACGGCTATTATCACAGCTTATTGCGGACCTATCGTCTTTCTGGGACTGGCCGTACCTCATCTGTGCCGTACAATATTTGTCTCATCCGACCACCGGATACTGATGCCTGCCGTCACACTCACAGGGGCATCCCTTGCCCTGCTGTGCAACCTTATAGCACGCATGCCGGGATTTGAAGGGGCATTACCTATCAACTCGGTGACGGCACTCATAGGTGCGCCGATAGTTATATCGGTATTATTCGGAAAACGTAAGAATGAGATAACGGAATAGGAAGATGAAACAAAAGACAATCGATATACAGCATCTTTCGATAGGATATTCTTCAAAAAAGAATATCATCACTGTCGCCGAAAGTATAACTTCATCCATTTTCAGCGGGGAACTTACCTGCTTGCTCGGAGCCAACGGGATAGGCAAGTCTACCTTGCTGCGGACACTTTCGGCTTTCCAGCCCAAATTGTCGGGCAGTATCTATATACGCGGAAAGGAAATAAAAGAATATAGCGAAAAGGAATTTGCTACCCTCGCCAGTGTAGTCCTGACCGAAAAATTTGATATAAAAAACATGAGCGCCCGCGAACTTATCGGCTTGGGACGCAGCCCATATACAGGATTCTGGGGAAAACTGAATAAAGAAGATAAAGAGATCGTAGATAAGGCCATCGCGATGGTGAAAATAGAAAATCTGGCGCACAGGATGGTTCATACACTAAGTGACGGGGAACGGCAGAAAGTGATGATCGCGAAAGCGCTGGCGCAGGAAACACCGATAATCCTTCTGGATGAGCCTACTGCTTTTCTCGATTTCCCGAGCAAAGTAGAAATCATGCAATTGCTGCACCAACTATCCCGCAAGACGAATAAAACTATTTTTCTTTCCACTCACGATTTGGAACTGGCGCTCCAGATAGCTGATAAAATATGGCTGATGGACAAGCAGAGCGGAATAAAGATAGGGACACCCGAAGATCTGTCCCTGGATGGCAGCCTGAGTAGTTTCTTTGCCAGAAAAGGGATTATTTTCGACCAGGACACCGGACTGTTTAGAATAGAAAATGAATCCGACAGACAGATAAAACTACTTGGGCACGGACAAAAATATACAATGGTCAGAAAAGCGCTGCAACGGAATGGAATACTGGCTTCGCGGCAGTTTAACACCGATTCTTACATTGATATTACAGATAACGGGATAAAAATTTGTATGCCGGAGCAACCGGACTTATTAATTTCCAGCATTGAAGAATTACTGGACAATATACATCGGCTATGATACTTATATTCGGAGGAACAACAGAAGGACGCAAAGCCCTATCGGTGTGCGATGGAGCGGCCAAACCATATTATTATTCCACGAAAGGCGATTTGCAGAAAGTGGAGAGTGTGTATGCTATTCTTCTCTCCGGAGGCCTCGATGAAGAGTCTATGATTACATGCTGTAAGGAGAATAACATTAAGCTTATTATAGACGCAGCGCATCCCTTTGCCGGGAACCTGCACGGGAATATAGCTTCCGCGTCCGCAAAATTGGAAATACCCGTAGTCAGGTATGAACGCAGTTATCCGGAACATACGGACGATTTGCTCTGGTTCGATTCTTACAACGATGCAATCCATTATCTCGAAAATAATAAGATAGATAACCTGCTTGCGCTGACAGGAGTAAATACGATAGCAAAACTTAAACCGTACTGGAAACGGCACAACTGCTGGTTCAGAATTCTGGACAGGGAAGAATCCCGCACTATTGCACAGGCAAACAATTTTCCATATGACAAAATATTATATTACAGACAGGGAGAGGATGAAACTCCCTTATTCGAAAGAATAAAGCCACAGGCGATTATAACAAAAGAAAGTGGCGACTCCGGTGGATTTAACGAAAAAGCAGATGCCGCCCGCAAACTGAATATACCCTTTTTAGTCCTCAAACGGCCCCCTCTATCCCCTTCTTTCATTTCCGTTTATGGCGAAAACGGACTACGCAAAGAAATTGAAAAATATGCACCCGGGTTCTTCGATTTAAGGACAGGATATACTACAGGAACATGTGCCACTGCTGCTGCTAAAGCGGCACTCACAACCCTGCTCACCAATGAGATACAGGAAGAAATCGGCCTGACACTGCCAAACGGCGAATGGATACGCATTCCTGTTGCTACCACACGGTTTTCAGAAAATACAGTCAGTTGTTCAGTCATAAAAGACTCCGGAGATGACCCGGACATTACCAACGGATGCGAAATAGTATCTACGGTACAACTCTGCGATACTCATAAAGGCGTCCGTTTTTTACAGGGAAAAGGCGTGGGTACAGTAACACTTCCCGGACTGGATATAGAAATTGGTGAACCGGCCATCAACAAGACGCCCCGTATGATGATAAAGCGGGAAATCTTCAAAGTCTTGCGCCATAATCAGGACAAATTACCGGACGGGAATTTAAAGACAGGTGTAGATGTCACTATTTCCGTTACCAACGGAGAAGAAATTGCACTAAAAACATTCAATCCCAAACTGGGTATTACAGGCGGAATATCTATTATCGGCACTTCGGGAATAGTGAAACCCTTTTCTTCGGAAGCATTCATCAACTCCATCCGCCGCGAAATGCAGGTAGCCAAAGCCCTGGGATGCGAGCGGGTAGTGATTAACTCGGGAGCAAAGAGCGAACGTTTCGTGAAACAAAGATATCCTGATCTGCCTGCACAGGCATTTATCCATTACGGGAATTTCATCGGCGAAACGATAAAGATAGCGTCTGACCTTGGTTTCAAAAGCCTGACGCTGGGTATTATGCTCGGGAAGGCCGTGAAACTTGCCGAAGGCTCACTGGATACACACAGTAAAAAAACGGTGATGAACAAAGAGTTCCTTACCGGATTGGCTTACGAAAGTAATTGCTCCGAAAGAACAATTGCAGCGATACAGGAAATGACTCTAGCCCGGCAGTTATGGGATATTATTATTACCCAAGAGGAAGTTTTTTTTACACTTCTTATCAAACAATGTTATGATACATGCGTTCCGCTTTTGCCAAACGGAAAGCTGATAATTATGCTCATAGACGAAGATGGGAATATTATCCTCTGAACAGATGTTTGAACTGGTGAGAATATAATTTCGACAATCCTTCCCTGTTTCCGATCGCGTCACCTACTACAATCATGGTAGTCAGTGTCAGGTTATTTTCTTTGACAATCTTAACCAAATCCTTTAGTTGCCCACGGTATATTTTTTCATCTTTCCATGTGAGCTTATAACAGGCTGCTACCGGGGTTTCGGGCGGGTAATGTTCCATCAGTTCCTTTTGTACCTGCTCCACGACAGTTGCACTCAGGAAGATACACATCGTGCTTTGTGAGCGCGCCAGTAAATGAAGCTTTTCTTTTTCGGGCATCGGAGTCCTCCCCTCCCCTCTTGTCAGTATGATAGTCTGCACCTTTTCGGGTATCGTAAACTGTGATTCCAAAGCAGCTGCAGCAGCCAGAAATGACGATATGCCCGGAGTGATATGATAAGACATATTATATTTATCGAAAAAAGCCATCTGCTCCTGAATAGCCCCGTAAATACACGGGTCACCCGTGTGCAAACGTACTACCAGTTTGCCCTTGTCGTAAAACTCTTTCATCAAATCAAATTGCTCTTCCAGATCCATCGAAGCGGAACTACGCACAACCGCTCCTTGTTTTGCACAATAAGTAAGCTCCACCGGAACAAGGCTTCCTGCATATAAAATCAGATCGGCAGCTTCCAGAAAATAACGGCCTTTCACCGAAATCAAATCCGGGTCGCCCGGCCCCGCGCCTACTATCTCGATATGTCCTTGCCGGACTGCCATACGTCCGACGGCAATAGCAAAAGTAAAATCATTGCCCTGACTCAATACTCCTTTCTGTTTTTCCAATATAAGAGGTCCTCCGTCAGAACTTTTAATGGCTGTGGACTCGGAAACTCCGGCAACTGTTGTTACTTCTTTCACCTTATCCGATGGATTAGGTACTTCAATGTCTTTCAGTTCCTCCGCGTTATATATATGTACCGGAATATCTCCGAGATACGATTGTAACTCACGAAGCAGAGGCTCATCCTTTTTAATATCTATAGTCGAAATACTGCTTATGGAAGCAATAGCAATATGCTTTTGCAACAGAGTACCGGCAATATATCCGTTTATACCCTCAGGATTACAGTCTTTGCGGCATCCGATACCCAGATGCAATACTTTCGGATGATAGCTGATAACAGGTATGCCCGCATCAGGATAAAGGTATGGAGAAACTGTTATCAACATCTCATATTCCTGTAAATCAATGTCTTCATACTTGTAATATATCTTCACATGCCCGGCAACTGTACGCTCCATAAATTCAGTTCCTTCGTCCACAATATCGAGCAATAGCGCGGTGGGCTTTCTGTTTACATAAGCCGTAAGCGGTTCATTGAAATTATCTGCGTTGGAAGTCGTTACCCAATTATATTTTTCACCGATTGTATCCAGCGCCCAAAGGTTAGTATTATCGCTTTGGGTAGTGATAACCGCTTCCGCGCCTGTAATATTGGCGATCCTCTTTGTCAGTTCGTTAGCACCTCCCACATGTCCCGAAAGCACGGACACCGCATAGCGCCCGGTACTGTCCACATTTACAATGGCAGGGTCGGTATGCTTGTCTTTGATATAAGGGGCGATGCTACGGACGCAAATACCCATAGCCCCTATAAATATGATTGCCTCCGATTGGCCGAATAAGTCTTTTACACAGTCGTTTATAGAAGAAATCCGATCCGTTCCTTTTAAGCCGGCTTTTGTGTATATATTAGTTTCACCTAATTCTTTCCTGATGGTTTCAGCTAAAGGAAGGCTAGTTTCAGATGTTAGTATTATAGCGTATTTCATATGTTTTCAGTTACGAGTTACTTCGCCCTATGGGCAGTTACAAGTTACAAGATGCTTGCGCAATTATTAATTTCATTCTTAATTTTTAATTTCATATACCCTCTCTGTAAGTCCCCCTTGGGGAAACAACGTTCGGCGGAGCCAATTTAGGGAGCTTGTGCTTTCATCACTTCAATAGCATTAAAATCATCCACAGCAACAGTGATGCTTTCCTTTATTACCAAATCATTATCCTTTGCCGCTGCCAGAAACATTTCTTTGCTTTCGGCTGATACAGAATTGAATACTATTGTTCCTCCCGGGACTAATACCGAAAATACTTTCGACATTATATCCTTCATGCGTCCGCCATGCCCGCCGATAAAAACAGCATCGGGACGGGGAAAGTCAGAAATATCCGTTTCCACAAAATCACCTATGATGGTATTTATGCCCGGCGTACCGAATTTCCGGGAGTTATTTTCCATAAGTTCTTGTCCTTCTTCCCGTTTTTCGAAAGAGAAAACCCCTAAATGAGGAAACTGCATCTTTGCTTCAATAGATACCGAACCTGTACAGAAACCGATATCCCAGAATACCGACTTGTTTCTCAAATCCAGTAAACTTAAAGAAAGCAGGCGCACCGGCATTTTTGTTATCATCTTAGCCCTGCCATTCAGCAAATCGAACTCGCTTTCAGGGATGCCGAAAGGACGTGGACGTTCATATGTCTTTTGCAAAATAAGATTATTGGGAAACGAGAATGTTTTTCCCGTAACATCGGATAATTCCAATGCAGTTACATTCTCCTTTTCTTTATTCCCCAACAATTCACCTATATACATCTTGTAATTATCATACCCATAATACAGCATTCGTTCGGCGATAGCCGCAGGTGTATGTTCCTTATTGTCGGTAAGCACCCCTATCTTATTATATCCGCAGATTAACGCCTCATCGAAACGAAGCCACGGGCGTCCGGTAAGCGAAACGATATGCATATCGTGATATGGCATCAACAGGCGGTGAGCCAGTAATTGCAAGGAATTGAAGTATGGATACAACAGTATTTCAGCCTCCGGTAACTCCCGCCGAATGGTGTTGGCAAAACCATAAAAAAGAGGATCTCCCGAAGCAAACACCACGATTTCATCATAAGTCCGGTATTGCCCGAAAATCTTGTTCAGGGGAACAGTTATCTCTATCCACGAATAATCTTCCGGAAGGAAAGGCCTCACTATTTCGTGATGGCGTATTCCACCCGAAAAAACAGTATGCGAGTTAATCACATCTGTTATTTCAGGAGAGAAATGTTGAGACTGGTTATCGTCAATACCTATAACATAGAATTTCATTCGTCATATTTTCTAATTAATGTATTATCTATTACCCTATTTGCAAGTCCCCCTCCGGAGGATTAGGGGATCTAGTTAAACATCCCTGCCCGGTTTCAATTGCTCCGCATCATCGAAGGTAAGAATGGAATTAACCAGTGTCGCCGCCAGATTACTTCCACCTTTACGTCCTTCAACGATCAGTTTAGGCACATCTTTAAAGGGTTTGGTCATATGCTTGGATTCCCTGACATTTACGAAGCCGACCGGAGCAGCGATAATACCTGCCGGATGCGTTTTCTTCTTGCGTATGAGTTCGCACAATTCCATCAATGCCGTAGGGGCATTACCAAACACATACAAGGCATCGGGATGTTCTTCCGCCGCCAGACGGATACCTGCCTGAGTGCGGGTAATCTCCTTATCTTTTGCCAGTTGCGCAACACGCTCATCATGCAGATAACATTTCACCTCAACGCCAAGACGCTCCAATGCTCCTTTGCGGATGCCCGAGGCAACCATAGTCACATCCGTAACAATCGTTTTTACCTTTCCCGATATAAATTGATTATGGAGTTTCTCAACAGCCCCTTCATCCGTATATAGTATATTCTCCATATCGAAATCGGCAGTCGTATGTATCGCATGCAGCAAAGCCCATTTCTTATCCAAAGGAATATCCTTCTTTTTCAGTTCGCTTTCTATGGTTCTGAAACTGCGGATCATTATATCTTGCCCGATACCGACATCATCTGTTTTAGACTCCCGATAATATCCTCTCGGTGTTACAATGTTCTGATTGTCGAAAATATAAGACTGGGAATTCCCGATAATAATTATGGTAAACATATCTATTTCCTCGGGGTCGAGCTCTCCCAAAGTGGTTACGACCACCTCCTGTTCCTCCCGTCCCGCCTGACGTACATAGCCGACCGGGGTTTCGGGTGATCGTTCCTGGAGAAAAATTTCTATCAACCTGTATAGTTGCCAGTAACGGCCATTGCTCCTCGGATTATAAACTGCCGTTACAAAATCGGCGGAGGCCGCGGCTATAATGCGCTTTTCTATCCTGTCCCATGGTGTCATCAGATCAGATAAGGAAATAATACAGAAATCGTGTCCGACTGGTGCCCCTAATAATGCCGCCGCTTTCTGGAAAGCACTGATACCCGGCAAGACATCGACGGCTATATCGCTTTGCTTTTCCTTTTTCATTTCGTACACCAGAGGAGCCATTCCGTAAATTCCGGAATCGCCCGAACTGATAACACAAACGGTACGCCCTTCTTCGGCATGGCGGAAAGCTTCTTCTGCCCGTTCCCGTTCTTTCTTCATTCCCGTGTCGATACAAAGCGTCCCGGGACGGAGAATATCTTCTACAAACCGGAAATAATATTTATAACCTACAACTACGTCCGATATCTTCAGCGCATCCAGTACGGCAGGAGTAATATCCTCCTGCGAACCCGGGCCTATCCCCGCAACAATAATTCTTCCTACTGACATATATTCGTATTGTTTTTTTTCTTTGAACAAATATACTTTTTTAATCTCTTTATTTTCCTCTTTATATACCTGAATCCTAACCACACTCCCGTCAGGGAAACCAATGTTCCACCAATCATAGTTGTCCACATCACTATGTTCCAAAGGACAGGGCGTTCTGCCAGAAATTTAAATTTAAAACTATGTAAAGCCTGATAAGACCAGCGTCTTACTTTGGTATTATTATTAAAATAACGTGTATTCCCATTCTTCGGGTTAATGTAATATGTACTGTTGTCGGCATCTTCGACCTGTACTTTATATACAGGGAGAGGCAGGTGATCTGTCAATCCTACATAATAGTTGTCGTATTCGTCCATTAAGGATATAACCGCCGGTTCTTTATGAAGCAATGAGATACGGCTCTTAATAGCTGCTTCGTCCAGCTGCATGGCAAGCACAGATGTACCGGAAGCATCGATTGTATGCAAACGGTCATCTATTACAGCCTTGTATATTGGCTTTTGGCCGAAAGAACTCCATTCTATGGATTTTATCTGGCCGTGATATTTCTCATAAAGACGCCTGTAATCCAAGGTATAAGTATCGGACTCTATTTTTTGTTTTGAATACAGCCTTTTCTCAGCCGATGGATCATGTACTTTTACCATCCATCCGGGCACTTTGGCCAGAGACATCATGCCGCTGAAAACGAAGGTAAAAACAAATATACCGAACATGAAGCCCAATATATGATGCCATTTATATGCAAACTTCCGATAAGGGCTCTTCATCTTTTTCTTCCGGCGATATTCTTTTATATACGAACGGATGCCCAGTATCAGCCCGGCAATACACATAACGGAACCTATTCCCGAAAGCCATATGACAACATCCATCCATTGCTGCGAATTCTGACGGAGCGATGTAAAATATACCCAATGGGGTATCGCGCCCAGCCATGCCCAGAAGCGGCTGTCTTTGTCTGTAAACTGCAAGGCGTCTCCCGATACGGACGAAACATATAACTGCGACTTCCCTTCATCTCCGAAGTAGAATTTATAGATAGGAAAATCTTTTCGTAAGGGCCCGAAAGGAATCCATTGCTCCAATTCCCGCAAAGTATCTACCCTGACAATTTCCGCCTGACACCAACGTTGGGCATAGGCCTTTATCTCCGGATAATCCGGCGGGGTTTTCAATTCCATGTCCGGACTTGCGGGAATCCGGTAAATACTATCGGATGTTTTTACTTCAAAAAAAGAAGTTCCGGCATAGGATTTCAGCGAAAGTGCGGATATTTCCTCACCCTTCGGGATATTATTAGCCAGTACGGAATCAAGGGCCGGCATATCTCCCTGCAATGGATACATATGCTTGTTTTTATCCCGCTCGGTCGCTTTTGGAAATGTATGGTATATCATTACAAATCCGGACAGGAACCAAACGAGGAACAGGATACTGAGGAGTGTCCCCAGTATCCTGTGAATAGAATATAGTATATTTTTCAGCATATTCTACAGGCTGTATGCCAGAGTAAACAGGTAGTTGCGAGGCATGCTCGGCACCATCTGTGTACCCAATGACTGATTATAATATTTCTCATCAAATACATTATTGACATTCGCCCTTAGCTGTATTCCATTTTTCAGCTTATATGAAACACCCAGGTCGGTCAGCCAATATGCGGGATATACGACACCTTTGTCGACTGTCCTGTATACATTATCCGTGTATGAAACTGTCAGATTGAAACCCAGATTGCTGAACACCCCCTTAGATATCCGGTAGTTTCCCGCCGCAAAAAATGTATTTTTGGGGATTCCAGCCAAACGCATTCCTTTTTGCACCTCTTCTTCCATGTATTCATTCTTCTTTATATCACGGATTGCAGCATCGGTATAACCATAACCGAAAGACAGGGCTGTATTATCTACAGGGGTAAGGGTCAGTTCCAACTCAAGGCCTTTCGATTCCGATGATCCTACAACGCCTACTACACTTTTTGTTACTCCGTCTTCGACCACTCCTGTCTTCAACGTTTTCTTCTCATTGTTTTTGCGGATATAGAATGCGCTTGCTGTCGCCTGTAAGATGTTATTGAGAGAATATCGTACACCGATTTCCCCCTGATATCCCGTCTGAGGCTTGAATACCTGATCTCCGTCTTTGGGTTCGAACCTGTTACCTTCGGCATTGATATAGATAATGTTAGAACTTACTATATCCCGGTACGGCATAAAGAAATTGGCAAAAGATCCATATACAGAAAGATTTGTAGCAGGTAAATAAACCGCGCCAAGCCTGTATGTAAAAGCGGAAGTTGTAGTTTTGTCGAATTCAGGTTGATCTGAATATTTCCGTTCTTTAGATATTGGATTTATTGTGGCTGTGGCTGTTTTAAACAAAAAATGATCGAAACGGCCGGAAACCATCACTTTAAACTGATTCGAGAGTTCCAGTAAGTTCTGAAGATAAACACCATTTGTAATATTACGTGTCGCGGTTCCTGCACTAAAATGAGGGTCCATATATCCCATACTGTGAGGATTATAAACAGGGACTTTAGAGTTCAGGCCGGGCCCGTCAATTAAATCAGAAAGTTGATAAGTCTTGTTTGTTTGAGGATTTGTACCTCCATAACCACGATAAGTATTGCGATGAAAATAAACGAAATTGTATCCTCCCAAATAATTATATTTCATACCGTTGTCAAACTCAATTTTCCCCGATGCCTCAAGCTGTTCGTTTATCACATGCACTGTATAAGCAAAACGTAATGGATATGTGAGCTGTACCGTATCAAGTTGAATATAGACTGTAGAGTCACGTAATCCGTCTTTACTCTTTCTTATATAATGATGATCGTATATAGGCTTATCCTCTCCACTTTCACGATATGTCAAAGTTTCGGTACTGAAGTAGTCTATATTATCGTAATTATAGGCCAGTCTGTTTTCAATCTTCAATGATTCCGATACCTTATTACTATAGCGGACAGAGATATTCGAGCCGTTATTTATCATGAAATCAGATTCATTGTTGTACCTCCACCGCCTGTTCAGACCGGGAAGCATATCCCCTTTCGACAAATATTTACTACCATCAGCATTATAAATATCATTCGCCATAAACTGGGGCAGGCCAATCTCCGTTCCATACCAGTCACGGTTAAAACCGGCCCGTATATCCAGTTCCTGCTTAGCATCCAATTGTCCGCCCAAAGCGAAATAGCCGGAGAAACGTTTGTCGTTGGTATATCTGTAACCTTCGTTATCCGACCAGTTAACGACAGCCCTGTAATTGAACGGCCCGAAAAATTTTCCTCCAAAATCAATCATAGCCCTCTTATTATCCCATGACCCATAACTCATCAGGGCATTCAATGTATTCTTTGATGTCGGTGCTTTTCTGATTACGTTCAGAACACCACCGACTGTAGAATGGCCGTACAGAACAGAAGCCGGACCTTTGAGCAATTCGATAGACTCTACCGAAGACAAATCGGGTAAGGGAGCAGAATTAGTAATAGAAGTACGCTCGTCCCTCACTCCATCTATCATAATCGGTGTATAGTCGAATCCCCGAACTTCAAATTGCTGATATGCACCATAGGTAGTACGCATACGGGTGTTAGGCAAGAACTTTACAGCATCCTGCATATTCACGATACCTCTCATATCCAGGGTATTTGCCAATACTGTAGTTACAGAAAGCGGCAAATATTGGAGAGGTACGTTGAGTTTGCCTACTTCGTTCTTTTTCAGATTAGTACCCACAACTTCTACTTCCCGAATAGAGAAGATCGTGTCTGTCATAGTTTTATTTTGGGCAAATACATTGCCTATCATCATGGTACCGATGATTATATATAGATATTTTTTCATTTGTTTTTTGTCTTTTATTAATGCATTACTTCCCCCGTAACTTCATAGATGGCTTTTTTCTTCATTATCCCGATTTTACGGTGACCGGTTTTAAATTTGAGATGGGAAATATACAAGTCCTGTATCGCTGGATTTTCCCCCAAGCCTTTCAACTGTAGTTCCACAGTGAATCCTTCTTCTTCCAAATCATTCTTCCAGTCTTCGGCAATATCATTTTTTGCATGTTCACCAGCCACAAACATAAGAGGAGTCAGCACAACTTTCTTGAGCCCCGAAGCTTTCAGCTGCGCCAGCATGTCTTCGAAAGCGGGATACCCTTCTATCGTACCTACAAAATGATTTTTATGACCCTTGGCTTTCAGCATGTAATCAAGCATTGCATATTGAGCCGTAGTTGCATCGTATGTTCCGTGTCCTACCCAGACATAAGCTATCTTACCGTCAGTATCGTCTGTCAGTATTTCTGTCACCTTTTCATAATCCTCAGGGGTATAAAGCAAGGGATTACCTACGCGTATATCTTTAAATAAGGGTTCTATTTCGGCCACATTCTTGTCCAGTGACTCCATTTCCACTCCGTCGATAATCGTAGATGCCTGTATCAAAATATGAGTATATCCATCTGAATGTAATTGTTTCAAAGCCTCTAACGGATTCTGTTTGTTTATACCCCGTTCGCCTAAGCGTTTGATAATTATGCGCGAGGTATAAGCTTCACGCAGTTCCACTTCAGGAAATTCTTTCCTCACTTTATCATTCAGTGCATCTATGGTCAGTTCACGGGTATCGGCATGTGTAGTTCCAAAATGCACCATCAGAATAGCAGCCTTATCTCCCGGCTTCATCGTCTTGAAGAAATCGGAGTGTTCATAATTTCCGCCTCCGTGGGCAAGAACCGGTAATACTGCAATATATAATAGTATAGTTGCTAAAATATTTTTCATATATCCAGATTATTTACTGAACTTTAGAGACAAACTCACATAAAAGACCCGTCCGGGGGACAGTGTAGCGTAATTTGCCCCGAAAGGCTTGTCGTCCACGAAATCAAAAATATTTTCGATACCGAAGCCCGGTTCTACAACAAAACCGTTGAAATTCTTCAAACGATGGCGGGTCGCCACGTTCCATTGATTATATGCGCGCGCGGGATCTTTATCTCCCATATAACGGCTGCTTTGTATCCGTCCGTTAAAGTTTATGTTCGAATCTACAATCCACCATTTTTTATTCCAGTTTACATTTCCTGTACCGATATGCTTGCTGGAACGCACCAACGGCTTACCTGTATCGTAATCCTTGGAATTTACATAACTATAACCCAGCCCTATACTGAGTCCCGCACCAAGGTATGAATTCACGGAGGTTTCGAATCCGTTTACACGGGCTCTGGATGAATTGGTGTATTCCTGTTTTTTCTTTATCCCTTCATTCTTTTCATCTTGGGTTATCGTTTCGGTAACATCCCTTGTCTGGATAATATTCTTTATCCGATTGATATATCCTGTAACAGAGACTGTCAGAAAATCGTTGTGATATTCGGTATTCAATGAGTAATAATTGGATGATTCCGGCTTCAGACCGGAATTACCAAGACTTAGTGTAGAACGCGTTATGGTTCTTGTATATAATTCTTTCATATCCGGAGCGCGGAATCCGGCCGAATAAGACGCCCTGAAATTGAAATGATCGAGTGAATACATTCCCGACAACTTCGGCGTAAACCTATTTCCAAATGCTTCATTATAAACATAGCGGAAGCCGGGCACGAATTGCAGCCTGCTATCCAGCAGCTTTATCTCATCCTGCGCATATACCGAATATGTATATACATCTCTCGAACCATCTTTTGTATCCGACTGACTTTCAATATAATCCAACTGATATTGCGTTCCTACCGAAAGGCGATTGTATTTACCTAAGCTGAATATGCCTTTCAGGTTAGCGTCATAATATTTCTGTCTTCTTTCCTTCGATTCATCCCCGTTTTTATAATTACCATCATCCTTGATATATTCACGGTAATATTCAAAATTGTCGGTATATAAATCCAGTGTGATTACAGCCAGATCTTTAAGGAGATACCTTGCTCCCGCACTTATATTATAATCTTCATATTTCATATCATACGCATATGACGATACAGGCCTTTTCAGCTTCTTGTCATAGAGGCTTCCTTCTGCGTATATGCTTAGGGATTTATTCGGCCTCACAGTGAATTTCTGGCTCACCACATCAGAATAATTTGTATTCACGGCCATTTTATCTGTATCTATCAGCTTATCACCCGATGTCTCCTGCGTGTTTAACTGCCAGCCATCGCTCTGGTTACGCTGAAAGGATGTTGAAGATGAAAACCATTTGTAATTTACATCAGCGTTTATAGCCTGTGAAAATTGTCCATATCCGGCATAACGGGTATCGGATGTGATAAATACTGACTCTTTAGGATTTTCAGTAATAATATTAATAACTCCTCCCATTGCTTCCGATCCGTATAATGCCGATGCCGCACCTTTAAGCACCTCTATACGCTTTACATTCTTCATGTTTATCCGCGACAGGTCTGTATTACCCGACACATCTCCTGCAAGCTTTTTCCCATCTACCAATACAAGTATATAACGATTACTTAATCCGTTCATCTGCATATAAGAACCCATAGCCGTGGTCATGAAAGAAAATGACGGGCTGACAGCCATCATGGCATTATCGAATGTGGGAATATTGATATTCTCCAGTTCCTTTTTGGTAATCATATCCATTGCTACAGGGGTATTCTTTAGTCTGTTGTGCGTACCTGTACCTGTAATTACTACTTCATTTAACTTTAGAGGTGATTTCCTTAAGATAAATAAGATATCACCCCGGGATGAAGCAACATCAATCTTATCTCCATTGTAGTCGAGAGCAGATGCTCTTAAAGTGTGTTTTCCTTCGGGTACTCTCTGCAAACTAAACTCTCCGTTCTCGTCCGTCGAAGTTCCCAGTGTGGTGTATTCGATCCATACACTGGCACCCGCAACAGGGTTCTCATTTTCATCCACGACTTTTCCCTTTAAGGTCATTTGGGCAAATGCCATGCTTACAATACAGCACAGGATGGCTGTAACCAATACTTTTTTTCTCATTAAAATGCGAAGTATAATGTTAGTAATTATATTCTTGGCCCCGAGAATATTTAATTTATTGTATGCTAGGCAGGTTTCCTGACTTACTCCATCTCTGAACGGCCTTCCCGACATTCAGTTAACAGTGAGCAGTTAACAGTCAACAAAGAATTGATAACAGTTGACTGATGCATGATAACTTTCAATCAGTGGTATTTGGTCTTGTTCAAAGACTTTTTTCAGAAACATTGTTAACTGATGACTGTTAACTGTTAACTGAATAGAGCTTACAGTAGCGGGCACTGTTCCGGAATTTAACCGGATTCCCTTTTTATGTAAAAGACGGATGTCTGTTTACATCACCTTAGCGGCAGCAAAGTTAATTTTTTTAAATATCAGAAAAAAGTATTTAAGGAAATAATTTGCAAGTATATTATTTTCTATACACCGATACGGGTTTCATATCCCATATTTTATACTTTTGCTGAAGAAAAAGAAGAATCATGACATATACATCCAATTTCCTTATCTCGGCGATAGCTTCCGGCTCCGGTAAAACTACAGTTACTTTAGGTTTATTAAGAGCACTCCGGAACAGAGGGCTGAACATACAACCCTTTAAATGCGGGCCGGATTATATAGATACGAAATATCACGTCCTGGCGGCAGGAAAGGAATCTGTCAATCTCGACCTGTTCTTATCGTCGGAAAGCCATATAAAGTATTTGTATAATAAATATTCGTCGGATAAAGATGTCTGTATCACCGAAGGTGTCATGGGGCTATTCGATGGATACGACCGCATGAATGGAAGCAGCGCGCAAATAGCAGAGAAACTGGATATACCTGTCATATTAGTCCTGAATGCAAAATCGATGGCCTATTCGGCAGCGGCCCTGCTCTATGGCTTCAAGAATTTCTCCGATAAGATAAATATTACAGGCGTCATATTCAATTTTGTAGCTTCCGAAAGCCACTACAATTTCTTAAAAGATGCCTGCCACGATGCAGGACTTGAGCCATTGGGCTATCTGCCTAAAAATACTGATATAGAAATACCGTCCCGCCATTTGGGATTGAATATCGACGAACAATACCGCTTCGATGATTTCGCCGACAAGGCTGCTGCCCTGATAGAAAAACATATAGACATAGACAGGCTACTGTCCGTTACAGCAAAAAGAGAATCGGATGCAGGAGTAATAAAAGAAATTAACGTACCCTTACAGGGGTTAAGGATAAGCGTAGCCCGTGATGCGGCTTTTAACTTCATGTATCATGAAAATATGGAATACCTGAAAAGGATAGGCGCTGTGTCTTATTTCAGCCCGCTGCACGACAAGCATCTGCCTGAATCTGATTTTGTCTATCTGCCCGGAGGATACCCGGAGTTATATCTTAGCGAATTAAATAATAACCGGACGATGCAGGACAGTATCTGCCATTACGTTGAAGCCGGAGGTAAAGCACTCGCCGAATGTGGTGGCATGATGTACCTTTCATCATCCATTTCCGATGAAGACGGTACTGAATACGCGATGGTAAATATTTTCGACCAAAAAGCCACAATGGAGAATATGAGGCTCAAACTGGGTTACAGGCAATTCGAATATAACGGCGTATTACTCAAAGGACACGAATTCCACTATTCTTCCATAAAAAGCGAACAACAAAGCGTTGTACAACAATACACAGCCAAAGGGCAACCCACAGATACCAAACTATTGCGCTATAAGAATGTCATCGCAGGTTACACGCATCTGTACTGGGCAGATATGGATAACCTGATGGACTTATTTTAAAACCGGTGACTATTAGGCATCCATTTAGTTACTATATTTGTAGAAATATATAACGGATGGCTATAGATATTATTCTTACCATAATAGGCGCGATACTCATTATCACGGGTATAATCGGCTGTATCGTACCCGTATTGCCGGGCATTCCGCTCAGTTATGCAGGTATTTTCCTGTTACACCTCACATCGAAGGTTGAATTTTCCTCCCGGTTTCTAATCATATGGGCCATTGTTGTCATCATTGTACAGATACTGGATTTTTATATCCCTATATGGGGTACCCAGAAATTCGGCGGAGGAAAGAAAGGTATTTGGGGTAGTGCAATAGGAATTATCTTCGGTCTGTTCTTTCTTCAACCCTTCGGTATCATCCTTTTCCCATTTCTAGGAGCTTTCATCGGAGAACTGATAGACGGCAAAGAACCGAAACCCGCTCTTAAAGCCGGATTTGGAGCCTTCATTGGATTTATGGCCGGAACAGTAATGAAACTGGCTGTAGCTTTCATTCTTGCTTTTTACTTTTTTAAAGAGGTAATTGGTATCTTTTTCTGAAGCTTTTATAGAGTCTGTATAGGTAGCCTTCTCAGGTTTTAACATTTGAGACGGTATACTTTCCAAATGTTAATTAACAGTTTTAAAATACAACTAAGCTAAACGATGCTTATATTTGTATGTATTATAGAGAACCTTTAATTAAAATTAAATCATTATGCTAATGAAAAAACTCGTTCCTTTGTTTTCTCTGGCAGCTATGGTGCTGATAACATCGTGCAGCGAAACGGAACCAACTGTGGAGAAACCCTACAACCAAGGTATAAACATTACTCCTATCCCGCTAGAACTGACACAAAAGGAGGATACTTTTAAACTTTCAAAAAGTATAGTTTTCGTCTCCGGTAATGCAGATATAGATAAGGTCGCTGCTTATTTTTCCGCAAAGATAAAGGCTTCGACAGGCTACGATATCAAAACGGTAAAAGATAAACCGGCTTCCGGCTATATCGATCTGAGTATCACTCCTGAACTGGATGTCAACGACGAAGGATATACATTAGACATAACTAATCAGGGCATAGACATACAGGCAAAAACACCTCAGGGATTATTCTACAGTATGCAAACGGTTATGCAATTGCTACCGGCCGAAATAGAAAGCCCTACTCTGGTAAAAAACATAGCCTGGAATATTCCGGCCGTGACAGTGAAAGATGAACCCCGTTTCAAATACCGAGGTCAACATCTCGATGTATGCCGGCACTTTGTCGATGTAGACTTTCTCAAGAAGCAACTGGATGTACTGGCTATGTTTAAAATCAATAAATTCCACTGGCATCTGACAGAAGACCAGGGTTGGCGCATCGAGATAAAGAAATACCCTAAACTGACTGAAATGGGATCTGTCCGTACCGAAGGTGAAGGAAATACCTATGGACCGTTCTTCTACACGCAGGAACAGGTGAAAGAAGTAGTAGCCTATGCCAAAGAACGGTTTATAGAAGTGATACCCGAAATAGAACTTCCCGGTCATGCTGTGGCGGCATTACATGCTTATCCGGAATTATCATGCACCGGAAAACCAATCGAAGTGCGTAACATCTGGGGTGTTGCAAATGATGTTTTCTGTGCAGGAAACGATTCAGTATTTCAGTTTCTTGAAGATGTGATTGCCGAAGTAGTTCCTTTGTTCGAAAGTGAATATTTCCATATCGGCGGCGATGAATGTCCGAAAATACGCTGGGAAAAATGCCCTAAGTGCCAGGCCCGTATCAGGGAACTTGGATTGAAAGGCAATAAAGAACACAGTGCGGAAGAGATGCTTCAAAGCTACTTCGTTCAGCGGATAGAAAAAGTTCTGTTGAAACACAACAAAAAAATGATAGGCTGGGATGAGATACTCGAAGGCGGACTTGCTCCATCTGCAACTGTAATGAGTTGGCGGGGAGAAGAAGGCGGTATCGCTTCGGCAAATATGGGACATGATGTAATTATGACCCCGGGAGCATGGCTGTATGTGGATAAATATCAAGGAGATGCTAATCTTCAGACAGTAACTATAGGCGGACTTCTGACTTTGAAGAAGGTATATAATTACGAACCCGTTCCTGAATCAATTGCCGATGACAAGAGACATCACATACTTGGAGCTCAGGCGAATATGTGGAACGAATATAATTATACCGGTGAGGAGATGGAACTCGACATGTATCCGCGCGCTATAGCCCTGTCTGAATTGACATGGTCCGCAAAGGAAAATAAGAACTATGAAGATTTTGAACGACGTATCGACAACCAACGTGTACGTCTCGATATGCACGGAATCAATTACTACATACCTATGCCGGAGGATAAAGGCCCTTATACGATAAAATACTGGGGTGACTCTGTCAGTGCGCCATTCTCGTGTAATTTCGTAGCATTTACAGATCAGGCAACACTTGACTTCAAGACAACCGAACCGGCCAGAATGGTTTATACGACAGACGGCAGTGAACCTACACTAAAATCGGAAGTATTTACAAAACCGTTGACATTCACTGAAAATACGACACTGAAAATACGTTCGGTACTACTTTCCGATAAAATGAGCCCTGTACGCACTATTACAATAGAAAAACAGACATACGCCCCTGCGGTAGAAAAGGAGAAAGATGCTAAACCCGGGCTAAAAGCAGAATATTACAAAGGATACGCAAGAACGGTTGCTGAGCTGAATGGTAAAACACCGGCTGAAACCGAACAGATAGCCACACCTCTGGATGCCAAATACAGAGTTAAAAACTATGTGGAAGTATATGCCGACGATTTCTATTCCCATATCCTGACCGGCTATATCAATATCCCTGAGGATGGAATATATTATTTCAATACAGATAGTGAATTCTGGATCGACGGTACATATTTAATCTCTAATGAGAAGGATAATAATGGCACTGCCCGCCGTTTCTCCCGTAGCAACAAATCCATCGCTCTGGCAAAAGGCGCTCATGCTATCAAGATAATAAGATTGGGAGCAATATTCGGAGGATGGCCTACTCAATGGGACCCGGTAATGCTTTCGATACGCAAGGCCGACCAGCCGGAATTTGTTCTTATGGATGCTTCTTATTTTAAATAAAAATTTTCAGTTAGATTTTGAAAGCCTTTGGAGATATATTTCTCCAGAGGCTTTTCTATATTCTTTCAGCTAAATGCGACAGCCTATAAAACAGCCAACTTATCCCATTCCGTATTTCACCTGATCGAATAAAAAAGGAAATATCCGCCCGTCTACACCGTGATTGATAAGAGTGACTCTGTCAGCATCGAAAAGCATCTGGAACAATTCAAAATCATTGTCCTGATACAAAGCCTGCTTATAATATTCGATTGATTTCTTTTTGTTTCCCATACATAGTTCCACATGTCCGGCATTCAGATAATCATGCACTGTCGGCTTGCCCGCCAATATCCGGATGTAGTATTTTTGAGCCAGATCATATTTTTTTTGCAGGAAAGCTGTCCATGCAATCGGACGCTGGGCTTTTGTCCCTTTACTGTCGAGCAATTCTACTTTGAAATAAGTATTTAACGCCTGTTCGTAGTCGTTCAGTTCCAGATAGCAATGACCGATATTCAATTCTATATTTATATTATCGGGGGTCAGTTTCGCCGCTTTCTTATAATATTCCAGTGATAGTTCGGGTTGTTTCTGCGAACGGTACAATTGGGCAATACGTTTGATTATCCATGAATTATCAGGTTTGAGTAAATCTGCTTGCAGATAAGCATCGAGAGCACCGTCCAGATCATTAATCATTTGCCGGCAATAACCGATCTTCTGCCATATATCATCACTCTTATCGTCGATAGCTATAAGCCGGTTGAAGATATCAAGGGCTTCACCAAAATTATTTTTTTCGAAACAATACAGTGCTATTTTCTTCATATCTTCTATGTTTGATATAAGCGGGGCTATCGATTTCTTATCATAGAAATTGAGACTCAGCCTGAATATATCATAGAAACTGTTTCGGGAAGGATTCAGTTTGAAAAAACGGTACAAATCCTGGATATACTGATTCGACACCACTTCTTCATCTACTGCAGGATTCATTTCCTTGGCCTCCTTTTGCAACTGTTTTATCTCTTCCGATTCAGCCCCCATACGTCCGAGCATCATTTCACGCTGAGCCGCCGGAATTTGCAGAAGGCTCAGACAGAATGAATATTTATCGGAATTGCACATATGTCCCGAATCCACTACAGCAGCCTGTAACAGGGCGCTTTTCTTTTCTTCAGGGAATAGGGTGGAAAATTCAGAGTATGAAGGATCAAATGGCAGAAACCAGTTGCCTATATCGGAGAAGAATGAAAAATTCTTTAATCCCGAAAATGTAGAGTGGAATACGTCTGCTCCTTCCATCTGCAGATTGGAATATTCCTGTAATTTTTTGCCCAGGCCGGATTCTTCCAATTCTTTTTGCCATTCGGGATTCTTTTCAGAGAAGTCGGTATCGCCTCCCATCAGTTCATCCATATTGAGTTTCCTTCCCGCCAGATTATTGAATTTCATCATCTCAGGAAGTATTTCTTCCTTGATCTTTTTGGTTATCTGCTCTGTTTCCCGCGAACGGATAAGTTGTATGATAGTTCTTAATACGGCTTTCCGGAACTCCGGCTTTTCGGAGAGTATATCCAGTTGATTCTGCAATTCGGGGTATAACGGCCAGCGCACGTCATACATTTGCATTACTACGACCAGACCCACGATTGCCCTGGCCCTCAGTTGTATATTTTCTGAAACTGAAGCCTGCATCAAGACCTGTATTTTGCGGAAATCGAAACGATGAAACAGACTCAAAGTAACCGCCGACAGGAACAGGCTTTTTTCACGTACAGGCAGGTCGAAATTATTTATAAACGAAATATAGTTATTAAAGTCATTCACATCGGAGCGCGGCGAGACGAATACCATATTGAACATGTCGGATGCTATCCGTTCACGTTTTACAGCCAGCTCACGTTTCCTATTTGTTTTCTCTTCACCGTCTTCGAGTAGATCAATCAGGGCAATAGAGTCGGCCACATCTTTTAGTTGTGAAGTATAGTCGGATATTGTACCACTTTTCAGTGCATTGACACGAAGTTTTTCGTAAAAGACGTTCGAAGACTCGATTCTGAGTAACTCATCAGCCGAATCATCCGCCAGTTCATATAATGAACGCAATAAGTTATGATACACACTCTCCCGCTCAGGGTCTTCAACCCCTTCAAAAAGGTAATGGAGCATAAATTTATAGTTTGTCTCCAGTTCACTGAGTGTTTCAGTAATTTTCCAGTCCTGCGTATTTATTGTCAGTTTCATTAATGACTCAAAGGCATCTTTTAACTGTCTTTTTGACAGGTTTTGAAGAATATCTTTCTTTAATGAAATTATGTCGCGGCTATTCATACTTTAGTTACGAGTTATAAGTTACAAGTTTACCAGAGTCCCGGCAATTAATTAGTAAGGACTAAAGTGGACGGTGCATCTTTCATCAGTTTAGGGTTTCTGCTATCCAGTTCCTTCCAGCTATTGAGGCTGATCATTATCAGATCCTGCTTCTTCAGAATATCACTATCGATAGGAATATTATTGTTCCAAAGTTGGAACAGATAAGGGTTTATAGCCTTAATAGCGCGAACGGATTTTATAAAATCCATCGAAGTATCCATCAGTCCGATGGCATCCCAAAGAGTGATGCGCACATATGAGTTTTCAGCCAGCCGTTCCATAAAACTTCCTACAAAGATGTCGTCCTCGTCGAGTATGGGAACAAATATATTCCTCATACTTACCAGTCCTTTATCTATACCTCTATCAACAAATATGCCAACCGGCATATCGCTCTTGGAAACAATGGTCCTTTGTCCTTCGTCGAGGGGTGCCAGCAGCATGCGGCTCCATTTTTTCTGGTTCCCTAATTTTGTAAGTAAATAATTAGGTAGATGAAGTATCCTGTTAGAGAAGCCGAGGAAACGCCCCAAAACATTATCTGATAAAACAGAGCCTTGATAACCGATCAGCAGAAAGTCATACTCTCCTTTGTTTGCAATCTTGGCAACACTGTTGTTGGTATCTCCCACAACTTTGAATATAGGGATGAAGCTTTGTTGCAGGCTGTGAGCCTCCTCTTCCACCGGTTTGAACATCTCCTCTTCTTCTTCCTCTATACCATATTGATACAGCAGGTTTCCTTCCGAAAGATGAAGCATGGTAAGTTCCGAAGCCGCTTGCTTCTTCCTTATGAAACTATTCGCTAGAAACATTAGTTTACGCCCCATTTCAGGGCTTTGGAACCATACCAGTATTTTATATTTATCTTCCTCAACCAAATCTGTATCGGCATGCTTTTTCTTAAATACTTTATCTATAAGACTAAGCAAAGGAGAGGTCATAAATGTAGTGGTTAGCGCCATCACAACCATCATAGCAAAGACTTCGGGGGTAAGGATGCCCAGGTCGAGCCCGATATTGAGAACCACCAGTTCCATTAATCCCCTCGTATTCATCAGTGCCCCGATAGTAAGGCTATCTTTCCAATTATTGCCTACAAACCGTGCGGCAATTGCGCTTCCCATTGTTTTCCCAAATATAGCAAGGAAAACAATCCCCCCGCAGATCATCCATAAGCCCGGTTCGTTGAGCAGGCCTATTTCAGTGCGCAGGCCGGTGAAGACAAAGAATAAAGGAAGTAACAGTACCAATGAGACATCTTCTATTTTCTCGGTAAACAGATTTCTGAAATTGAGATTGGGCGGCATAATCACACCTGCCAGAAATGCACCGAACAACGCGTGTATACCAATTATTTCGGTAGCATAGGCCGACAGAAACAATATCAAGAAAAACACACCGATAACCGACTTGCTTATGGTTCTGCCAGACAATTGCAGATCAGCTATCCGTTTGAGGAAAGGGCGTACAATCTTGAACATAGCCAGCACGTATAACAAAGCGAGAAGTATGATAAACAATGAACTTGCAAACGAGCCGGCCTTAACAACGGCTATAACGGCGGCTAATAAGCACCAGGCCGTAATATCATCTATCGCGGCGCATGTGATGATAATGGCACCTAAAGGCGTTTTATTGATTCCTCTCTCGTGTATAATTCGCGCCATGACGGGAAATGCGGCAATACTCATGGCAATGCCCATAAATAACGCGAAAGGGAGAAATATGGTACTTTGGTGTGTAAAAGTTCCAAAAAGACAGTAGGCGACAAGAACACCCAATGTAAAGCAGACGGCAATACTGGTATGGCTGATTATAAGGGCATTATTGGCTTTGTTTTTTAAGGTTCTCAAATTCAGTTCCATGCCTACTATAAACATAAACAGGACAAGGCCTATCTGACTGAGAAAACGTATATTTTCGAGGGAGGAGGCAGGAAAAAGAAATTCGGATACCTGAGGAAAATAATGTCCCAGGAGAGAAGGGCCGAGAACTACTCCTGCAAAAATTTCACCTACAACCGTAGGTTGCCCTATTTTCTGGCATATCCATCCGAATACCCTAACAGCCAACAAAATAACTACTATCTGTAATAATAATACAGCTACAGGAGCGGCGAAGTCTTCGGTCAGATGATGTAAAAAATCACTCCACGCAGAAGTGGTCGATGCCAGCCCGTATACGTTTTGTTTAGCTTCCAGATTATACCTTCCAACTCTGACGATAAAATATATCAGTGCCGAAAACAGGCCTATGATAGATGTGTAAAATATAAGGTTTCTATATTTTTTCATAAACTTAATACGCTGTTTATGAGCTTACTTTTTTCTTTCAGATACAAAGATACAATTTAAAGTGATAATCCGGCACTTCATTCGGGAACGAAAAAATGATAAATACTGTTTCAGCGCAATATTCATCTCTATATAAACAGGTTGTCTGCCACATGATAATTTTCAGATACGACATGGCATATCCATTCCGTTTTATATATTGCAAAAGAATGTGTATGTATGCTTATTACTATACAACGAAGAGTACAGGCCGATCTATCCCGGTTTAAGCGACTGATAGTTAAGACGAAAACAAGAAAAGGCCTTACAATATATTTAAAATATTCAATAAAGTGTTAAACAGGCATATATTTGTTGAAAATAGCTTTAAAAATATGTATTATTCCAAAATTTAGACCTGGAGTTATCAAAATTTTATTATATAATAATTATCTTTGCAGCGTTTTTAAAATCAATAAATATTGCAAACTTTACGATTTCGATTTTCGAGCCAAAAATAAACTTTATGGAGAAAAAAACTTACAAACTATTATCCGGAATATCGTTTACTAGTATGTTGTCCATCCCTATTGCCGCGCTGACTTTGATGTTGTCGTGTTCCACGTCCAATTCAGTGCGTGAGATACGGGCTTCCCGCGACCCATACGCTAATTATGTACCCCCTGTAAAGGTCAAAGTTCCGGTCACAAAGGATGATGCTATGACTAAGGAGCTATTTATGCAATCCCAGTCAAAGCGGCCTAATATAGAATTGCCTTATATAGAGGGGCAGGATAAAGGCCAGGTTGTTATAGCCGAACAGGTTACCTACACCAATGCAGAAGCAATACCCCAATCTAAGCCAAATGCAAATGTTGTACTCGACCTGAGCCAAGTACAACATTTGAGTGAAGTAGTGGTTACAGCCAAATCGCGTTTTACACCGGAGCAAAACGGAAGAGTAAACGTGGACTTTGTGATGAGAGTACCGAAAGAACTGCTCTCCACTAATTTCAGGGTAACAATGTCCCCTAATTTGTTGCATAACGACTCTGTGGTGCCGCTTAAAACTATTGTACTAAAGGGGCAGGAATTCTCCAATAAGCAGAAGCAATCATATAAAGATTATGAAGACTATGTAAATTCCATCGTAGATGAATCGCAATACGACAGCGTATTTGTCGACTATAAAGGGGTAGAGGAAGATATCGCTTTTCAGCAAAACTTCTATTACAACCAGTATCATAAAGAATGGAGCAGGCAGGCCGATTTTGAAGAATGGAAGACCAATAAAGAAGATGCGGAAGCATTAATGGCTGCCAAACAGACGGGGGTCGACAAAAAACTCTATTACGAGAATGTACGTAAAGCAAGAGAAAAAGCGATGAAAGAGGTTGCAAAAGGAAAAGATACGACCGGCTTTTTTGCAAAATACATGAAGAATGTTCCTAAACCCGACGATTTGACAAAAGGCCGGGCTGTCGTAGAACAGAAGAATGATTACCGTCTCGATTTTTATAAAGAATATTCGAACCGTGCTAAAGAGCAGGTACTGCGCGACTGGGCTACCGGGAAAGATACAGTAGGTGCCTATACCCGTTATATGAAGAACTTCGATAAGAACCTGAAAACGCTGATGCTGGAAGGTGAAGACCTGACAAGGATTCCGGATAGATTCAGGGACATTTACAGGGAAGGCCGCGCCATGAACCAGATCAAAAATCAATATCTGACAGCTAAGGACTCTATAGAAATAGCCCAAAGCCGCTATAAATTTGAAGATATAGCGCTTAACGAGATGAAAAAGGAAAGGCGCGAAGAGAAAAGGCGCGAGCTGATAGTCTTTCCTTATGAAGAAAATACACGCCTCGATACCGTTATCCAGACTGACCGTGATTTCTTCTTTGTATATAGGCAGGACTATCCGGTAAGTCCGGGGATGAGAAGGCTTCGTCTGACTATGAATACAAAAATAGATGCGATAGACCGCAGCAGCTTTATCACCCCTCTGTCCGATACATTGTCTTATTTTATCTCGTCTTTGTCGCAGTTGGCGGATTCTACGCTTATATCCAAGACCACAACAATCCATAGGGATGTGTATAATACAATGGTCGTATATCCTAAATTCGCGGCAGGAAAATCCTCATTCAATATAAATTACAGGGACAATAAAAAACAGGCAGATAAAGTATTAGATACTTACCGTACATTTACGGGAGAGGGTAAATTATTGATGGATAGTGTTGTTATACGGGTATCAACAGCATTGGATGGCTCGTACGATGATAACATCGAATTGTCAATGAAGCGTGCAAATGCACTGAAAGACTACTTTGTGAAGTCGCTGGGAGGCAACAAGGCAGATGTGGCAATGGCATTCAAAACACGCTACAGTGGTGAGGACTGGAATACAATGGCTCGTTTGGTTGTTAAGAGGACCGATATGCCTAACAAGTCTGAAATACTGGATATGCTGACACAAGCAGTAAATCCGGACCAATGTGAAGAGGAGATAAAGAAAAACTATCCGGCTGATTTCAAAATCATCAGGGATTCAATATATCCATTATTGAATAAAGCGGATATCATATTCAATATGACCCGCCCGGGAATGGCGGAAGAAATCACCGTAAATACCGAAGTACGCCCTGATTATGAACAGGCGCTCCGTTTCCTGCAAGACAGGGAATACTGGAAAGCATTGGATATATTGCAGGCTTATCCCGATTACAATACGGCATTATGCCTTGTGTGCATGGGATACAACGCCAAGGCCCTGGATCTGTTAAACGATTTGCAGCAGACAGGAAATACCGAATATCTGAGAGCAATACTCTCTATTCGCGCGGGTAACGACAATGAAGCAATCGGGCATTTGGTAAAAGCCTGCGAATTGGACCCTACAAAAGCGTACCGCGCCCCACTCGATCCTGAAGTTGCAGGATTGGTACGCAAATATAATTTGCAGGAACGATTAAACAACAGTGCAGATGCATCTCCGGTTAGCTTGCCGGATCAGGAATAAAGTGATTGAACCTTAATAATAAAAATAACCTCAACTATAAACGGTTGAGGTTATTTTTTGTCCGGAATATTCAGGCATAGAGAATACAACGGGTAGTTTTTAGGATTTTATGCTTACATTTTCTTTCTTTCTTGTTATTTTTACGATTCATTAGCTATCCGAATGGCCAACGAACAATAAAACTGATAATCAACAATATGAATTACAGATCTCTGACTCCTCAGGAAATAAACGTATTAAAATCGCAAAGCTGTATAGCCGATAATTGGGACAATATAGAGGTTGCCGACAATTTCAGGCCGGATTATATCAGGCATGTAAATTTTTCGGGTAAAATAAGAATGGGTGTCTTCGAGGAAGAATTCTCCCTGCCCGGAGGACTAAAGAAACATTCAGGCATCCACCACGCCTGTCTCCACAATTGTGAGTTAGGCGACAATGTACTTATCGAGAACATTCAGAATTATATTGCAAATTACAAGATAGGCAACAATGTACTGATCCAGAATATACACCATTTGTATGTAGATGGGCAGACTTCTTTTGGTAACGGAGTAGAAACCTGTGTACTGAACGAGACCGGAGGGCGTGAGGTATTGATATATGATAAGTTAAGCGCGCATTTTGCATATATCCTTTCGTTCTACCGCCACCGTCCGGTATTGACCAAGAAATTGCAGGATATGGTAATGGCATATGCCGCAGAAAATACTTCTACCACGGGTACTATCGGCAACGATGTTACAATAGTAAATGCCGGCGCCATAAAGAATGTCCGTATCGGGGATTGCGCCGTTATAGAAGGTGCCCGCCATTTGGAAAACGGTAGCATAAACAGCAATAGGTACGACCCTGTACATATCGGGTATAGTGTAATGGCCAACGATTTTATTATAAGCTCGGGATCTCGTGTAGAAGACGGAACAATGCTCTCCCGTTGTTTTGTAGGTCAGGCATGCCAGCTGGGACACACATATTCAGCCAGCGATTCTTTGTTTTTCAGTAATTGCCAGGGTGAGAATGGCGAGGCATGCGCCTTATTTGCAGGGCCGTACACAGTTACACACCATAAATCGACACTGCTGATTGCCGGAATGTTTTCATTCATGAATGCCGGTTCGGGCTCTAATCAGAGTAATCATATGTATAAGTTAGGCCCCATACATCAGGGCATCGTGGAGCGCGGAGGCAAAACAACCAGCGATTCGTATATATTGTGGCCGTCCCGTATCGGCGCGTTTTCCCTTATAATGGGGCGCCACTACCACAATACCGATACATCGAACATGCCGTTTTCGTATCTGATAGAAGATAAGAACGAAACGGTTTTAGTACCGGGAGTCAACTTGCGAAGTGTAGGCACTATCCGCGACGCGCAAAAATTTCCAAAACGTGATAAGCGCAAAGACCCGGAGAAGCTGGACCAGATTAATTTTAATCTGTTAAGCCCCTATACAGTACAAAAAATGTTCAAAGCAATATCTATATTAAGGGAAATGCTCGACACATGTGGCGAAGCCAGCGATTTTTATTCATATAAAGGTTGCCGGATTAAAAACTCGTCGTTGAATAAAGGCATAAAGCTCTATGATATGGCTATAAATAAGTTCTTGGGCAACTCTATCATATCGCGGCTCGGCAATTGTCCATGTACAAGCAACGAGGAAATACGGAGTTATCTGAAACCCGACACGAATATAGGACTATTTGTATGGAGTGATATAGGCGGCATGCTTGCTCCCCGCTCCGAAATAGACAAGCTGATATCAGATATAGAATCGGAAAAGATAACACAGGTAGCAGAGATAAATGCTATTTTTGCCCGGCTCCATAAAGATTATTATTCACTGGAATGGACCTGGGCATGGGATAAGATCCGGCAATATTACGGATTGTCTTTGGAAACAATTACAGCGCAGGATATCATAAATATCGTTGAGCGTTGGAAAACGGTTGTTGTAGACTTGGATAAGATGATATATGAAGATGCTAAAAAGGAATTTTCGCTGTCTTCACGTACCGGTTTTGGACTGGATGGCGACCGTAACCAGCAGAAAGATGACTTTGAACAGGTGCGTGGTGTATTCGAAGAGAATGCTTTTGTGAAGGCTGTTCTGACGCATATAGACACCAAGACAAAACTGGGTAATGAGATAATAAGCCGATTGAAAAAAGCAGTGAAATAATATCGCGTTTTAAGTAGAATAAAATATTTATACGAATCAATAGTTGGGTTTTATTCATTGCTATATTTCCATAATTATTATCCATTTAATAGAAAACAAACACAAGGAGAGTGACTGACCGGAATAAAATAGAAAAGCTCTAAAGTTAAACTTTAGAGCTTTTTAAATTGTTTCGACCGATGCAAAAATCAGTTATTTCTTAGGCTGAGTACGTTTTGCATAACGATTCATAAACTTATCAACACGTCCGGCTGTATCCACAAGTTTTTGTTTACCTGTGTAGAACGGGTGAGACGCACTGGTGATCTCAAGCTTAACCAGCGGATAAGTAACACCATCTATTTCGATAGTTTCCTTAGCATTGATAGTTGAACGCGAGATAAATACCTCATCGTTTGACATATCTTTGAAAGCTACCGGACGGTAATTCTCTGGATGAATATCTTTCTTCATTTTATAGTAGTTTAAGTTATTTCTTCTTTTTCAGCCGACAAAGATAGTCCTTTTATCCTATTAAAACAAAATATTTCTCTCAAATTTAGGATAAATATATGAATATTTCCTTTTGAATTTTATCTATATATGCGAACAGTTACGAGTTTGCCTCGCCTTCGCTTCGGCGAATGTTATTTCTGCGCCCTTCGGGCAGTTACGAGTAAAAGAGACACGAGATACAAGTAGACAAGTTACGAGTTACAAGTTGATGACTGTTTACTGTTCACTGAAAAGTGTAAAGTTTGTAAGGTTTTTAAGGAATCCGTTGCGTCCTTAATTTTATTAGCTAAATATGTGCCAGACTGATAAATTTTGCTTTCTTTTGTTTTGTAAAACGTTTTTAAATAAGTAAATATGAAAATTATGTGTAAATACATTTTATTATCAACAGCTGTTGCACTTTCACTATTGTCATGTAATAATAAAAAAAATGCTTCAGATAATTTGACAGATAATCAAACCGACACTATAAATATGGAATCTATATCAGACAAAACCAGCATGTATCTTCTTGTCGGCACCTATACCTCAGGTGAGAGTGAAGGAATATACGTATATCAGTTCGATACGGTATCGGGATATTCCCAATATAAAAGCATGGTTAAAGTTACAAACCCGTCTTACCTGACTGTCAGTAAAGATGAAAAGTTTGTTTATGCAGTGACCGAAACGGGTGACAATAGCGCCGCCGCCAATGCTTATTCTTTCGATAAGAATAAAGGTGAATTGAAACACCTGAATACAGAACCGGCTAAAGGCGCAGATCCTTGCTATATTTCAGTAGATGCCACAGGTAAGCATGTGATTACGGCGAACTATTCGGGAGGAAGCCTTAGCGTATTTGGCGTAAAAGAAGACGGTTCGCTTACTCCTGTCTCTCAGGTTATAAGTTTTACCGGCCAAGGTGCAGATACAGAGCGTCAGACAAAGCCGCATATACATTGTGTGATGTTTTCGCCCGACGGAAAATATCTGCTTGCCGACGATCTGGGAACAGATAAAATACATAAATTCGATGTAAACCCAAATGCCACAGGTGACTATCTGAAACAGGGAACACCTTCATCGTTTAAGGTTACCGGTGCATCGGGACCGCGCCATCTTGAATTTCATCCGAGCGGTAAATACGCCTATCTCATCAATGAGTTGTCCGGTGCTGTAATTGCCTTTAATTATGACGGGATAAAGGGAAATCTTACCGAAATACAATCTGTACAGGCTGATACTCTTAACGCCAAGGGAAGCGCAGATATACATATATCTCCCGATGGCAAATTCCTGTATGCGTCCAATCGCCTGAAAGGTGACGGGTTGGCGATATTTTCAATCAATCAGGCCGACGGGAAACTGACTAAGGCGGGCTATCAGGAAACAGGGGTACATCCCCGTAATTTTGCCATCACACCGAATGGTAAATACCTGCTTGTGGCAAGCCGTGACAGCGATATAATCCAGATATTCCTCCGAAACGAAAATACAGGCTTACTGGAAGATACATTTAAAGATATAAAACTGGATATGCCGGTATGTCTTAAATTTGTTTCTTTTAAATAGCTTAACCTTCTCCGGAAGCGTCTTCAGGTTGAGGGTCTTCGTTAAATTCATGTATGTTTACAACGCGGTTAACCCGGTAATGAGGCGATAGTATTTCTATACCGGCTTCTTTGAAAACATCCTGTATATTCTTTCGAAGGTCGGAATATATATCGTTCATCTTATTGGCATCTTTTGTGAATACATTCAGCTGATATTCTACATAGAAGTCTTCAAAGGCTGTTTGCATGATAAAAGGCTTTTGCTTCCGGCTCAGGTTGTCAGTCTTATATGCGACTTTTAGCAATAACTCGTGTACCAGTCTCCATGGCACATCATAGCCGATAGTGACTGTTGTATAGAGTATCAGCCCATACTGGCTCGCGGAGAAAGTATAATTAACAGTCTTCGTGCTCATTACACTGGAATTGGGTATAGTGATTACCTCATTCTTGGCTGTTTTCACACGGGTCACCAAAGCCGTTTTCTCTATCACGTTGCCCACGGTATCATCCATTTTCACACGGTCTCCTATTTTAAAAGGCCTCATATATGTGATTACAAACCCGGCAATGATATTCCCGATAACGGATGTGGAACCCAGCGATATCATCAACCCCAGGAATACGGATACGCCCTGGAATATCTGTGAGTCCGAATTAGGGAGATAGGGAAATATCAGGATAAATGTGAATACCATAAGTATGGCTATGACAATATTGTATGTAGGTTTAGCCCAATCGGGATAAAAGCCTTTGAACGTAATCTTATTGTCTGATATTTTATCTGTAATAGAACGGAGGAATTTCTTTATAAACCTGAATATAAAAGCAATAACCAATATTGTAAACAGGTTTGGCAGATAGTTCTTAATACTGATCGCGATCCTTTTTACAGGCGATATAACATAGTCGAGAAGTTGGTCCGATAAGCCTGTCGTATGTGGGAATATCTTGAAGAACAACAGGGTACACACGAACAAAGAGGCTACTATCAATACGAAGCGCAGAATTTTGAGCAAGGCAAATATGATTTGTTCGGCTTTCTCAGCTTCGATAATGCCAAACAGGCCTTTGACTTTCTTATGCCGCTGTTTCCGTACGAAAATCTTCAATCTGCGATATCCGAACCGGAATCCCCGCAGGAAGAAATATTCTCCTGCAATTATCAGTATAACGAACAAGGCTTGCAGTCCTATCCGTTGCCAACTGGTTTCGCTCTGCCGCTTGTCAATGGCACTTATTATAATATTGCGATACGAAGCGGCTAACTCCAGTTTTGTCCTGCCGTATATCTGAGCCTGCAACGTATCTATACTGATTATGATTCTGGAATTTTGGTATTTCTGGTCGTCATATACTATATTTATCTGGTCGCTAAACTCAACTAGTTTTAGAGAATCCGGATTAAAAAGGGGATACTCTTCCAGCAATCGTATTTTGTCTTCAATAGCAGATGCTCTCTGATCGACGGTAAAAGATCCTACTCCGCCATGTATAAGGAATAGTGTATCGGTGAAAGGAGCTACGGGCGCGCCCTTGGCCTGGGTTAATATGATTTCGGTAGAATCGACCTTGGCTATAACAGGTTCTTTTTTGCTTGTAGTTCTTTTCTGGGCTGAGGCACCTATTGTAGTGAGACATATAATAGTGATGCATAGCAGTGACGTTAAGATGTTATATTTGCTCATAGTAGTTTTTTGCCTTTTTGAATATAACAAATATATATAAGTTAACTGATATATCGTATAATAAATAGATAATAAAAAATGAAAATGTATTTATAAAGTAGATGAAAAAGTATCATTGACTGGTATTATCACAATAGGATTCAGCTTTTTACAGCCATCGGATATTTATGAGTGTTATGGTTTTTAGCCGGCATGTATATAGAAACTCCCTATAGAGTGCACATACAGGGAGTATTGCAGCATAATTTTGATATTAACCTCTGCTTTTCATACTGTCTTCATCAGGATTAATTTTATTCAGGGCAGCCTTAACCTCTTTTTCGCTGATGATGGCCGGACAGGAGCTGTTACCTTTATCTTTTCTGGCTTCCTCATAGGCCACAAAATCCTGTGGCGACTTTACTATTTCATTCTTTTTCATGACTAATGGCAGATTTAATTAAACATATATACTAAACACGGCCACAATGATTTATGTTCAGTTGAAAATAATAAAAAGACGGATAGTTTATATGAAACCATCCGCCTTTGCCATCAGAACTGTGTTTAATTCTATTTACAAGATGACACTCAAATTCGCTCTATTTTCAAATGTATAATTATCCTCTACATTCCTCGCATAATCTACAATATTACTCACTGTTATATTTGATGCCGGATTGTTTAGGATATACTGCACATAAAAACCCCGCACATATCCGTGAGGCAGTTCTATATATCCGCTTGGGGCAGGTGTTTCCAGATCAAGTTTCTTTATATCCGTCTGATCTGCATTTATATATAATTTATAGCCGAGTTCTATATCGCTAAGCCTTCTGCACCAGCGCACATTCATCATGTGGTAGCTTAATACATCTTTAGTATCTACAAAGTCATGTAGCATGACCACGCCCATGGACAATTCGTCGTTCCAAAGTTGTACAGCCATGTATGCTGAGTAAAAAAGGTGGTAAATATCTCCTTTCTTCCCATCGGTATAGCAGCCGTTTGTAGGTCCCAATCCGTTACACCAAGGGCCATCCCCGTTTAATCTTGCTCCCCCGGGCATCAGATTGAATTTATACTTATTGGTCGTATTTTTTTGATCAAACCAGTACGTTTTATATGGGCCACCGCCCGGATTAGCGATATTATAAGCCAAAGGGTTATCTCCGGCCCCGGCACCCAATGCAAAGCGTACATCACGTTCATTAAGTCTGGTATGAGGGCCGTCGTACGTGGTGTTGAAGGGGCACATGGCGAATAATTGCCTGTAATCTTCCGGCGCAGGTATTTTCCATCCTTTGATATCCTGATCGTTCTGGTCGCGCATTACGCCATATTTATTCATATATAATATACTTGGGTAGCTGTAATATCGGCCATAACTTTTTTCAAAATCGCCAATATCCTGTAACTGGAATTGTGACGGGGCTATCCTGATGCGTTCCAAATAGCGGTTAAGAACGCTTTGGGTGATAGGATAGATATTTTCAAAATCATTGCCCCATTTCACTGTATGGTAAAAATTACGGTCCATCCAATAATATTCGCCCACACGCACTGCATTGTATTCGCCAAGAAGCTGGTTTCCTTCAGTAGTAAAAAAGTTTACCTTCATCGATTCAGGTAAAGCCCTTGTATTTTTGTCTATATATCGAAAAACGAAATCTTCTGAATTCTTATTGAAATATAGATACTTCTTTTCTTTTTCATTCCCCACATAACCACTGGGAGGTGTAACTTCTACTACTGTATAATTTTTAGCCGGCAGGTTTGTGACCTCTATTTTACCTTCGTGGAGAGTATATGTGGCAACAACTTCATTGTTGTAATCGAGTACCTGATACTTCCCTCCACCGATAAATTCGTTTGTCACTACATCTCTAGCCGAGATTGTGAAGTGAGCCATTTCAATGTCACCGCTATCTGTACATGCATACAACCCTATTAATGACAATAAGTAAATTATAATATTCCTTTCCATTTTCTATTCCTTCCTTTTATTTTATACCAAAAACCTGTAGTTCGTAAAATAAAATGATAAGGTATGTAGTGTATAGATGTGATAGAATTTATAGATCCTTATGTCTTCTCGAGATAAACATGCCAGCTTACTTATTTGTTTTTGGAATTTTAATTAAATTATAAGGAAATTTCACCTTATTGAACCTTTTTGGTTTTCCGTATCCCTTATATTGAAAACAAAAAAAGCGTTATTATCTAAATAACGCTTTTTTCTATAATGAATAAATTTAATCAATAATATGTTTCTGATACGGAGTGATTCAATTCGATGTATAGATGACCATTTTCGTCAAAGAAACGAACTTTGTTCTCTCTTGACAACCATCCTAGCGCCATATTTATAAGAGAGTCCTTAAAATCGGAGAATTCCCCGATTTCCCTTATGGTTAACTTACCTTTTTCAGCCAGTAAATTCCATATTATACCTGCATTAATTCCAATGTCATTTTTCAGCATAATTTACTAGTTTTAATTTATAAAATGAATCATACATTCTTGTTATCCATCAGGCTTGATACAAACCCGCCCAATAGAGCGCCATAGCAGCAATTGACCCAACACTCGGCCGATAAGGGATAGGTACCCCAATAACATGCAAAATAGAACCAATAGACAAAACCTATAACCATTCCGGTCAACATGCCTAATAGTATGGTACTATTATTCGTAATGAAAGCCAATATCTTATTCATAATCAGAATTTTTAGGGATGATTCCAATAAAATTGCCCGGAATGTACCGGTTCTGCAAGCATAGCAACTTTCGTTGATTTAGGTTCTTTTATTGCTTCGCGTATAGCTCTGGCAAACAGATTATTGATTTTATGCCCCGGGCAATTCGCGATAATCCTTCCTTTTATAAAATGGCCTACCAATGCTATATCCCCTATGATATCGAGAAGTTTATGTCTGGCCGGTTCGTTAGGATAAAGTAACGGTTTATTCATGATATATCCTAATTTATTGGCATCCTTTCTCTTTACGCCCATTACGTCTGCCAAATGGTCGAAATTATCTTGTTCGATTGGCTTGTCGTATATTATGATAGCATTATCCAGGTCACCGCCCTTTACCAGATTATTCTGTAATAAAGGCTCTATTTCGCGCACAAAGACAAATGTTCTGGCAGAGGCGAAGTCTTTAGTAAACTCGGACAAATCATTCAGACTTGCATCCTGTCGTCTCAGTAGTGCCGAGTTGAATGCGATATGTGATTGGATACTGAATGAATCGTCAGGTAATAAGAGCATGGAGGAACCAGTGGCTTTATCTACTACCTTGATTCTTTTCCGTTTGAATGTAATATATTTTCTTTCAGTGTCTTGCTGTTGTATGCCGGTTTCTTTTATCTTGCTTACATAGGCAATAGAACTTCCATCCAAGATGGGAAATTCGGGTGCGTCGACATCTATCAGACAGTTATCTATCTCACATGCGTAGAGGGCAGCCAATGCATGCTCTACGGTGCTGACCTGCACGCCATTGGCCGACAATACGGTGCCTCGTTGTGTAGCCGATACATTTTCGGCCAAAGCATCTATTACCGGCTGTCCCAGAACATCTGTACGTCTGATTTTATACCCATGGTTTTCAGGTGCAGGATTGAACGTAATGTTGATATTAAGTCCTGTGTGCAACCCTTTTCCACTTAGTGAAAAACTATTCTTTAAAGTTCTTTGATTAACCATAACAAATCTTTTTATTGTTTTTGTATCTTAAGGCATTGTTAATAAGCATGTACCAGCGGAATATCCTCCGCCAAAAACGGATATGCATATCAAGTCTCCGGACCGGAACCTGCCGGTATTCTGTGCATATACCAATAAGGCGCTGGCCGAACCTGTGTTGCCTAATTCTTCTATATTGGATAATATTATATCAGTGCTCAAATCGAGCTGCTTGGTTACATTCTTCAATATTCTCATATTGGCCTGATGGCCTATAAAATAAGACAGCCTGTCGAGAGTATATCCGCTGTTCTCTACGATCTCTCTCGTATTTTGAGATATATAATTGCAAGCATACAGGAACACATCTTTCCCGTATGGCATTTGCAGTCCGCCATTGCCGGGTGTGAGAAAAACGCTCTGCGGTCCCAACCCTACGTGTCCCAACCCCTGAGTTGTTATATCAATGACATGAGGATCATTTCCGGTCTGTGCAGTGTCTGAGAAGAAATAGGCGACAGCCCCGTCTCCCCATAGATGGCCTGACATACAATCGGTATCATCCGAATATGTCGAATTCCGGTCGGCACATATCAACAAGGCCTTACTTGCTATTTCGGAAGAGAAAAACGAGTATATGATTTCCATGGCGTTGATCGCAGAAGAACAGGCCGAAGATATGTGAAATACTTTGGCGCCGGATATATTGTATTCCCGTTGTATGTAATGCCCGGCCGTGGCAATTGTATCTGACGGTGTATATGAAGCAAATATGATCAAATCCACATCGTTGATATTGTAAGGCAGTTTGGGCAAAGCATTACTTACCGCTTCAGCACACATATAGTTCATCGTTTCTTTTTCGGTAGCTCTTGAACGTGAGCGTATGCCGGTTCTTTGCAAAATCCAGTCACTGCTAAGACCATTCATTTCCGTAAAATAGTCATTGGTAACTCTTGTGGGAGGGATATAGTACCCGGTTGCGTTAATATACATATTCTATATATTTAAATTCTCAATATTGGTTTTCACATTCGGGATGACGCAATAGATATTTCTTCCAAAAACGCCGGTTATACTGATGTATTAGTTTTTGGCATATTTTTTCATCATATTTACGGATTTTTGAATATTCTTCACCAATATAATTCAATGTATTATCATTGGCTTTGATCCGTCTGAAGCTTTTACAGCTATCCAGTAAACTGATGTATCCGAACGACATCCGGTTGAGGTCTACCAGATAAAACTGATAGCCATCTTTGGTAGTTTTATACAAGATATTTCCCGGTGAATAATCTTTATGAAGTATTCCTCTTTTATGTATTTCGGCTGTAAACGTCGTAAAAGCCTGTATTAATTCCTTGCTTTCTTTCTCCGTCTGCCTGTATACTTCTCTCATTGTACCTTCTACATTTTCGTGGATGGAGATATAGTATGACTCGGACAACAGCCTGTTTTTACAAATATCGATATACGCGATAGGCTCAGGGGTGTTAACCCCTTTATCCAGAACAGATATCGCATTATTAAAAGATCTTTCGGCCTTGGACTTCCTGATGTATTTATATACAAAGCGGTTGATTAGAATAGGCCTTTTAAACGATTTTACATTTATAGAGAAACCATTTATCCGGAACAGCTTGATCGTATTACGCGCATCATATACCAATTCTCCTTGCCGGGAAAAAATTTCAGGGATCGAACCTACAAATTCCGAGAGTCCGCTATATTTGGGATTGATACATACTTTCATTTTATAACTCTGTTGTAAATTATTTTTAAATTAGATTCAGGAATAACTCCCAAAATCCTCTCAGCTTCTTTTCCGTCTTTGTATATCAGTACACTCGGGACACCGGATATACGATATTTTGCTTCCAGAGCGTAGAATTGGGCAATATTTACTTTATAATAATTAATCTTTTCATTATCATCTGCAGGTAATTGGTTGAGATTATATTCCATTTTGTCACACAAATCTGAATTTTCTTTATAAAAAAGGACAAAACCGGTACCGGAACGGATCGCTTCATCAAAGGTTTTATCATTCAGTTCTACAAACCGGCTATCTTCAATTTTATCAGGAATACTGTTTACCGCCCAGGTTCCTATAATATTAGTAACTATACTTAATGCAATAAGCATTAGCCCGAAATGCCATGTCTGAAGTTTAAAAGTTTTCATTACTGTTTAGTTTAGTAAAAAAAGTTTTTAATGCTGTGCTTGGAAACCAAAGCTGTCAGCCATAGATATTTTTCAGAAGAAGCAATTCTAAACCTAAAAGATGCTGTAAAAATCAGGTTTAATGCATATTCCCAACCGGATATTCATTGAATATTTATCATAATCCAGCAGACTTTCACCATATCCATGAAAGAAACGTGCAAACAGGTACTGGTTGGCTTTCTCTGAAATCCTGAAACTTGCCGTGAGCGTTGTATTCACATTGCCAAAACCTCTTTTGGGGTTTAATTCAGCGGACAACCACCATTTGTGCTTATCGCTTATATAGTTTATCGACAAGTAACCGATACCTCTGTAATCGATCAAATCCTTGTTGTTACCCCCGTCTACATAAGGTATCCAAAATTCGCCGGACAGATTGAAGCGTGCATTGAAATAATACTTCATAGATATGCTCAGGTAATTCCAACTACGCGAATCTTCCCCGTCGCGCCCGTTCGATTCATGTTTAAGCTGGGCAAACATAGCCCCCACCAGCTTTTTATCATGAAATATGTATTTACCCAAACCTAATCCCGGGTTATAATTAGTATCCCTGAAAGGACTGGATTCGGCATATATATCCCAAAATGATTTTTGTGTATATGTCAGGTAAGCGAATGTTTTGAACGGAAGCACGCTCTTAGTCAGCCGCTGCCTGATGCTGATCTGAAAGCTGGCATCGGCCGAGGTGTTTGTAATTTCCTCATTCAACGGTATTCCGGTTACAAAGTATGTATCTTTATACACTGCAAACGACGGCATTCTGTCAGCCATTCTTATAGCTTCAGCCTCCGATATCTCAAAGTGTCTGGGCCTGAATATATTCGGGTCCCGCATAGCTATATTGTATTGTTCCCTGATACTGTCATCGGCGTACAGCAGATCGTCCTGAGCAGATATAGAGACAGAAATTGTTGCTAATAAAATAAATAAATAGACCTTTCGCATAAGTTAAAAAATCAGCTAAATGATCCCTCACTTTTAATTTACTGAATACTTGTTACTATTAATCGAAGATAATAGGCAGGCTAGCCGAAGATAAATTGACTGATAAACCTGTCGTTTGGTATATCTTCTTTACATTTTGTTTTGATCCCTATTTCATTCAGAATTTTTTTCAGATCGGAGTTAATTGTATCCGCATACACAAGACTGACCTTTTTGATAGCCATAAGTAACGAAAAATAGTTATTCCCGGTACTTTCCAGCGTTATACATTCAACACCCTTTACGTTTTCATCTTCCAATTCAAACAGGTTTACAGTAGTATTTCCTTGAATCCCTATACTTAATGCCCCTTTTTGAGTGAGGACAGCTATTATTTTTTTCATAAAATCGTTGTTTGAATTATGAACAATTGTTCATTTAGTTATATAAAACAAAAGCTTGTCTTTGTTATGTTAATGAACGATAGTTCACTCCCAAATAAAAAAATTAAACTTTAATCAAACAGTATAGATAATCCATCACTTCCTTTCTCCTTTCCATATCTTTCACCACATTTGTCACAAACTGGGATTCGTCACAAGCTTGATCCGAAGTCTCTTTTACTCCGGTATTGTTGAAGAGGATACACATTATCTCAACATCTATATCGGCCCTCACTTCTTTGATCTCTATGCTTTTAAGCAAGGCATTCCGCCAATTATCGAGCAGGCGGGCATAGATAAACCTGAAGCGGTTGACAAAATCCGGGTAATGCTTGGCAGCCTGTATTATCAAAGCTGTATAATTCAGAAAAACCGTATGCGTAACGCCTGCCCTCATAAATGCATTCGTTACAATTTTCTGACGTCTGTGCATAGCTTCAATTAATTCGGGCACCGTGATATCTCCTTTGATACCATTAAGCATTTTATCAAATATTTTGAAAAAATATTCGTCAATGACAGCAAAAAACAGTTCTTCCTTATTTTTAAAGTACCTGTACATAGCTCCGCGAGACATGCCCAATTCCTCTTGCAGAACAGAAATTGATGCACTATCATATCCTTTGTTCATAAAAACATCGAAAGCTCGTCTTAATATGTATTCCCTGCTATATTTCATTAATCAAACATTTTAAATACGTGAACAATCGTTCACAATGCAAAATTGCGACATAAAATTTGATTGCGCACTATTTTTAATGTTAAAAAATATTTTTAATCAGCATCAAATACAACTATTTCCGATAGGATTTAAACAAGCGCTTAGTAATCAGGTGTTAAATTTCCATATCTTTTCTTCTCCATCAAATGTTACGCCAAATAGAGCAGGTGAAGGCAACCGCAGATAACTAAACTGCATATCCAATGCTATTTTAGCTCCGGAAAGCTTTTCCACTCTGGCATTCCACTCAAGTACCTTATCATACAATTCATTTGTTTTCGCCATATCAGACCGGGAGATCGCATTATTAAGCTTCTCCACGAGATTGCTTATTTCCAGTTCTTCAAATTTGGCTGCGAGCTCATTGTATTTCTCCATGTAGCGTTTTGACAAATCTTCGGTATCCATTGGTGTTTTATTTAGATTGTTAAATAAGAATAGCTCATGTGTCTATTCCGGCATACTGTTACTTTTTTCTTATATTGAAATAACATTTCAATGAGATATTAAGTTTAGGGCTGAGTCAGAATAAATCAAACGTAATGCTCTTTAAAGATTCTATTATTTCGTATTTTCCGGCTTTCTTCGTTAATTTGCATCCGAAACCAATGGTTGTTTTACTAAGTAGAATATAATTAGTGGCAAAGAAGAATTTTTATGTGGTGTGGAATGGAGTGACTCCGGGAGTGTATTCGTCATGGAATGAGGCAAAAGCTCAGATTGAAGGGTACGAAGGGGCTATATATAAATCTTTTCCTACCAAAGAAGAGGCAGAGAAAGCCTATAACGACAATCCATGGTTGTATATCGGAAAGAATGCTGAAAAAAAGAAGATCTCCATTCACAATATTCCCGAAATAATAAAAAACAGCTTATCTGTAGATGCCGCTTGTAGCGGAAATCCGGGTTTACTGGAATACAGGGGGGTATATGTGCAGACCGGAGAACAGGTGTTCCATCAGGGACCGTTTGAGAAAGGCACCAATAATATAGGTGAATTCCTGGCCCTGGTACATGGATTGGCTTTGCTAAAACAAAAGAAATTTAAAATCCCTATCTATTCGGATAGTGCTAATGCTATAAAATGGGTAAAAGAGAAAAAATGTAAGACAAAATTGGAAAGACTTCCCGAAAATGAGTCTCTGTTCTATATGATAGAACGTGCTGAAAAATGGCTCCGGGACAATACATATACTACTCAGATAATAAAATGGAAAACGGACGAATGGGGGGAAATCCCTGCCGATTTCGGACGAAAATGAATCCGAAGTTAACTGTTCCACGGATTTACCGACATTAAAAACCTCCATCGGTCTGCATCATACTTATACAGGTAATATTTTCCATAAGCACATCCGTACCCGCATGTGTAAACTTTGTAAATGATAACATACTCCTTGTTCCGGGAAAATAGAGGAACAGAATAATAATTCACATCCGCATAATCCTTTTTATCGGCCGGAAGCATTTTCTTGCCTGACATGCCCTTTTGCCAGACAGAATCTTTGATAGATACAAATTGTTCGTAAAAATAGTCTTTGTCGGCCTGTGCAAATAATGTATCCAGACCGGAAGATTTTTTGAACAGGTATTTATTGTCGGGTTCAAGATGACTGATATCGTATTCACCGATATATTTACTGATAAAGTTGGCTGTATCCCAAGGCAGTATTTTCACGGATACTTTTTTGTTATTTTTAAGGAATTTAATCTCGGATTTTTTATCATTATTGGTCATCCAGTTCAGGAAGGCATAAATCTCCTCATCGGAAATAACAGTACTGTAAGTATGTGTTTGTGCCTGTACAATGCCGGATTGCACAAAGAATATGGTAAAGAAAACAAGTAGCCCCCTGAACAGCATATCTATTTTGAGTTTGGTTCAAAGATAATAAAAAAAATAAAATCCGAATGACTTTAAATTATGGCCATACAACAATAGGAATAGCGTATATCATATGGTCGTCAACATTTTATCCACAAACGACAGCTGACAGGTTCACTGCTTATTAAAGTATTTATATTAGCAGAAAAAGGAACACAAGCAATCTCTGATTGCGCGTAGTAGAAAACAATCCAACGTTTTTATACAGCAATAATAATATCACTATGAATTCATATTATCAAAATCCCAATCATTTATCTATACGTAAAAGCTGCTAGCCATCAGCTTTTATAAATAGTATATTAACAAACAATATCCTTTTTGTAGCCTCCCCTATGGGGTAGGGCTGTTAAGTTCTGATAAATGATGAATACAAAGAGAATTATTACACTGAGTTTCTCTGAGAAGACACTGAGATGCACTGAGAGAATATACCTCAGTGTTCCTCAGTGTAACAAAAAACTGAGAGAACTTAACAGTCCGGCCCTGTGGGGAGGACGGAAGGGGCAAAACCTTTAACATTATGAAATATAACGACAAAACCGCAGTACGTATCGTGGAAATGATAGAACAAGACCTTCACGGAGTATCTGAAATATGTAAGATACTCCGGATCAGCCGCCAGACTTTCTATGACTGGAAAAAGAACAGGCCCGGATTTAAGGAAGAAGTCGAAGAAGC
>NZ_JBHSGN010000165.1:0-12102 GCF_042654545.1 Dysgonomonas termitidis
CTGTTTAATGGCGAGGCTTCATAGACGGGATAGGAATAAGGCTTCTGGTCGCTGGCATTGGTTGCTTTTATATATCCTTTCGCCGTTTCTACCGGGACAAACGCCCCGTTGTTGCTTGTACTTACCTTACCGGGAAGCCAACTGTTGCTCTCCCGCCCGAAAGCGTCGTACTCTTGTATAGAGACCAGGTCTTTAGCGTCCGGGGTGATTCCCCGCTGTACGACCTGAACTGATCGGCCCAGACCGTCGAAATACTGGATGGATTCCGTATATCGGCTCGCATCGGCGGTGGTATAGGTCTTGGTCTGTATATAGTTCTGATTGGAACTGACGGATGACACCGCTCCTGCATAAGGGTCACAGGTGGAGGGATTGACTGCCAGGGTCAGGCTCTTTCCTGTAGCCGATACAAAACTGAAGCCGGGCTTCAGTATGATACTCTGGCAGGCGGTCTCATTGCCTCCTGTTGTGCGGACGGTATTCAGAGTGAGGTTAGCCTGACTGAATATTCCTGTACTGCATAATAACAGCAGGATGTAGTATAGTAATTTTTTCATGGCTTAACGTTTTTTAGTTGACTCTTAATCTCCCTGTTTTCTTCTTTCAAGGATTTAATCGCTTTGTCCTGTTCGATGACATACAATGTCAACTCTTCTATCTTCTGTAATAGCTTAGCTTGTATTTCTCCTACACTGATGCCATTTTCCAACACTTCCTTCTCTGAGGGTATCTCAGGTAGATGTTTATGTTTCTTGATATGGGTTTCGACTTCTGACAGAGGTCTTAGATTGTAATCTTTATTGAAGACAAAGTCAGACCAGCCGGTAGCCTCGATTTTGACTTCCTTGGAGCGGATAATGCCGTTGACTTCGAGTTTGGATTGAGGATTAATAGTTCCCAGCCCGATATTCCCGGATTTAGTTATGACCATCCCGTTTGCACCATCCGGGCTATTCCGGCTGATAGAGAAATCATTATTGTTTGTTCTGTGTATCGACCAAACATTTTCCCCTGTCCCGCTATCACCCGTAGATCCCAAGGCAATAGTGGCCCAATTATTGCTACCGGCACTGATCCTTATTCCTTCACAATAACCACCTGCATAAGGAGAAGTAATATACAGAGTCCCTCCCAAATTCTGTCCTCCTCTTACGTCAAGTTTTCTTTGGGGATTATTCGTACCAATGCCTACATTGCCACTCGGAGATATCATCATTCCCTTATTTCCGGAATTACTATCTCTCTGATAATAATTCAAGTATAATGCATATCCCGGATAGGGGTCCAGATGTAAGTTCCCGTTTGTTACTCCGATGACGGCTTTATTTTCAATTATATCAGCATTACTTCTCCCTAATTGCAGTTTGGCGGGGGATAACCACTGGTTGTTTAGTTGTTGTATAAGATTTCCATTTACAGCCTGGTCTTGCGAGTATGTTGCAACAGACAATATAAATAGGATAATGAGGACTATATTCTTTCTCATAGCAATATATTATTTTAATGTCTTTTTCAAATTGTTCAACTCTGTTTCCTGAATACTTAATCTTTGCTTTAGTTCTTTGTTCTGTTTATCTTGTTCTATCATATATAGGGTTAATTCTTCTATTTTCTGTAAAAGTTTGGCCTGCATATCTACAACATTGACGCCATTTTCCAATACTTCCTTCTCCGATGGAATACCTGGCAGATGTTGTTTGTCGTTTATATGATTTTCTACTTCCGAAAGTTTTGGTAAATCATAATCCTTACCCAAAACAAAGTCTGCCCATCCTGTGACTTCTATTTTTACTTCTTTGGCACGGATAGTGCCGTTAACTTCGAGTTTGGATGTGGGGTTGGTAACGCCGATACCCACATTATTGGTAATAAAAACATCTCCTTCAAATACTCCTGCTTTATTAGCACTCCCCTGTTTCGCGTATAATGCTGTCCAACTATTATTTCCACCTGCTAATAAAGATGGAATACTTGCTAATGCTGAAAATTCTGTATTGGTTAGAGCTCCTCCATTTTTATATAAGACTCTGAAGTTTTTATTACCGCTTGAGCCATTTGTACCTAACACGTCAAGAGTTGCAACAGGATTAACAGTTCCGATGCCGACATTACCTTCCGGAGTGATGCGCATTCGTTCCACCAGGTCGGTGGCACCTGCATTTGTTCCTGATAAATTTGTATAAAAAGCTAACGCAGTCTTCTGCATTAAGGCATTTCCTTCCTGATATTTATTAAATCTTAATGCTGCAATACGGGCCCCAATCTGGTCTGTGACCACATCCCTGTAACCAGTAAAATCAAAGTTATACTGAGCTGTCAAGCCTCCTACAGGTACATTTTTGTTACCGATATCTCCAACCTTACCTATACGTAAATTGCCTCCACTAGTGTTGGCAACATGGAGATTGCCATTTATAGTCTGATTCTGAGCAAAGGCGATTGTTACTATTGCAAGTAACGCAATTATTAATAAAGTTATTTTTCTCATTATTGTATGTTTTATTCGTTTTTCAAAAGCCTGCTTTCTTCTTCCAACGCTTTTATTCTCTTGTCCTGTCCAATGACATAGAGGGTTAGCTCTTCAATCTTCTGTAGCAATTTTGCCTGCATCTCCACTACATTAACTCCGTTTTCCAATACCTCTTTTTCTGAAGGTATTTCCGGAAGATGTTTATGCTCCTTGATATGGGTTTCAACTTCCGGCAGAGGTCTTAGATTATAATCTTCATCGAAGACAAAATCAGACCAGCCAATGGCTTCTATCTTCATTTCTTTAGATCGGATAGTACCATTGACATCGAGGGCGCAACTGGGATTAGATGTTTTAATACCAACACCAAATTCAGTCACAATGAACCAGTCTTTCCATGTATTGTTTGAATCCCATTTTATATTACCGACAACGAATCTGTCGGATATACCAGAATCATCTCCAATATTTACTCTAAGTTCTGTCCGTGCTTTATCTTCACTCACGAATTTTGCTAACCAAATAAAATCTGTATTAAAGTCATTTCCTCCAAAATATAACTTAGAGCCTAACCCCATTTTACCAGGGACTTCAAACTCTCCTACATATATATCGGCTTTTGTTGTTATACTATGGTTAACCCGCAGATTACCTGTAACTGTCTGGTCTTGCGCTGCTATATTAGCAACTATTATTATTGATATGATAAGTAGTATATATTTTTTCATAAGTATATGTTTATTGGTTTTGATAATTCCTATTACATATTGATATTTAAAACACGGTCTATTCCAATGGTATTGTTGCCACTGTTAACAGCATCTATCGTTATCCAGGCACCTGCGCTACCCATCGACGATTTATAAAGCCTCAGTTCCACTGTGCTTTTTCCTTTAGGGAATGCGATATTTACCGTTTCCGAGCCATTACTGCTTTTTGAATAGGAAGAAGGTCCTATCTTATAACTGGCCGATCCCGAAGAACCACCGAAGCCGATTGTAAACCTGAGATTTGTTGCTTCATAACAGTCTATATCGGCTGTTATTACCTTTGTGCTCGAAGAGTTATTCGATGTTATGATATTGGTAAACTGTATAGGAGGCGGAACCACTTTGATCGTTCTTGATATTTCTTCGGTATCGCCTCTTACGATATCTTTGACTGTGCAGGATATTTTCATGTCACCAAGTTTTGTATATGTAGTAACAAATCTGGCATCGGTGCTTTGACTTAATACGATATTGGTGGTTACGTCCGTCATTTTCCAGCTATATTGGTAACTACCGGAGCCGCCTGTTATATCTACCGACATATTCGATTTATCAGATATATTAAATGAATATCCGACATATAACGTTAAAACCATCGGTTTGACCGTGAAAGAAACTGTCTTTTCTGTACTAAGCCCCGATTTAAGATCCTTTACTTTGCATATAAGGTTCATTATTCCCTTTTGGGTTAATATGGCGCTGAAAGTATTGGATGAGCTGTTCAACTGTTGTGCAACTATACTTTGATTCGAAGCATTTTTTATATACCAGTCATATGTGAACTCGCCGGAACCGCCATCTATATACACATTATATGTATTGGTAGTATGCATTACATAGAAGTCATTATATGTCAATGAGATATTTGACACAGGAGGAATAATAACTTCAAATGGTTTGGTAAATTCCCGATATTTCCCTGTTTGTATATCGGTTATTATACATGTTATATATGCTTTAACCGGGTTACTGAATTTATACGAGAAGATTGTTGATGTTGCATCCAACAGGCTGGATAAGACATTCCCTGAATTATCCTTAATATACCAGCTGTATTTAAACTGACCGGAACCTCCTCCTGCTTCGACAACAAAGTTCACCGGATACCTGAGAGAATAAGTTGCATTTACATTCATTTTTATATCTATTGGTATTGTAGGAGTCAGGTTATATAAATAAGAACTTAATTTCTCCTGCGAATGATTTTTTATCGCACTCAACCTATTATAATTATTGTATTCGTAATATGTGATTGTCTTGTCCGGAGCAGTTACAGTTAACATCCCGACAAACGGTTTATTGGTATAGGTGGTGATGTGTGCATCTTTTAAGCCGCTATGGTCCCTTAAGCTTTCAACAATGGTCATATCAGGTACTTCAGCTAAGGATAACGATTCTGGCAAAGCATTATTCAGTGCTGTCTTCACTTGCGCATAAGTTGCATTTCTTATCTCGGCTACAGGATATACGCCGCGATACCCCCACAAATATACGTTACTGATGTTATCCTTACCCGTAACTGCCACAGGGTTACCATAGGCATCATAATTATTGAAACTGGTATGAAGCGTACCTGCTGCTTCTCCTCTGTTCTTTGAGTAAGTGGCAGACGGTAAATAAAGGATATTTCCATTGAAATTATTTCCTGAATATTTTATTATATGCTCGTAAAGCATCGCTCCGGCTCTACTAACCTTCTTCTCAAGGACGGGTGTCAGCATATTTAAATTTACCATATCACCATAGGGACTCGTAGTCCTCAAATCATGAGGATATTTATATTCAGTAACCAATACATTCTCAACATCTGTTTCTTTTTTTACCAAATATTTTTCATTATACTCTGTTTGCAGGGTAGAGATTACGGGGATGCCATTACGGTAATCGTAGTGTTTGGTTTCAACAGGAAGGTAAGCATAGTTCTCTATTCTGTATTTACTTGTTAAAAAGTTACCACGATTTAAAGCCATTATATAGTTTTGCCCCGATGAACTCTGAATGGCATATTTAGTTTCTTCTTTGTAGACGACTTTTGACTCATTGTCATAATATGCTTTCTCAATTGGCAACCCTCTACGGTATGAACGGTCATCCCCTTTGAAATCAAGGATGGGAGGCCATGTTGCATAGGAATCAATGAGCACTTTTTGGTATGAGGTCGGAGTGATATTAAACTGGTCCCTGTTTTCGGGATCAAGGTAGGATGTAAACCGATAAACAGCAGAGCCATTATTCGAGCTTTTTTCGATAACTTCAGCGTATTGTATGTATTTCTCTGACGGAAATACGCTAGATCCTGTTGCATTCGTATAAAAATCTGCATTGACATAATTACTTCCATTTATACCTGCAGTAATTTTTCTCAAATAATTCGGATAATACAACAATACACCCTTATTATAAGTAAATTCTCTAACATTCACAATATTGCCATTATCATCGAAATCTTCTATTTTATCTATTCGGGAACCGCCTACTTCATGGGGAAATGGTTGTCCCGGAAAACTGTTGGAGACCTCTTCCTGTGTACTATATCCCCGGCGAACCTGATAATCCCAATAGTGCAGCCCATAATGGAAGATACTTCCGCCTCCTGTAGGGTATAAGACCCTCCGCAACATACCCACCTTACCCAATTCTTCATTAGCGGTGCGCTGCTTGTCGCTGTCTATAATAATATTCATTCCGTCCATTGTTATCTTCATCTCTGGTATGAGGTACGGTTTGCCATTATAATACCCCCAATGATCGATACCCTGTAAATAGGGTCTAGGTATTTTGTCCAAGTTATAATAGTCAAAAGAATATTTTTCATCCCCTGATGTCAGGCCGGTCAGAAACAAACGACTAGCTTCAGACGTTCCGAGATAGTCTTGCTTGAAGGATATGTTTTTTAATAAGATATTGTTATAATTAATCGCAATATTTGTCATTTGCAGATTTTTCTTATTGAAATTGCGATACAAAGACTGCGGGATTTCAGCATCGGTATAGAACGTTTTTTCTTTTTCCTTATAACTAAACTCAATCACAGTCTTTTTATCAATAATAATTTTGTCGAGAGAACTCTGTCTAATTAACTCATAAGTCAAATACTCCTCATTCTCTAATGATAGAAAAGAGTTAACTGTTAAACTTGTCTTTTCTATTTGGGGAGAACCTGCTGTTATACTTTTAAAACTCTTCTTGAAAATAAGGCTTTGATGTCCAAATCTATATGATGGAGTATATTCATTCCCCATATCAGGGGGAGCTACTGACTTATAAATGAATTCTACCTCCCTCTTATTAGGAGCCACTATTTTACGAAGAAACCAAGCCGTTCTAATAGTTTTCTGATTTGCAAGATTTGATTGGTCAGGAAAGTAAGTAGATGTTTCTTCCGCTTCGTTCTGACCTCCGAAGATGTACCGATAACCATCAGGAGTTACAATAGTAATATATCTGTCTGATGCTGATGTTGAGTGAAAATAGTCACTAAATATTATCTGATAGGGTTTATTTCCTGCTACCTGTGATTTTCCGTCCCAGCCGATATTGAATTTTCCCGAATGACCCGGCATGTAAAAGCTGAAGCCATCGGGACATAACTCTCCATAATTGTTATTAGAGATGCTTGTGTTTCGGTGAGCCGTATATGAACACGGGGCGTTCGCTATATTTTCAACCGGGGAACTTATTATTTTATCGTTAAAAGGAACGGCATAATTATAGATATTACTTTTAGAGGCATTTAAGACTCCCAATACATCCAGATCCCCGCCCTCGTCAGGAACCCCATGTACATTTCGGGTTATAGCTCCACCGACATTTAAAGACCAGTCCAGCCCGATCATGCCTTCGTTTTTATTGGGCATAAATCCATTCCCATTATATTGTAAAGTAATTGGTATGGTAAAGTCCCTGTCCTTGTATGTATATAATGAAACCGAAAAATCAACTTCTCCTACAAAATGTTTTGCCGGTATGTTCCCGTATCGTGCAAATTCATATGCCTGCGGTGATAATTGACGGGAGGAGATCTTATAATCTAAACCGGGATCTTGTGCAGACATACAAACAGATACTATAAAAAGGATAAATAGTGATATTTTCTTCATAAGGTATAAGTATATTTATTTTTTAATCACGACTTCATTCACAAACACTCTGTTCGCAGTGATTCGGAGAACATAATTCTTCGGATGCAAGCCTGAACAATCAATATTCTCATAGTAATTGCCCGCCGTTTTGCTTTTAGCTGTAATCTTCTTTACCGGCAGTCCCTCAATAGAGTATAACTCAAACGATACCCTGGCATCCTCTTTCAATTCATACTCGACATTCAGCATCGATTCTACCGGATTCGGATATAGCTTGCAGACCATTATATCTTCAAGGGTGACTACCTTTACTTCCTTGTTTACTATATCACTTTCTGTCCCTTTCCACAATTCATCCAATAAAGCCTGATTCTCAGGGTCAGTGTCTAAATACAGGTGGTCTTGCGGAGGAAAGAAGAAAGCTGTTGAAAATATCTCCGTACTGTCAGCCAGGTTGATATTCCTGATTGTCTCGAAAACAGGATAGCGGTAACCCTTGCTGTACCAGCGGCAGGTCTCCAACTGTTTGCCAATATTTGTGTTTTCTTCCGTTGTATAACTGTCTTCATCCGGTATATCAAAGATGGTTTGTATGGTCTTAACTCTTAGTACCGGGCTAAGGGTATCGCCCGAAGGTAATATCATTTTTCCGTAGGCATCGGCCTTTGTTATCATGGTTCCCTGTGTGCGAATATTCACCGTTCCCGAATACAGCCCTTCCGACTTATAAGCAGACGAAACAGCTTGACCGTAGTTCAACGGAAACCGCATCAGTACCATCGGGGAGGTATACGCCAGCTTGACCGAAGGGTTTTCATGGCCTTGCTGTAGCAAACTGTCATTTATTAAACGGTAATAGTACATTGTGTTGTGTTCCGTGCCCACTATCAACTCATTGTCCGATACTTTATTCTTTTCGTAACGTTTAGTCCCCACGATATAGACCGAGTCGCCTTCCAGCGGCGGCAATTCATAGGTTAGGGTGTACTCATCGTTGATAGTTCTCAATTTGCTGAAATCCCAGGTTTTGTTTCCCCCGGAACCGCCGGGATCAACATATTCAACCTGTTGCTTAATTAACACATCGCCGGGGCGGAGATGATTGTGGAGGCTGTTCAACTGCCCGCAAACAGGCAATACGAAGCCTGCGGACATTAAGAGGGTTAATGTTTTTACTTTCATTTGGCAGAATGTTGTCTTAATGATTGGTTATGTATTAAATATTCGAATTGACAAGTGTTCTTTAATATTAAATTTTAGGATAAATTTAATATATTTTTACAAAAATAAAACGGACTTCAGTTATGTTAAATAACATATACTGGTATTTTTTTTAAAGAAGAAATTTCATAACTCGAAACAAAAATGATCCAGCCTATGTTAAGTTGTACTTTGCGAAGCTTAAAATTGTGAGTTGGAACAAATAAGTAATAAGCCTGATATAGAGATATTTTGAGAATATGGTTGCCTTTTTTGAGGCTTATAACTCTTCACTGTAATACCTGATTCTTTCAGCTTCAAGGAAAGTTCTCCGGTTGCATCATAATTTATAATTTTCTCAATTAGCACAAGGTAACTAATTCCCCTTGCCTTTCGAAGTTTGCATATGATAATTTAAAATACACAACCAATTGTTTTGTGTCTCATCCATATAAATTTTTCCACTTAAAATACAGGGGAAAAGCCTTATTTATTTTAAAACCAAAATCTTTCCGATAAGATCCCATTAAACGTCGAATCCTTTCCTTCCCTATTCTTTACCATATAAAACGGTAAAAAATGGCCAGACAACTAATAGCCCGCGGGCAGGTGAATATACAAATCCTGAATGATGCCTATACGATCAACCAGTCGGTAAGCAGCTACGTGTTTGCAGCGGCAAGCAATGGGACGGTACTGAATGCCGTAACCGTCACATCGGCAATAAAGGTAATGAAGGGGGATACGGACTTTACGGCATTTACCATCGGTTCTATAAGCAAGCCTGCGGGATTCTCTGCGGTTACCGTAAACAATACGGACAAGACCATCACCTATACGGTTGCGGCCAATACAGCCAACCTTCCCGATAACGGTATCATTACCATACCCCTTACCATAGCCGGCGTCACCTACAGCCTTTCATTTGCCTGGTCGAAAGCCAAAGCGGGAGCTGCCGGCAAGGATGGCGCAGACGCCAACCTGCTGGACTGGGTGGCCGACTGGAATACGAATAAGACGGTTATCGGAACAAACTCCGTTATTACCCCCAAACTGTTTGCCGGGGTAAAAAATGCCGACGGCACGCTGACCGGGACAGCTATCGGGCGTTTCCCCCTGTCCGTTAAAAACTCTTCGGGCAGCATTGCCACCGAAACCATCGATGGTATTTATGGATTCCGGGCCGGAGTGAAAACCTTCGCCATCGACAATACCGGCAGCGTACAACTGGGAAACGGCAACCAGGTGACCCGTTACAATGCCGCCACCGGGAAAATCGAATTCGGTTCGGAAGTTTCACTGAACTGGACCAGCGCCATCGCCACAGCCAAAACGGAGGCTGTAAATGCCGCGGCTACTGATGCTGCGACCAAAGTGAACGTCATCCGGATCGGCACCCGCAACTATATCAAAAACAGCGCCTTTGCCATATCAAGCCTCTCCGGGGTGATTGTGACCGACGGCGTGGCGGCGGTGCTGGATACCGCCACCAAATACCAGGGCTATAATACGATTAAGATTACGCAGACCACGGTGACCGGGAGTAACGCAAACACAGGCAGGGCCTATTTCAATGCGATCAGGCAGTGCAATCCGGCCAGCTTCTGTATGTATGTGAAAGCCTCCGAAGAGACTGTCCTGCGCATCCGTACCGGTGGGACCGAGGCAGCGGACTTTCCCATCGGGACCTCCTGGCAGCTTGTCAAACTGGAGAACAAGATTCCCACATCAGTTGTGGCGCTGTTCGGGGCGACTACAGCCGGTGTGACCTATAACATGGCCCTTCCCATGCTGGTGGAGGGAACGAAAGCCGCCGACTGGTCGCCCGCTCCGGAAGATACGGACGGCCGCATTACCGATGCTCGCGCGGTAGCCGATGCTATCACCGCAAAGGCAAACAATGAGGGCTGGGCCACGAAGCTGACCTATATCGGCTCCACCGGTATATTTACCGGAACGCTTTCGGCCGGTACCATCGAAGCCATCACCATCAATGCTTTGCAGATAACAGCCGGAACAATCGATACCGCCAGATTAAATGTAGACGCGCTCAAAGCCTCCCTTATCACAGCAGCGAATATAGACGCCCTGACACTCAATGTAACCAAAGGCAAGATCGGCGGCTGGAGCATCGATGCGGATTCTATATTCAGGGGAACCAAAAATAATACATCAGGGGCCTATACCGGGGCTTCGGGTGCTATTACGATAGGCTCGAACGGGGTTAGAGGTTTTAAGTGGAGGCTGGAATCCACCGGGGCGGGCGCTTTAGCCGGGGGTAATATCGCCTGGGACGCTTCCGGAAATGTAACAGATCTTTATTTAAACAGGTTACCAAAAGACGAATATGTACCTTTCTGGGACTTCGATGCACCGAATATTCCGAACGAGCCACGTGATGCCTCGGCTGCGGCAATCGTTGCTTCGGAACTTTTGGAACTATCTCAATTGGAAGATAATCCACAAAAAGCAAAAGAATATAAAACTGCTGCAATTAGTATGCTTATCGAGTTGTCGTCAGATAAATATCAAAGCAGGGATTGTAAACCATCGTTCCTGTTACATTCGGTAGGGCACTGGCCGAATAAATCGGAAATGGATGCGTCAATTAATTATGCTGATTACTATTATATAGAAGCGCTGATCAGATATAAGAAAATGAAACAAGGATTAAGAGTAACAGACAATTTTTGAGTAGAAAAAACTTATGAATAAACAATAGTCATACACATACTAATCTTCTTATGCATGTAAATCTATAACTAGTAGATAGTAATGGGCATTCATTTTCAGGAGAAGATACCAATATAGCATTTTATGGGTAAAACAGCCACGTACCACGTATTAAAGATAGAAGGCAAAACTATGCTTATATGGCTATGTTTGACAAATGGAACGAAATAAACCAATGGAATATACTGATAATAGGGCTGTTTGTAAAGATGTACATATATTTCTCGAAACGGCATCCGGAACATTTCTGTCAGAGATACTGATAAATACTGTGGTATTCAGCTTTTACAATAATAATTTAAAGGTACTTTTACTCCAAACCGGGGAAGGCTGCTGTTATTTTTTGCCTGAGGGATATGTGTTTAAGGATGAAACAATGGATGACGCATCGTTACGTATATTGCAACAGTGCTTCAAATTAAAGGATATATTATACAATGAACAGTTCCATGTATCGGACGAAACCGGACAGGCAAACGAAAGTATCTTTTCGGAAATGTTACGGTTATCCGGTATTGAGGTTCCGAAGGACAGTTGGGTAAACGCCAGGAAAGTATCGGTCTGTTATTATTCTTTAGTCGACAGGTTCAAAGTATTCCCTACGGCGCAGGATTTATTCTCATCTAAATTAGTATGGGCCGATATCCGGGATATCTCCGAACTTACATGCAACCACAAGGATATTATCAGGAAAGCCGTATTGAAATTGCAGGAAGACATGGATAAAAAGCCGATTGCGTACAACCTGCTGAATAAGACATTTACCTTAAAGGAGTTGCAGGGGCTGTATGAAGCGGTTTTCCAGAAAAAGATCGTCAGCGCTAATTTCCAAAGGAAAATGTTATGC
>NZ_JBHSGN010000166.1:0-1126 GCF_042654545.1 Dysgonomonas termitidis
ACGAACCAAAACTTCGGCATTGATATAATCGAACTGATAACCGGAGGGAAGTAAAGGATCTTGTATTCCTGTCATTTTAGGAGTATCTTCACCGATAAAGTATGCTACATCGGCGATGTTAAGCCCCTGACGTAACATATAATTGCAACGTTTGGTGTAATCTATAAACAAATCGATATGCGAAAACCATGTATTATTACGATTGAATTCGGTACCGAACCATGCATTTGTTCCCGGATACCTATCCAGATCGGGTTGATGAACCCATACATGGAATAATGTATTGTTTATACCTTCTGAGAAGTATTTATCCGTACGCTGTTTTGCATCTGCTGGTACGCGCGAGAACGCAGGTCCACCACTGGTATTCGATTCTGCAGTCACAAGATTTTTGCCGTATATATGAGCACAAGAGGATGCCGCCCGGTTTTCAATATTACCTAAATCGTTTTCCCAAGACGGGAATGCGCTAGGCAACCAATACTCACCACCAACCTCATCCGATTGACCTCCATATTGTAAGAATTCAGCAGGAAAACCCCAATGTCCATAGTTTTCAAGCCATGTGCGCAATCCATGTTTATGGCATAACTCCCTAAAACCGCCTACGTAATCGTATGCAATTTTATCAGCCACCAAACGCCGCATATCCCATAAAAATCGATCTGACTCCTTTTGGCTGCCGACCACCTTTCCGAAATATGTCGGCAGAAATGGTAAGGCATCATAACCATAGCACTCTTTGAAAGAATCTAAAAAATCGTCTGTGAAATTTTCTCCTCCAGACTCATAGCTGTCCTGAACAACTAACTTAAAGGTTTTGCGATCTTCAGCTGGAATACGATCTAGTATTTTTCCTATAAAAGCATCAAAATGAGTTGCAATATGTTTTTTGTTCATTTTGTCAATTTCAAGACCTGTACCATCAGGCCCTGCCGGATTATTTGTAACTCCTGTCGGAGTCATACCAATTCGCAATATTACCCACTCTCCTTCAGGGGCATCCCATGCGATCCTTCCATCCGGAGACATATATTCAGAAATATCCAGAATTTTTTTCGGATCAATATTCAATTCTGAATTTTTCGGTTCAGGTTGTTCTCTCCACATATAGTAATCAAATGGA
>NZ_JBHSGN010000167.1:0-887 GCF_042654545.1 Dysgonomonas termitidis
GTTCGAGCAGCTGCGGCGCCGCATCGGCCGCGTCGTGGTAGACCAGCAGCCTGCCCCCCGGACGGGCGTCCCAGCCCTTTTTCAGCGCTTCCAGCTTTGCGTAGCTTTCACCCGACAGGTTGTTGTCGCCGCCCAGGTAGACCAGCAGCACATGCTGGGTGGCCACGGGTCCGGCCATGTCTTTTGAGCAGCCGGATAGGAGCGTCGCACAAATCAGCAGGGATGGCGCGCACCGAAGCATGATCCTTTGGATAGAGCGGCTTTTAGTATTATTTAGTTCTTTCATTTCTTTCTTGTCATTCATATCTTATTTATCCTCCTTTGTCTTCCGTTTAAGTTAAACCTGCGCGAATTGTCACAACTCACGCAGGTTTGGATGTGTTTAAGTTAACAGAGGGCGAACAGCCCAAAAGTTTCCGGCGCGGCATGTGTTGATACCATGCCGGGCCAGCGCGATGATTGATCTTATTGCATTCATTGTTTACGTCTTTTCATTCCTGGTTTGGCCTCTCAGCAGTAGGGCTATGTATCCCTCTGGACCGGGTGCCTCTCAGTTGCCCCGGTCTGCCTCGCCGGTGGCGACATACAACTGCCGGGTCAGCCGCGAAAGGGCGCCACGGTAATTAAGCCAGTTCTGCCAGGCCTGCGTACAGAACCTTGCCAGGCAGGCATCGCCATACCTGAGGCCCGACGCCGGCAGGGGATAATCCAACGCATAGGCGATACAGCCCGTGACAGAATCCACATAGAAGCCGCCCCAGTCCAGCCGGCGGTTGATGGCCGACAGGCGGGCACGCACCATACGGGTATCTTCACCCGCCACGCTCATGGTGCTGATAAGGCGGCTCTCAAGGGTGGCCCCGCTGCAACTGAACAGGTTGCATACA
>NZ_JBHSGN010000168.1:0-534 GCF_042654545.1 Dysgonomonas termitidis
CAGGCGAAAAGCGGAGGGGACAAAGATTCCCGCAAAGGCATAACAAAGCCTTCACAAAGGGGCAGCAAAGACCTCACAACTAACAAGAATGATAAGAATGATAAGAACGAAAAGAATGATAAGGAGAAAGAATCTTCATATAAATATTCAGATTCTTCTTTATCTTCTCCCGGTCTTTCTCCTTTACCTTCCCCCTGCCTTTCTTCTTTTCCTTTACCTTCTTCCCTTCCTGCATGCGTATCCCCTTCCCACTCATCCGGGGAAGATAAAGCGGCTGCCAGTGCTAAAAACTGGAGGGATGATTTCGGTACATACCTGGACGGGTTAAGGAAAGCCTATGACGCCCTTATGTCGGATGAAGGCCTGCTGAACAAAATGCAGCGCTACCATCCGAACGTGGATATCAAATTATCGGTCGAAAAAGCCTGTGTCGAGTTCTGGTCATTGGAAGCCGGATGGAAAAACAAGAAAAAGGCCAGGTCGCAGGCCATAGACTGGCAGGCAACCTTCCGTAATGCGTTAAACATACAATCA
>NZ_JBHSGN010000169.1:0-107287 GCF_042654545.1 Dysgonomonas termitidis
GTTTTTTCAGGGGTCAATTTAGATTTGGCACGAGGGGGCAACGCTCACTGGATTTTCCATTCTCTAACATTGGGAAGAAAATCTATTATCGAATATCCGAAGTAAAACTTCTGCTGGAACAAAGTAACATCAATTCTAAATAATATTTCTATGCAACTATATACCAATCAAGATAGCCAAGAACTATTGCAGGCACTAAGCGATGCTTTACCTTACATTGAGCATGTTTTGAAAACACATAAGCCTCTATTCGACGGAGAGCGTTACCTGACAAGTGAAGAACTTTGTTCTATCCTCAAAATTAGTCGGCGCACGCTACAGGATTACCGAAGTAACGGAATTTTGCCATTTATTCAGTTACCGGGAAAGGTTCTGTTTCGTGAGTCCGACATTAAGAACGTCTTAGAAGAACGCCTTCGTCCGGCTTATAACAGTTCTTTGTAAATATTGCTTATTGGTTGTCTAAAACGGCTGAACATTCAAAATGAATAATTCAGCCGTTTTTCCTTTTTATTCCTCAATAGCAAAGCTGCTTCTAACTTTCTCCATATCCCGCCAAATACTCTGGTCTAATACTTTCGCATAACGTTGCGTCATTCGGGTATTCGTGTGCCCGACCATTTTCGCTATGTTTTCCAACGAAACATTATTAGCCAGCGTAACCACGGAACAGAACGTATGTCGGCCGGTGTGAGTCGAGAGATTCTTTTTAATTCCACAGCAATCAGCAATTTCCTTCAAGTAAGCGTTACATTTTTGATTGCTTAATACGGGTAGTAAAATACCTCTCTTCTGGCTAAGTGGGTGGCCTTTGTACTTTTCAATAATTTCTAATGGTACATCGAGCAATGGCACGTTGCACATAATTCCGGTTTTATGCCTTTCCTTTCGTATCCATAAGTTTCCTTCATTATCGGCAATGATATGTTCTTCTTTTAGTTGGGACACATCTATGAAGGCAAGTCCAGTCCAACACTGTACTAAAAACACATCCCGTACCAGTTCTAATCGTGGTATTTCAAATTCTTTCGTACGAAGTGTTTCCAGTTCTTCTTTAGTTAGAAATTCTTTGTTTACCTCTTTTTCGTGGAAACGGATATTGCCGAACGGATTCTTTTGTATCCAGTCATAGTTTACCGCAATGTTTAGTACTTTCTTTACTACCTTCATGTAACGGATGACCGTATTCTCTTGTAATCCCTTTTCGGCTTTCAGGAAATGAATGTAATCATGAATCATGCCGTTGGAGACTTCCTTTAATGGAATATCTTTCCGCTGATATTGAGCTTGGCTCATTTCCCGAAAATACTTCAAGCAAGTATCGAAGCGGGAAACCGTCACTTTTGCATAATCTTTGCCGATCAACTCTCTGCATTTGTCATTATGTTCTTGAAATACCTGAAAGAACATTTTGTGTTCTTCATCCAGTCCGAGAAACTTCCGCCTTATCTCCATTGGGTTGATTAGTTTGTCGTCTTCCTCCATCTTCCGATGGATTTCAAACAAGCGGAGTTTTACCGATTGCAGATAACGATTAATTTCTAACGATATGGCATCTTTGCCTATGCATCGTTCTTTGTTCTGATTCCAAAGATTTGGTTTTACATCCCGTTTGAGTTGTAATTCAACTAATTGCCCTTCAATAGTGATGCGCAGCATGATTGGCGTATCACCAGATTTTTTCAACTTTGTTCTTCTCACAAAGAAAAGCACATTAAATGTCTGTTTCATACTCTGAAAATTAATGGTTTAAAGATACTTGAACCATGCAAAACAGAGAGCATTAAACGATAAGACAATCAGTGACTTACAATACCATTCGTGGTCAATTTTTCGTAATCAAAAAATGACCACGATTTAGCCCTGCGGAATTGCCTAATATTGCCGAAAAGTGGGGATTGGTATAAAATAAAAATCCCTGAAACGTCTAAATTTCAGGGATTTACCAAATTTTAAGTCTTTTAAAAGTGGTGCCACCAGGAATCGAACCGGGGACACAAGGATTTTCAGTCCTTTGCTCTACCAACTGAGCTATGGCACCAATCTTTGTAGCTTTGCGTTTGCGTGTGCAAAGATAGAATATATTTTACATTTACCAAAAATATCGTATAAAATATTTTAATATTAAGAATCAAAGCAAAGACAATATTAATTTAGTATATTTATTATGAAGACTTTACATCACAGGAGCCTAGCGTATGAAAAGTAACAGTTCCTACCATATTTTACGGAAGTATTACTTCTCTTCTTCCCCTATCGAGTCCCAGCCCTGAGCTTTAAGCTCTATCTCAGTTCCATCACGGGTTTCCATTACAAGGCCTAGACCTTCTTTAGTTATATGCCCGATGATATGAATCCCTTTTATTTTCGAGACCTTATCGTGCAGATAAAGAGGCACAGTAAACAACAGTTCGTAATCCTCCCCTCCATTCAGGGCAACCGTTGTCACATTCATATTAAATTGCTCTGCCATCATGGCCGTCTGATAATCTATCGGAACACGTTCTTCATAAATATGGCATCCAACCTTACTTTGCTTGCATATATGCCTCAACTCGGAAGACAAGCCATCCGATATATCAATCATCGATGTGGGTACAATGCCTTCTTCTGCCAGAAATTTTACAATATCTTTCCGCGCTTCCGGTTTCAACTGGCGCTCCAGCAAGTATTCTTTACCTGTAAAATCGGGTTGGAAATCTTTCTCTCCTCCATATACAGCTTTTTCACGCTCCAGTAACTGAAGCCCCATGAAAGCCGCTCCCAGGTCACCCGAAACACAAACCAAATCCGTCTCCTTCGCTCCATTCCGATAAGAGATTTTACCTTCTTCTCCCTCACCGATACAGGTAATACTGATAGCCAGACCTGTAAGTGAGGCTGACGTATCACCCCCTACCAAGTCTACGCCATATTCTTCACATGCTAAACTAAGCCCTTCGTAGAATATTTCCAGATCTTCTACCGAAAAACGTTTCGATAGTCCCAACGAAACCGTAATCTGTTTAGGCTGGCCATTCATAGCATAAATATCAGAAAAATTGACAACGGCCGACTTGTATCCCAGATGCTTTAACGGCACATACATCAGGTCGAAATGGATACCTTCGAGTAAGAGATCAGTAGTTACCAATGTTTTTTTATTACCATAAGATAAAACCGCGGCGTCATCCCCTACCCCTTTCTCAGAGCTGGTATTCCTAAGTGTTATATTTTTTGTCAGGTGATCGATAAGGCCGAATTCACCCAGACTTGCTATTTCTGTCCGTTTCATTCCTTCAGATTTTGAATAAGATACAAAGGTAAATATATAAAAAGTAACAAAGGTAACAGAAAATAAGTAAACAGTTAGCAGTTAACAATCCTTTCTTGTAAACCTAATTTCTCCCGGTGTATCTGCGTGTCTTTCCAGCGAGCTTCAGTGTCATCATTTCTTTATTTCTGCTTCTCATATTCTTTCGTTGATTATCTGTATAATGTTAAAAAGTAACAAAGGTAACAGATATATCAGTTAACAGTAAAGAGTCATCAGTGAACAATTAGAACTCCTTTATGCTTACTACTCAATACTTACTACTCGTTAAAAGGTAACAAAGGTTACACTTTTCATTACTTTTTCTAATCAATCTTTAAATTCTTAAACATTAAATTTTTAAATCCTTCCAAATCTGTCAAAGAACTATAAGCCAAATACTTTCGGCTCTGACTATATAGATAAAATTTTCAGTATATTATCAATGTTTAAATCTTAGCAAGTATCTATACTATTTCTCAAAAGGATAAATCAGACAAAAAGAGGCTAAAAACAAACGAAGAAAAACTGAAAAGATACTCATAGAAAAATATTCATGGAAAATTTAAACAGGCTCTAAATATTAATCTTACCTTTGGCGGCTTAATTTATGCTCTTCAATTCGGCTTGCAATGAAAACAACTACCCAGACCGGAACGGCTTTTACCATCCTTTCGCTTTTGGCGGTATGCCATATGCTCAATGATATGCTCCAGTCCATCATTTCAGCAGTTTATCCATTGCTGAAAGATTCGCTGCTGCTCAACTTCACGCAGATAGGACTGATAACATTAGTATTTCAGTTATCATCATCTTTGTTTCAGCCTGTTGTTGGCCTCATTACAGATAAGAAGCCACAGCCCTATTCCCTGCCCATCGGTATGACATTTACTATGATAGGAATATTGTCCTTGTCGCTTGCCAACGATTTTATACATGTACTTATAGCCGTATTCCTTACAGGGCTGGGTTCTTCCATATTCCATCCGGAGGCTTCACGGCTTGCCTATATGGCTTCGGGAGGAAAGCACGGGCTGGCACAATCGCTGTTTCAGGTAGGAGGAAATTTCGGATCTTCGGTAGGTCCTTTACTGGCACTATGGATAATAACCCCATACGGACAACGGAATATTGGCTGGTTATCAATCATTGCGCTTGTTTCTATCTGGATAATGCTTGTTATCAGCAAATGGTACAAAGCCAACCTGTACAGGCTGAAATCCGCACCAAAAGCGGATGGAAGCATACCAGAAAAAACTTCCGGCTATTCGGCCCGGAAGGTAGCCTTTGCCATCTCTATACTGCTTATACTTATCTTTTCCAAATATGTATATATGGCAAGCCTCAGCAGCTATTATATGTTCTACCTGATAGACAAATTCAGTGTCTCGGTACACGATGCACAGCTATACCTGTTTGCATTCCTGTTTGCCGTGGCGTTGGGCACAATCATAGGAGGACCTGTAGGCGACCGCATCGGACGGAAATATGTAATATGGGCATCGATCCTGGGCACTGCGCCGTTCGCCCTTATTATGCCGCATGCAGGGCTTATGTGGACATGTATATTGAGTATCTTCATCGGATTGATATTATCCTCGGCTTTCTCTGCCATTTTGGTATATGCCCAGGAACTGGTTCCGGGCAAAGTAGGCCTGATAGGCGGACTGTTCTTCGGCCTGGCATTCGGCATCGCGGGTGTAGCATCTGCCATACTGGGTAAAGTAGCTGACGAAACGAGCATACAGCATGTGTACGATATTTGCGCATACCTGCCGCTGATAGGATTGGTAGCTGCCTTTTTACCAAATACAAAGAAAACGGAAACAGCTTCTAATACCTGAGGTTCTTAAACAAAGTGCGGGCTTCCCTCGCCTTATTCAGATAAGCGAGCAACATATCACGGTCGAAATAAGCCGACGACTGAGGGGTATATATAAGTTCGAATAACGATAGTAATTCCTTGTCCGTAAACTGGTCTAATAACACATTGAATTCCACTTCATCCCCCAGTTCGAAGTAGAGTAAGGCCAAGCGTTGCTTCACCGCCAGATTGTTAGGATCGAGTTCGAGTAGTTTTTCTGTATAGAAAGCCGCCTGCTGATAATCTTCTTCCTTTATGTACACCATCGCCAGCCTGTCCAGTAACTGGAAATTTTCCTTATTCTGGGAATAAATGCTCAGATAATAAAGTTCGGCTTCCTTATACTCCTCACGCTGAAACTCAATCTCTCCGGCAATCATATTCAGGTCGAGCGAATAAGGATTATCCAGCAATCCCTTTTCAACTATAGCTAAAGCTTTCTTATAGTCTCCTTTTCCCAGATAAAGATAGGCCTGTTTGGACAACAGTTCGGAGGTCTCACCCTCTATATCTTCATATTTCTGCAAGCAGGACAACGCTTCATCATACATTTCAAGAGACTCATAACATTCTGCAAGCAGGAAATGGATGGAAGTATCCTCCGGATCGGCCAGCAACAGGTCGTTGAATATTTCGATCGCCTCCCCTGTCCTATCTGCCAATGATAAACAATGGGCTTTCAGTTTCAGCACATTACTGTCCGCATCATTGATTGTAAGGGCAAAATCGAAAGCATCGATAGCCTTTTCGAACTGCTCCTTCAATGAATACAGTTTACCCAGATTTACCCATGCTTCATAAGTATATGGTTCTATATCGAGTATCTTGTTTGTAGTATCTATGGCAGCGTCGAAGTCTCCCAGCATCTCATGGGCATAAGCCAGATCCGACAATACTTCTATATTTTCGGGGTTGTACTTCAGACTTTCCTGAAGATACAATACCGCTTCTTTGAAGCAATCGGCTTCCACATGGAGAAACCCGAGTTCGGCAAGCACATTATCCAAGGGTTCGTCTTCTTCTTTTTCGAGCAGCTCCTCCGACAGCTTAAAGGCATCCTGATACTGTTCAAGTTGCAGATAGCATTCAATCTTTAACAGATAAAGGTCGAAGTCATATTCCGATGAAGAATCCAGAAGCTCCAGCGCCAGCTCATATTCACTGTCATAAACAGCCAGTTTCGCCTTTTTTATAAGTAAAGGTGTATTGCCCGGATGAATAGCCAGCCCGGCATCTATTATTTCGCGGGCTGTGTCCAGTTCGTCTATCGAATCGAAGTATTCGGCCAGATCGCTGAATTCGTCTGCGTCAAAATAGGGATTCTTTCCCGATTCGTGGGCCTGTTGATATCGTTTTACAAGTGATGATATATCTTTGTCCGGCATTCGGTGTTGTTTTAATCTTAAAAAGGTTACAAAAGTAACAGAATTCAATGTGCAAATATGCCAATGACGCAAAGCGACTTTACAGTTAACAGTCAGCAGTCATCAGTTAACAACTTGTATCTTGTATCTCGTATCTTGTTTACTCGTATCATGTTTACTTGTAACTCGTAACTGCCCGCAGGGCGCAGAAATAACATTCGCCGAAGCGAAGGCGAGGCAAACTTGTAACTCTTAAAAAAGGTAACAAAGGTTATATTTTTCATTACTTTTTCCCAATCTTTATATTCTTAAACATTAAATTTTTAAGTCCCTTCAAATCTGTCAAAGAACTGTAGGCTAAAGGCCATCGGCTAATAATACAGATAAAGATTGTTATTTATCTTTTGTTTTTGCCCACGAATCCTTAAGCGATACCGTACGGTTAAACACCATATTATTATCGGTAGTATCCTTATCTACGCAGAAATAACCTGTACGCTGGAACTGGAATTTGTCTCCTGCCTTGGCGTCTTTCAGATACGATTCCATTTTACAGCCTGTAAGAACACGAAGCGAATCGGGGTTCAGCAGTTCTGTCAGATCCCTTCCGTCGTCGGCCGGATTCTCTACTATGAACAAACGGTCGTAAAGGCGGACTTCAGCATCGAAACAATCTTCCGTAGAGACCCAGTGGATAGTACCTTTCACCTTGCGGCCGCTTTCAGGCATACCGCTCCTGGTCTGGGGATCGTATTCGGCATATACCTCCGTTACATTTCCATCCTCATCCTTTTTACAGCCTGTGCATTTTATTATATATGCATTTTTCAGGCGGACCTCATTACCCGGAGTCAGGCGGAAATATTTCTTAGGAGCATCTTCCATAAAATCGTCCCTTTCGATAAATAATTCACGGGAGAAGAGTATATTATGGCTTCCTGCGGTTTCATCTTCCGGATTGTTTTGAGCTTCCATTACCTCGGTCTGTCCTTCAGGATAGTTAGTTATAACCAGTTTCACAGGGTCGAGCACAGCCGATACGCGGGTCGATTTTTTATTCAGGTCTTCACGTACAGCATATTCCAGCAGGCTTATATCATTTACCCCATCGTATTTGGTATAGCCTATACGGTCTATCAGATTGTGAATAGACTCGGGCGTATATCCCCTGCGGCGAAATCCGACAAGAGTGGGCATACGCGGGTCATCCCAGCCCGAAAGTATTTTTTCTTCTACCATACGCCTCAGATTACGCTTGCTCAGGATAGTATAGGTAAACTGCAGCTTGTTGAACTCGTATTGATGCGGGCGGTAATTATCCGTAGCAAGCTGATCGATAAACCAATCGTATAGCGGGCGGTGTACTTCAAACTCAAGCGTACAGATAGAGTGAGTCACCCCTTCGAAGTAGTCACACTGTCCATGAGCGAAATCGTACATCGGATAGGCCTGCCAGGTAGTTCCCGTACGGTGGTGCGGATGTTTGATGATACGGTATATGATAGGGTCGCGGAAGTGCATGTTCGGCGATGCCATATCTATTTTCGCGCGAAGCACCATGCTACCTTCTTCGAACACTCCTTCATTCATTTTATGAAAAAGGTCGAGGCTTTCTTCGATAGGACGGCCGCGATAGGGGCTGTTTACCCCCGGTTGTGTCGGAGTACCTTTCTGCCTGGCAATTTCTTCCGCCGGCTGCTCGTCAATGTAAGCTTTGCCTTCTTTTATCAGCTGAACGGCAAAATCCCATAATTTACCAAAATAGTCGGATGCATAATAAACATTCGGCCAGTCGTAACCCAGCCATTTAATATCTTCCATAATGGAATCCACATACTCCACGTCTTCCTTCACCGGATTGGTATCGTCGAAACGGAGGTTGCAAATACCCCCGTATTCTTTTGCAATGCCGAAATCTATACAGATAGCTTTTGCATGACCAATATGCAGATAACCGTTCGGTTCGGGCGGGAAACGGGTCTGGACACGGCCATCGTTTTTACCTGTTGCCAGGTCGTTTACCACTGCTGCCTCTATAAAGTTGAGGCTCTTTTTCGGCTCTTCTGCATTTAATATATTCTCAGACATACGGTTAAAATAAGTAATGGATAGAATCTAATGATATGCTATCGAATTATAATTTGTTCTTGTTTCTTTAATAAACAGGTCTGCGACCTTACGTTAGTTTCTTTTTTATTATCAGTTATTTGAAGTTTCACCCTGCATATATGTGTTATATGCGGACTGGAACTCTTCATATTTCTCCGTCCCTTTATAGCGGGATAAAATCTCCTGTGCTTCTTTATATGCTCTTTCGGCTTCCTCGAGGTCACCTTCTTTTACATATCCTATCGATTCTTTATTCAGCTGAGCCGCCTTTTTGGCGTCGCTATCCACAGAGGAACATGCAGTGAATAAAATAATGAAAGAGATAAAAGTAAGTAAAAATGCAAGTTTCATATAAAAATTTTAATTAGGGTACAAAGATAATTCTTTAGTAATAAGTTAGAAGTAATAAACAGTAAGTTTTTTAGACTTTCCACCAGGATGAAGGGAAAATGAACAATATTTGGTATAAACGTCCAATTTCACCGGTATTTGCAAACATGTTCACGAAATACACACTATTGTACAAGAATTATAAACAATGAACAATAATGTTTATAAAAAGAACATTGATGCTATTGGTTTATCTATTAAAATAATTGTTTTGTATTATTAAATTTCTGAAAAACACATTAACCGTTAAACTCAATCCAAACAGTATGAACAGATCCTGCACATAATCAGCTTTTATATCAGGTGATATCGAAACCTTAAATATTAACATATTTTATTATCTAATATTATGACGAAACATTCTTATTAAACCATCAAAATCTGAAATTATGGGAATAACAATTATTTATTCTGTTAATCTAAGTATGTAACACTTTTATAAATTTCACTATGAAGAAAAAACACAAGAATAAAAAAGGTCTATTTGTTTTTTACGTGTCTTTTTCCTGTATTCTCGTCACCATGTTATTAACCCCATTGACATTGGCCGGTCAGGAAAAGGCAAGTTCTCGTATTATTACAGGTATCGTGCTCGATAATCAAGGCTTGGAACTACCCGGTGTTTCCGTAATAGTATCAGGTACACAAACGGCAACGATAACAGATGCAGACGGAAGATATAGAATATCAGTTCCTTCTGGCCGCAAAAGTCTTACTTTCAAATATATAGGCTTTGCAGAGGAGGTGATAGACATATCTGATAAACAAATAGTTAATGTTACCATGCAGGAATTATCTTCCGCTCTGGACGAAGTAGTAGTTGTCGGATACGGAGTTCAGAAAAAAGAAAGCTCCGTCGCTGCTATCAGCCAGGTAAAAGGAGATGACCTTGCAAAAGCCTCTACCACATCATTAGCTAATGCGCTTGCCGGACAAATCCCAGGTATCAGCACTGTACAATCATCAGGACAACCGGGTGCGGACGCATCCAAAATATACATCCGCGGAGTTTCCTCATGGGTAGGGAATGACCCTTTGGTAATGGTAGATGGAGTAGAACGCAGCTTTAATGACATAGACCCGAACGAAGTCGAATCTATTTCGGTTCTGAAAGATGCTTCTGCCACAGCCGTATTCGGGGTACGCGGTGCGAACGGAGTAATATTGATTACCACAAAACGGGGAACAAAGGGCGAAATTAAAGTCAACGCCACGCTGGAATTCACCATGAAGCAGCCCATCGGGATGATAGCGCCCGAAAATAGCTACATTACAGGCCTTGTGATGAATGAAGCCTTTAAGAATGACAATAACTGGGGCTCCATCCTTTCCAATGAGGTACTGGAACATTACAGGATACAGGATATGCCCTATTTATATCCGAATACCAATTGGCAGGAGGAAATGATAAAAGATGTTGCCTTTTCCCAGAAATATAATGTCAACATAGCCGGCGGAACCGAATATGCAAGAGTATTTGCTTCGGTATCATATACCAATGAGGGTGATATTATAAAGACCAAGAAGCAACCGACATACGATCCCAGATTTAAATACAACCGCTACAATTACAGGTTCAATATCGATACAGATATTACCAGGACAACACTGCTGTCGCTGGATGCAGGCGGATATATAGGAATACGTAACTCGCCGTATGAAACAAACATTCAACGGCTCTACCGCCCTATATTCATGTTGGGGCCGATGGATATACCGCCGTATTATCCGGCCGAGGCACTGAATATGTATCCGGATAACCGCCGCCCCGAAGAAGTAGGCGATAGATTGGCATCCACAGGACTCCCCAATTCAGAGAATCCTAATATTGCGAATAACTATAGCGGAAGCAGACAACTGAAGACAACCGACCTGAACGTTACGCTGAAGTTAAGCCAAAAGCTGGATTTTATAACCGAAGGATTAAGTTTTACGGGTAAAGCGGCTTACAACAATAATACAACCTATTCGAAAGCATATTCATACGATGCCGTCAGTTACAAACTAAATGCTGATCTAGCCTGGGCCCGTTATAGAGGACGCGACGGAAAACTTGACGGGGAATCTCCCCAGTCTCCGGTAACCAGCGAAAGTGAAGGTATATATGCCGACAAGCTCCCTTTCCGGTCATGGTATTTCGAAGCGGCATTGAATTATGCACAAAAATTCGGAAAGCATGATATTACAGCCTTATTTTTGGGACAAAGAAGGAAAACCCAGACCAACATCCAATTCCCTACTTACGAGCAAGGAGTTACAGGACGTATAACGTATGACTTCAATAACCGCTACCTGTTCGAGGCCAACCTTGCCTATAATGGTTCGGAACAGTTTGCTCCGCATAAAAGATATGGTCTTTTCCCATCATTCGCCGTTGGTTGGAATCTGCACCATGAAAAGTTTTTCAAACCGGTCTCTTCTATCGTGAGCAGGGCTAAGATCAGGGCTTCGTATGGAGAAGTGGGTAGCGACAACAGTTCGTCCCGCTGGTTATATGTTTCGTCCTATGTAAACGGAAACACAGGGAATAAGTTCAGACCGGGAACCGCTGGCGAAACCGGGCCGACAATTACTTCGGTGATTGAAGAAAATGCGGCTAATATCGATGCTACATGGGAAAGAGCCATAAAAAAAGATATCGGAATAGAAATGGCATTTTTGCCCAATAATATGTTTACCCTTACGCTCGATTTTTATAAAGAGAACAGGGATCAGATATTATTGGACAGGATGTCTGTCCCTGCCTGGTTCGGAGTAGGTATGAAACAGCAAAACCTGGGGGAAACGGAGACAAAAGGCTACGAGATGGAACTTAAGTTCCAGCACGAATTGTCTTCAGGGTTCCATTATTGGTTAAAACCGGGTATGAGTTTCAGTGACAACCGGATAATAGAACGTGACGAGCCAATGTATAAGCCGGAATACCAGAAGCAGGCCGGAAACAGGATTTTCCAGCAAATGGGCTATGTTTCTGTAGGTATGATACAAAATGCAGACCAGCAGATGAACAGTTTGCGGTATGGCTCGGGAATTATGGGACTGGGGGATTCCCAGTGGGTCGATTTTAACGGCGACGGGAAAATTGACGAACAGGATCAGGTACCTATGGGGTATTCGACTCTTTATCCGCTTTATAACTACAGCTTGAGTGGAGGTTTCCAGTATAAGAACTTTGAATTCGACTTTCTGTTCCAGGGTGTCAGCCATGTATCTAAAGTTGTTATCGATGCCTATTCATGGCCTCTGCACCGGTTGTCGAACCATGTATTTGATTATGAGAGAGATGCCTGGAGCCCTGATAACCGGAACGCTCAATACAATGCTTATCACTTCGATGCTAACAGGACACATAACAATATTGGTGATGGGGCCGTCAGGAGTACAAACCTTTACGATGGCAGCTATATACGCTTGAAAACAGTGAACATAGGATATTCTATTCCCAAAAAAGTAGTAAAGAGCATGGGAATAGACAATATGAAAATATTCCTGCGCGGAAATAATATTTTCACATGGGCTCCCAATTATCCGCTTGCCGATCCCGAAGCCAGTGACGGTGGTTCTGCCGCGAGATTAGTTAACGGATATTATCCTATGCTCAGAAGAATACTAATAGGGGCGCAATTGACATTCTAATTATCAAAATATAAATGTTATGAAAAAATATATATACATACTTTGCCTTACATTCATTTTCGCATCGTGCGGCGATTATCTCGATAAGATGCCGGAAGCTGACGGATATGATTTTGATAAAGTATTCAAAGACTCTGTTAATTACCGTAATTTTTGCGAATATCTGGTTATAAATCCATTTTTCCTGTATCATGAAAATGGTGTAAAGCCTTTAGGAAGTTACGATTGCCTTACCGATAACTCCATCTCTACAGCTTTATACTCGGGCGTGCCGTCGGTACAGGCACAATTGGGAAACTACTACGCTTTACGTACCAATGGCGATGCACCGATGTGTAATAACGAAACATGGGGGCAGATATGGAAGCATTTGCGTGTGGCCAATACCGGAATACGTAATATAGATTTCTACTCGGGAGGATCGGTTTCCCGTGACAAAATACTTGGCATGTGCTATTTTTACCGCGCTTTTTGCTATATGGACCTAACTCGCCGCTGGGGAGGAATGCCATATTTATATGCACCTATAACAAATGCCTCGGAAGATATGGATTACCCCCGCCTAAGTATGCAGGAAACGTATAAGAGAGCGGCAGTAGACTGTGATTCTGCCGCAATGTACCTGAAAAATACTATCCCGAATTCCGAATTTCAACATCCCACACGCGTTGCGGCTCTCGCACTGAAATCCCGTATCCTGCTATATGCAGCCAGTGATCTGGCACGGTATGAAAATGGTACCGGAGAAGACCTGTGGGAGGAAGCTGCTCTGGCAGCAGACGAGGCAATACGTGTAATGGAAGAAGCTGGCCACGGACTTGTCGACTGGGACGATTATTATTACATATTCAAAGGGGATAATGAATCCATTTATACTAAAGAAGTATTATTTGGAAGGAGAGCCAACCACCAATGGGGATCGGATGCCTATACGAATACCGCACGCCCGCCCGGCCAGCTTTCGGGTAAATACGGTGTGGCTGTAAATCAGTTACTTGTAGACTGTTTTGAAATGCAGGCTACGGGACTGCCTGTAGATGATCCTGAGTCTCAATATAAAGAACAGAATCCATATGCCGGAAGAGATCCGCGCTTCAGTTATAACATCATATATAACGGACAGCAGGTTATGAACCGCACAATGGAGATATATCAGACGGATGAAAGTAAACCCGGCATTGAGGGCAGCAAAGACCTGTCAATGAGTGGAGGCGTACCCCTAATGGGCTTTACTCAAACAGGGTATTATGCAAAGAAATGGTTGGGAATGACTTTTAATGCACATCTTCCGCTTTTATGGCCATATATACGTACAGCCGAAATCTATATGGGATACGCCGAAGCTGCAAATGAAGCATGGAGTGCCCCAAACAGTCTGCATAGCGGATGTTTGTATACGCCCGAACAGGCTATTAATAAGGTTCGCAACCGGGCTCAGATGCCTGGAATACATTCTAAATTCCTGACAAAAGACAAATTCCGCGAACGCGTTCGTAATGAAAGACGTATCGAACTTTGCTTCGAAGAGCATCGCATATTCGACCTGCGCCGTTGGAAAATCGGTACGCAGCCGGAGAACAGGGATATATGGAGAATGTATATAGCAAAACTTGCCCCTGGTTATAATGCCTCAGTCTATCCTACGGGATATAAATTTGAGAAACAGTTCTATATGAGAAGAATCTACGAAGACAGGCACAACCTTTTTGTAATCAAGCTTGACGACACTAATATAGGTCCTAATTTCAAACAAAATCCGGGTTGGTAAACAAATAATTACTCAGAAAAATTAAAACAGTATGAATAATAATTTATCCAGAATATATCGCATATTATTTGTCGGTTTCTTTTTGATATCCAGCCTACAACCTATAACAGGACAAGAAAAGAAAGTAAAGAAAGAAACCAAAACACCTGTGCAAATCGAAATTGTGAATACGGAAGGGCTGCCGGTAAGCAAGGCCAAAATAGTTTCTTCCAAAAACCGTCATACATATACTGTTGATGGCTCCGGTAAAGGAACAATTTCCTTATATAAGGACGATAAAATCAAGATAACGGCAGAGGGGTATGCTACGCAAACGATGTCTGTATCACAATTAGAGGCAGGTAAAGTGACCATGAAAACGATCGTCGGTTATACGGGCGATGAAAGCCGTATATACACACCATTTGGAGAAACAAATGAGCGCCGTACCGTGGGAGCGTACTCCAAGGTAAAGGGGGAAGACCTTGAGGCAAACCCTACGACAAACATGATGAATGCCTTGAATGGGCGGCTCAACGGGCTGTTCTCTATGGATAATGCTATAATCAGCAATACGATGGATCAGGGACTAACCAACAATACAAGTTTTGTGCGTACTCCTTTGGGGAATATCATAATTCTGGTTGATGGTGTGGAGCGTTCTTTAGATTATATAGAACCCGAAACGGTAGAAAGCGTGCAGCTGCTTAAAGATGCTTCATTAAAAGCATTGTATGGAGGTATACAGACGAATGGGATACTGATGGTAAAAACCAAAAGAGGTAAAAAATATGAAAACAAAGTCAGGGTAAATGTCCAGACAGGCATACAAAAGCCTACACGTTTGCCTAAATACCTGAATGCATATGAATATACCTCGATGTACAATCAGGCCCTGATCAATTCGGGGCAGGCGCCATATTTTAAAAATCCCGGCAACTATGTCAACGGAGATCCTGTCTTATATCCCGATATCGATTACTATGAGATGTTTCTGAACAGTAATATGGGTATAACCAAAGCCAATGCGCAGTTTACGGGAGGAAATGAGAAAACATCCTTTTTCACGCATGTCGGTTTCCAGACAAATGGCGGATTAGAAAAATACACCAAATATCCGAACAACGACCAGACATTTACATTACGAGGAAACGTAGACAATACGATAAAGGATTTTATAACATTCAAGGCAGGTTTCAATGCGGCATTACGCAACAAGCAATGGCCTAATATGTCTACCCAGACCTTCTTCAATCTGCTATCGGATACCCGCCCCAATGAGTTCCCTATATTCATTCCGGGAGACAAGGCCGGAAAACCCGATACTGAATTTGTATTGGGAGGTACTGCCGAAAACCAGAATAATGTATATGGTATGCTTATGAATAATGGTTATAGAGAGGGTGAATATTCTTATATCCAATCGGATATGACTTTGGATATTGATCTGAACAAATGGGTGCAGGGACTGGTGATAAAGCCAAGTGTAACCTTCGATGTATATACTGCGATGACATCATCGCAAGGAGGAACTTTCTCCGTCTTTGAACCTGTAATGAATCAGGATCGTTCCGAAGTTACCGGATATAAGATATGGGGAAAAGATACCCGTGAAACCAATAAGACAAGGACATCTGATGTCACACAACGTAATTTTGCCTATAATGTAACGGCAACTTACAATCGTAAATTCGGAGAACATGACATCAATGCCCTAATTGTATATTTCCAGCAGACGAAAGAATATAATTCGCTGATACAAAAACTTAAAAGACAAAATATAGGAGGAAATATCAACTATATGTACAGCGACAGGTACATTGCCGACCTGAGTGTGAATTATGTAGGAGTGGGCTCCTTCGCTCCCGATAAGAGATTCGGCACATTCCCGACCTTCGGTGCAGGATGGATTCTTTCCGAAGAATCGTTTATGAAAAACATCCCGTGGCTCGATTATCTGAAGCTCAGGGCTTCTTACGGAATACTTGGTTCTACCGCTTATACGGCAGACGGCCTGTTTTCGGCATACTTATACCGTGATGTCTGGGAAAGGGGTGGCGCACATGCCGACCTCAACGGACTCAATAATATTGCGCGTCCATATCAGACGGGGAATCCGGATATAGGTTTTCAAAAAAGCTACGAATTTAATATAGGTGCTGACTTCTTGTTGCTGAACCGTTCCCTCAGCCTTTCGGCCGGATACTTCAATAATAAACTGAAGGGAGCTTTGGCCAATCTTACCGATATCACTCCCGGTGTAATAGGTAAAGGCCCGGCATTGGTGATGCGCAATTACAAAGATTATGTCAGCAAAGGCTTTGAAGCCGAATTCCTATATCAGAAAAAGTTCGGGGAATTACAGGTAGCCGCAGGCGCTAATATTACATATGGAAAAACTGACATCACCAAAGAGGCTAATCCCGATTATCCGGCGGGATATGAAGGTTTGCTTAAAATTCAGGCCATGGGAGATATACAGGGACTCAGGGTGACCGGTACATTCGCCGACCAGAATGAAATAGATAAAGCGCCTGTCCAGCTGTTCGGAACTGTTGTCCCGGGGGATTTCAGATACGAAGACACAAATAACGACGGGTTCATCGATGACAGGGACAGGACTGTCATAGCTAACACATCTCCGTCTGTCGAATATGGGATCACCATTAAATTAGCGTATAAAGGATTTAACCTCGACCTGTTAGGATACGGTCTGGCTGGTTTCGACCGGGTGCTGGATAACAAATATTACCAGATATACGGTAACAGAAAATATTCGAACGTATTGAAGGACGGTCTTCCAAACGGAAATCCTCATCCGGTACTGAGGGCGGAATACAGCAACAATAATTTCAAAACGTCCGATTATTGGGTTGTAGATGGCAGTTTCTTCAAGTTAAGGAATGTGGAACTGGGATATACGCTTCCTCATATAACGACTTCGAAGTTCGGTATCAATAATCTTAAGTTTTTCGCGAGGGGAGCCAATTTATTTACTATCTCTAAAATAAAAGACCTCGATCCGGAAAGTCTTAGCGCCGGAGTTTCAAACTTCCCTCTATGCATGACACTGACAGGTGGTTTATCATTTTCATTCTAATCAAAAAACAGAAAAATAATCATTATGAAACATAAGATTAATATATCGGTACTCATACTTCTGTTTGTAAGTCTATCTTCTTGTTCCGATTTTTTCGATCTCGAACAAGACAACACGATGACGGAAGAGGAAGTATTTGCCAATGCCGCATATTTCTGCGGGCCATTGATGGATAGTTATTCAGCCTTGCCGGGTTTCTATAATATCGAATTCGAAAATATGACTGATAACGCAGTAGACAATGATTTCTCAGGCGATTATTATATTTGCGGAACGGGAGCGCTACGCCCTGACAACAACCCTCTGAACAACTGGGAGACAAGATATAAGCAAATCCGTAATATAAATATCTTCCTGAGTAAAATGGTGTTGGACCCTACAGCGAAGCTGCCTACTCCGGTACGTTTCTATGTAATCAATAATAAGAATGACAGTATAGATAATGTGCGGGAATTTCAACGGCTGCTCGGCGAAGCTTATTTCATGCGTTCGTACTGGCTGGCAGACCTTCTTCGTAATTTTGGCGGAGAGGCAAAGGACGGGTCCATGCTTGGCGTACCTCTTGTACAAGGACGTATCCTGAACATAGACGATAACCTGGATATTCCCCGTGCGACATACGATGAATGTGTACAGGCTATCGTTAACGACTGCGACAGTGCGATCAAATACCTTCCTGTAGAGTATAAGGGAACGGACAGGGTCATCGGGGCCAGTATAAACGGCCGTGCAGCAGGTATAAGTGCAATGGCCCTAAAGGCCAGAATACTGCTCTACGCTGCGAGCCCGGCATTCAACAAGGATAATGATATGGTAAAATGGGAGAAGGCGGCCATTGCTGCCGGTGAGGCCATAAAAGCAGCCGGGGGGTTAAGTAACCTTTCGAAAATGGATGATTATTATTTTGCCAAACTGAATAATAAGAACTATGAAAACCGGGATATATTATTCAGAGGCCCGATAATGACAGGGAACCAGCTATATGAATTGAATCACTATCCGCAATCGATGTATGGGGCGGCTACCAGTGGCGCATCTCAAAATTATGTGGATGCATTTCCCGACAAAGACGGATATCCTTTATCCGAAAGCAGCTATGACTATTCTGCCAATCCTTTCCAGAACAGGGACCCCAGACTGGCGTTGTTTGTCGGTTATAATGGAAGCAAAATGGGCCCGGGAAATTATTATACCATCGAGTCGTATGAGGGGGGTGCCGATGCTTACGTTCCATTGAAAAAGACATCCAGAACATCCTACTATATAAAGAAGCTATTACGTACAAACCAGGTTCAGTTAATCCCCGGAAATGATACGAAAACTCAACGGGCCAATATCATATTGGGCATGCCCGAGTTATACCTCAATTATGCGGAAGCGGCTAATGAAGCATGGGGTGTCAAGAGCGATCCCCGCGGATTTGGCTTTACGGCTTACGATGCTTTGAAAAGCATACTAGTCAAGTACGGAAGCGGAGAAGCATACCTTAATAAGGTGATAGGGGCGGATGGAAATAAATTCCGAACTTATCTCCGGAATGAGCGCAGATTGGAATTAAGTTTTGAAGGCCATTACTTTTATGACCTGCGCCGCTGGATCGGCAATAACAGTGTGACAAGCCTCAATGTGGATGTATACGGTATGAAAATCACGAAGAAAGAAGACAATACATTTTCTTACGAGAAAATATTATTGGAAAAAAGAAGGTTTTTATCACCATATCAGCCTATACCATACATGGAATTATACAATGCTCCGAGCCTTGTACAAAATTATGGCTGGCAATAATACATTACATGATTGTACTACAAAAAAGCTTATAATATGAAAAAATATTTATTAATATCCGTAATACTTCTGGGAATATTCTACTCTTGCGGTTTCGAAGAAGAAGATGTTGTTTATCCCTACACTTCTGTTTATCTCCCCAACCAGTCCTATAACAGGAACATTATAGTGGGGGAAGGGCTTGAGCTGGAAATAGGAGTTATTTTTTCGGGAGTAGTAGACAACAGACAGGACAGGTCTGTCAGCTATACCATAGACCCGTCACTGATCAACACGGCAGGTCAGTACGAATTACCTCAGACCTTCTATAGCTTTGGGGATTCGGAAATCAGAATACCTAAAGGCCAGTTGAAGGGTTACCTCCCGGTAAAATTAGATTCGCTTACTTTCCTGAACGATCCAAAATCCTTGACAGGAGAATACATAATACCTATACGACTGGTCTCATCTTCAACTATAGACTCGATAAATGCAGGGATGAATTATATGAAACTCTCTGTCAGCTATTTTGCCAAACAGCATGGGAATTATACATATAGTGGAAAGATCACTGCAACAAACGCGGGAGTTTCAACAGAAACTACTTATGCAAATATTTCCACCGTTACGGAAAGTTATCGTTTGCTGAAAACTACAGGCCCTACCAGGATGCGTGTCGTTGCAGATGCAACCTCCCAGTCGAAGGACCCGGCAAAGGCCACATATTCGTTTATTGTGGATGTTCCGGTATATGGAGGCGGGGAAATTAGCATACTTCCCGACCCAACTTCGCCGGTAGTGGTATCTCCCGACGGAAAATCGACCTATGATGTATCTACGAAAACTTTCAGGCTGAATTATCAGTATGCAAAGGGTGGTTCTACATACAAGGTTTCGGAAGAGCTGGTATTCAGGAACAGAATACGGGATGTTCAGAGCAACGGGTTATATATAAATGAATGGAGAGGTTTTTAGTTGATCTTAATTTTCTCTCTCGAATAAATCGAATAACTTTAATGAAAAAATGAAAGTCAGTAGAAAATTCTCCTATTTAGGATTGGCCTTTGCCGGAGCATCTGCAATAAGCAATGCTCAGGAAAAGCCCAATATAATAGTTATCCTTGCCGACGATATGGGATATTCCGACCTGGGATGTTATGGAGGCGAGGTGGAAACGCCCAATCTGGATAAACTGGCCGAAGACGGTATCCGCTACCGCCAGTTTTACAATTCGGCCCGTAGCTGTCCGTCCAGGGCCGCGTTAATGACCGGTCTGTATCCTCATCAGGCAGGAATGGGATGGATGGCTGCTGCCAATCTGCAACGTCCTCCCTACCAGGGATTTTTAAATAACGAATGTGTTACTATTGCCGAAGTGCTCAGGACAGCCGGTTATAAAACGTATATGAGCGGTAAATGGCATTTGAGCAGTGACCGTCAGAACGAAGGGGCGGTAATGGACAACTGGCCGAACCAGAGAGGATTTGATAAGTTCTACGGAATCGTAGGAGGAGCGGCAAACTATTTCGAAACTGTTGTAAATATTAATAACAAAAGGGTTGAAACACCTAAAGACGGTTCATTCTATTTTACCCATGCCATCAGCGACAATGCTATAAACTATATAGACAAGCATAACTTTTCGGAAAGCCCGTTTTTCCTTTACCTTGCCTACAATGCTCCCCACTGGCCGCTGCATGCTTTAGAAAAGGATATAGAAAAGTATGTGCAACGGTACAAAGCCGGGTGGGACCAACTGAGGGCGGAACGATTCGAACGCCAGCAAAAAATGGGATTATTCGGGAGCGACGCTGTTCTTTCTCCACGGGATCAGGCTGTAGAAGCATGGGACAAACTCACGCCGGAGCAGCAGCACGAATTTACGATGCGTATGGCAATATATGCCGCGCAAATAGATGCCATGGACCAGGGTATCGGACGATTGGTTGAAAAGCTGAAGGAAAAAGGACAGTCGGATAATACAATCATTATGTTTATGGCAGATAATGGCGCCTGCGCGGAGTTTATCAGTGGCGGAAAACGCAAAGCCGTAGATGGAAAACAGGATACATATGAAAGCTATCGTATCAACTGGGCAAATCTGAGCAGTACACCCTACAGGGAATACAAACACTATACAAATGAAGGGGGGATAGCTTCCCCGCTTATCGTACATTACCCGGCCGGAATTGATAAGAAGCTGAACAGATCGTTTGTGAATGAGTATGGCCATTTTACCGACATTATGGCTACATGTGTCGACCTGTCGGGAGCCGAATATCCGAAAAATTACAAAGGCCACCAAATTACGCCGATGCAGGGCGTCAGCCTTGTCCCTAATTTTAAAGGGGGAACGACAAACCGCGACATCACATTCTGGGAACATGAAGCAAATATAGCAGTAAGGGACGGCAAGTGGAAGATAGTGTCGAAAACGGACGAGGGAACCAGGTATGACGAGTCATCCGTTAAACTGTATGATATGGAAGCCGATCCGACAGAAATGACCGATCTGTCCGGAAAATTCCCTGAAAGGCGTGCCAGAATGTATGAATGGTGGAAGCAATGGGCGGACAGGATAGGAGTAACACCTATGGACACCCGCGGATACGGGCAGCGTCAGCAGGCTTATAAGCGTGACGATATAAACGGGGAATTCGATGACAATTTCGGCGATTGGAATATCGTTACAAAGGATGGCGCGGATGTAAGGTTCAGTATCGATACCGTAAACACTATATCGGGCAGGAAAACAGCCCGTATCGATATTAAGAAAAAAGGAAGGAAGCCTAATTCATCCCTTATGAAGTGGGTATTCAATACCGGAAAAGAAAATGCGGTCGCTACTGTTTCTTTCAAAGGCAGGTCGGATAAGACATCGACTATTTTCTTCAGGGTAGAAGAAGCCGGAAATCAGGCGGCTAAGGCTTTGGATAAAGAGATAACCCTCACTAAAGAGTTGCAGACATTCGATTTCAAGGACATTCCCATCCCGGACAAGGGACGTTACCAGATCGTCTTTTATGTGGGCGCTTCGGGCAACACCAGCTGGATAGATGATGTCAGGCTTATAGTGAAATAATATACAATTCCATGAAAAACTGTTGCATAATATTCTTGATACTTATTCTTTATCCTGTGCCGTTTCTGTACGCACAGGATAAGGATGATAGCGGTGACAAGTATTTTAATAATCCTATAGCCAAGGGGGCTGATCCATGGGTTATTAAAACCGATAGCTGTTATTATTATTGTTTTGTAAAAGGAGCAGGAATTGCTGTCTCCAAAACGACAGAGCTGCATAAGCAGGGTGATCCCGTAACAGTATGGAGCCCTCCGTCCGAAGGATGGAACAAAAGGTGTATCTGGGCTCCCGAACTGCATTATGTCCGTGGCAAATGGTACATCTACTATGCTGCCGGAGAGTCAGGCCCCCCTTTCATACATCAGCGTACAGGAGTTCTGGAATCGGTCACCGAAGATCCACAGGGTGCATATATAGATAAGGGGATGATGTTCACGGGGGATGACCTGAGAAAGAAAGATGATCCGCGGGAAAATCGCTGGGCGATAGATATGACCGTTTTCGAATGGAAAAACAAGCTATATGCTGTGTGGTCCGGCTGGGAGCAGATAGAGAAAACGGACAAGACGCAGCAATATCTGTATATTGCCGGAATGGAAAATCCCTGGACTTTATCGACAGGCCGGATACTGTTATCGAAACCGGATGCAAAATGGGAAACAGGCGGCCCTCTCGATCTGAATGAAGGTCCCGAAGTGCTGATAAATGGTGATAACCTGTTTATTATCTATTCTTGCGGGCAGTCGTGGCTGGAAACCTACAAGCTGGCTCTACTGAGGTTGAAAGATAAGGACGCCGATCTTCTGGAGCGGGCTAACTGGGAAAAATCCGGTCCCGTTTTTACGGGGAATAATAAGGTTCACGGTGTAGGACATGCCAGTTTCACAACATCGCCGGACGGAACACAAAACTGGATCGTTTACCATTCCAAGATCGACCTAAAACCCGGATGGAGAAGGGATATACGCATACAGCAATTTACTTTCGGCAAGAGTGGCGCTCCTGTATTCGGCAAGGCAGAACCTGCAAGCCGGAGGCAGCCTAAGCCATCGGGAAATTTTTAACATTTACTCTCTCCAAAATAATAAGGGGATACAGGATGGAAGTAAAAGATATACTTTGATAATATCATTCGCTTATCAGTTTCCTATATCATTGCGTCTATCCTGTTCTCCTTCAGATATTGCATAATATTAGCCGGCGGCCTCTTATTGTCGAGTTCCTTTTTCATAAAGTCCATATATGGAGCTACATGCTTGTAGAACTTGTAATAACCTTCGCAGAGGTAGTTAAGTCCCTCTTCGCCGTCTTTTGTCTTTATTATCCTGTTCTTGGGGCATTCACCGTGGCAGGCAAACAGCACGTCACATTCCTTGCATTGCCGCGGCAGCTTATCGTATTTGTCCTGTCCGAATCTCATCTGTTGCGGCGAATACATCATTTCGGTCAGGGTATGTGTCTTAATGTTGCCCAGTTTATATTTGGGATATACAAAATGGTCGCAGCTATAGACATCCCCGTTGAATTCCATTACTCCGGCATGCCCGCAGTATTTTGCCAGCGTGCACACCCCCGGGTCGGCACCTACCCAGTTTGCCAGGGTAGAGTCGAAATATTGTATGTAAAACTGTCCCACATCGTTTCTTACCCATTCGTTGAAGATGGCGATAAGGAAATCTCCCCATCCCGCGGCAGGTACATTCCATGAGGCGGGTTCCCCGTTTATTCGTTCTACGATAGGAGAGAACTGGATGAAGCGGCAATCGATGGACTTGAAGAAATTATAGAATTCCAGCGGATAGTCCACGTTATAGTCGTTGACTACTCCCATGGCATTATACTCTACCCCGTGTTTTTTCAGCAGGGAAAGGCCTTTCATTACTTTGTAGAACGAAGGCTCGTTGTTCACTCCCTTGCGGTACTTGTCGTGGCAATGCTGAGGGCCGTCTATGGATATCCCTACAAGGAAATTGTTGTCCTTGAAGAAACGGCACCAGTCGTCGGTCAGCAATGTGCCGTTTGTCTGTATGCTGTTGTCTATCTGACGTCCACGTCCATATTTCTTTTGCAGTTCCAGCGCTTTCTTGTAAAAAGATATATTCCTCATCAGCGCTTCGCCTCCGTGCCAGGTGAAAAGTACCTGCGGCATGGTCTGGGATTCCAGATAATCTTTGATGAACTTCTCAAGAAGCTCATCGGACATCACATAACGCTTATCATCGGGATACAGCTCTTTTTTCTCCAGATAGTAGCAATACTTACATCTGAGATTGCATGCCGCACCGATAGGTTTCAGCATTACATATAGTGGTTTGGCAAATGGGGTAGCGTAGGTAGTATTATTCATTCTTCTTCGTTTTTTTCCTTATATTTATGTTTCAATGCATCCATTTCTGTAGCCTGGCCAAGATCTCCTTGCGATTCCATCCATTTATGAAGCTCTTTGCGCAATATTTCTACATCCCGGGTGTATTTACCGTCACCTATAAGGTTATTCATTTGATAAGGGTCGTTAATAATATCATATAGTTCTTCCTGCGGGCGATACTGGTAATTGTACACCTGCTGTTTTGCATGATTGTTCGTATCGGCTTCTCTTTTCCATGAAGCCCAGACAAGATCGTTATTCTTGGTCGAAACACACCTGAAAGGCTCCTCAGGCGTAAGATTGACGATATAACTAAACCTGTCGTTCCTTACAGACCGTATCCCGTAATATGGAGATCCGCTAATGATGCCTCTGGTCGTCTGCAATGCAAAAACATATTCTTTAAACCGGTCCGCATTACCCCTTATTACAGGCTGGAAGCTGCGTCCGTCAAGTCCCTCAGGAACCGCTGCACCCGCTATATCGAGCAGGGTAGGCGTAACGTCCACATATTCGCACATAGCATCCGTTTCGGTTCCGGGAGAAGTTACTCCCTGCCAGCGTATGATAAAGCCCGTTTGCAGGCCGGCGTCATAACATGTCCATTTTGCAAAAGGGAATGAATATCCTTGTTCGCTTGTAAATATAAATATAGTATTATTATCCAGATTATATTTCTTTATCAGTTCATCTATTTTGCCCACGTCTGAATCCAGTTGATTGATCTCTGCCAGATAACTGACATATTTTTCACGTGTTTCTTTTGTATCGACCAGGGAAGGAGGCAGCGCCAGCTTCTCCGCATCAAAAAGGGAACGGTCTCCTCTTGTCCACGGCGAATGTGGATCGTGAGAAGCGATGTATAGGAAGAAAGGTTCTTTCTTTTCTGAGACATCGGCCATGAAGCGTTCTATTTTTTCAATATTGACATTGTCACCTCCCGGACTCAAAAATTCGAAAGGGAAGGCTTCTAACGGAGCTATATGCCTTTTTCCCTGTATTGCCACACGGTAACCGGCATTTTTAAGATAATAGGGAAGGGTTTTTATGCCCTCTTCGATAAAAGTATGATTAGGATAAGCTCCCGATTTCACCGGATACAGGCCGGTAAGCAGACAGTGCCGGGTTGGGGAACTCATCGCTGTAGCCTGAAAGAAATTATTAAATTTCAGCCCCTCTGAAGCAATACGGTCAATATTCGGGGTAACCGCGTCGGCACTTCCATAACAACCGAGGTCGCCACGACGGCAATCATCGGCTATAACAAGTACTATATTGGGTCGGGAATTTTGAGCGATAGAAGTTATACAGGGTAAACCTGCCGCTATCCATAAAAGTAAATTCTTATTATTCATTTTTCCGGTATTATTGATTATAGTTAAATAACAATAAGTAAATCATGCGAATCAAAAGTTGAACCTCCTGGATTCCGCCTTCATATTTAATTGCGCAAGCAGAAAGTAACAAAGGTAACGGAAAATCAGTGAACAGTTAGCAGTAAACAGTTAACAACTCGTAACTTGTAACCCGTATCTTTTATAAAAACCTGAAACTTACAACTTAACTTATTACTCATTATTTACCACTTATTCCATTCTTTCAAAGAATTATAAGCTAAAGGCTAAAGCTTATTACATAGATAAAATATTTTCCAAAAAACAACAATCCTTTTCGTTATTTTATAGGAAATATCATGTTAAAAAATGAAATGGATTATTGATTCAGGTTTATATCAAAAGTAGTTATATATATCGCCCGTAAAAAGCACATATGTTCTTATTATTAGTACAAATGTTTATTGGCAGAAGTTAAGAAGGCTGTATAAGTGTTGTATTCTGGATTATTTTATTAGTTTTGTTTACAATCTAATTTACTGTGAATTAAAAATGAGACACTTGTTCTTATTGTTATGCTTGTTTCTATTACATGTAGTAGTTACAGCCTCTCCCACTTCGGTTAACAGACTTCGTTTTTCTCATCTTACCAATAAAGACGGACTACCTGGCAACACGGTTTTTGCAATACTTGAAGACCAGAAAGGATACTTTTGGTTCGGGACAAAAAATGGTGTATGCAAATACGATGGCAAAACCTTTGTTGTATATGAACATAACTCATCAGATACGACTTCCCTGTTGAGTAATGACATCAGGTATTTATATGAAGATTCCAATAAAGCATTATGGGCGGCGACTAATTATGGTTTGACCAGATATAACCGGGAACAAGACCGTTTCGAAACCGTTGTCAAGAATGTACTTGTACGCGGAATGATAGAGGATGGAAAAGGAGGATTTTATGTAGCCGCTCCCCGTGGACTCAGGCATATTGACAGCCTTTTTAATGTTAAAGATTATGTTGGGGCGAATAACATAGTGGTAAACGGGAATGCGATGGATATTGTTAAGGATGAAAAAGGTGATCTATGGGTAGCTACCAAAAAAGGATTATACCACGTATCGTTAAAGGATAGTACGGTTACTCTGTATTACAATGATCCTAAAAACAAAAATTCTATCCCTACCAACGACCTTATTTGCCTCTATAAAGATCAAAGAGATAACCTGTGGGTTGGCACAGCAGATAAAGGTTTGTTACATTTCGATCCTCATGAGAAAACATTTTCTACTGTAAAAAGTATTAGCAATTCTTATATTCATCATATAAGGGAAGACGACTCCGGCAGGCTTTGGGTCGGAACAGAATGGGGACTGAATATATACGATACTGAAAGTGGAGAAAACCTTGTCTGCCTGAATGACCTTAGCGATAATAACAGTATAAATGACAATGCTGTATACAGTATCTACAAAGACCGGGATAATAATATGGTAATAGGTACATACTTCGGAGGCGTAAACTTATTACTTAAATCGTACCAGAGATTTGCCCTGTATGTTCCGGAACTGAGCAAGAACAGTATCGGAGGCAAAGCTGTACGCCAGATCATAGGGGCGGAAGGCAATGATCTATGGATTGCTACTGAAAATGGAGGTTTGAACTATTATCACAGCGAAGATGACAACTTTACCCGTTATGGAAGCAAAAGCAATGGCGGAGGGCTAACAAGCAATAACGTCCATTCGCTATTAAAGGACGATGAAGGAATCCTGTGGATAGGCACATACTTAGGTGGCCTGAACAGGTATGATCCCAAAACGGGGAAGTTCACATATTACATGAAACAGCAATATCCTATATTCAATAATAACAATGTTTTCGCCTTATTACAAGACAGGGATGGTCTTATCTGGATAGGAACCACCTCGGGCCTGCTGAATTACGACAAATCCACAAATAAATTTGTCGATTTTGAATCCGGTATTTTCAGGACCGGGCAAATAGATGTCCTTTTCGAAGATTCTTCAGGGAATATATGGCTGGGCACACATTTCAGAGGGGTGTTCAAGTATAATAAACACAATCAGGAGGTGATAAATTATTCGACAAGAACGACACCGAGTATTTCAGACGATTACATAAACTATGTCTATGAAGATAAAGATAAGAATATATGGGTGTCTACCCATTACGGAGGCTTGAATCTTATCCGGACAAAAGATAATACCGTCAAGGCATATGATAAAGAGGACGGCCTGCCGTCCAATACTACTTACGGACTTACGGAAGACAATGAAGGCAACCTGTGGATCGCAACCAATAACGGACTGGCGAGATTTGACAGAGAACGGCGGCTATTCTCGAAGTTTACAACTCAGGACGGCCTGCCGAACGACCAGTTCAACTACAATTCCGTTTACAAAGATAAATTGGGGCGAATCTATTTCGGCACTATCAACGGTCTGATCCGTATACAACCCGGTATGCTCAATATCAGCCAGACAAATCCACGGGTCGATATCGTTGATATGAGGATAATGGGTAAAAGCGTTTTCCCGAATGAAGAAAATTCCCCGTTGAAAAAATCAATCAATGAAACCAGTGATATAACCCTTACCGAAAGTCAGGCGAAATCCTTCTCTTTCATATTCTCGGCGCCTTCCCTTGTGCATTCGCGCAATATATCTTATGCCATAAAACTCAGCGATATAGACAAGGAGTGGGTTGATCTGGGCAACCAGGATCAGGTTACATATGCAAATCTTCCGGCAGGAGCATATGACTTCATGGTCCGGGCCGCACTCGATAATAACTGGAATGAGAGTGAAATAAGGGTCATTCATCTGACAGTGCTGCCGCCATTCTGGAAATCGGAGACTGCATATGTGATATACTTTCTGATACTTTTATTACTCATATTCTTAGTATACCGTATAATTTCCATACGTCAGAAAGAACACCGTCTGATAATTACAGAACGATTAGAAAAGGAGAAGCTCAAAGAAGTAAACAGGCTAAAGATCAATTTCTTCACTAATATATCACACGAACTCCGTACACCATTGACATTGATCGTATCACCGATCTATACTATATTGACTCAATCCGCTCTCCCTGAAGAGGCAAGGGTAAAAATACAGGCGATACAAAAAAATGTGCAAAGAATGCAGAATCTGGTAGACGAACTGATCCTGCTGAGTAAAATAGAAACGGAAGTAGAAAAGATCAGGGTCAAAGAAGGATATGTCTTGCGTTTCATTATAGAGATAGCGAACGGATTCAAGCTATTGGCCGAGAGTAAGAATATCTTATTCTCTATAAATATAACGGTATCAAGGTACCCCGTTTATTTCGATCCCTCAAAACTGGAAAAGATTGTTTTCAACCTGCTTTCGAATGCGTTGAAATTTACTGATGCCGGGGGAGAGATCCGTATATCTGCCGAATTGTATAACGATAACGGAACAGAGAAACTCCGGATAGAAGTCGCCGATTCGGGTTGTGGGATTTCCGAAGGGGAACTCTCCCAGATATTCGACAAATACTATCAGACTATTAACACAAAGGAGAACAGCGGCTTCGGTATAGGACTGAATATGGTAAGACAACTTGCCCAATTACACAAAGGTGATATCTCTGTCGAAAGCAGTGAAGGTAAGGGCAGCAAATTTACCGTGGTAGTGAATGTCGATAGAGACTCATTCAAAGAGAATGAAATATCATCAAAGAGATTCGATAACCAGGTAATAGACAGCTATTCATACCTGATCCCCGAAGAAAATAAAACGGAGATAAACACGCTCAATACAGACAATTCTCAGGAAAGGCCGCATATACTTATTGTCGAAGATAATCATGAACTGTTGAACTTTATTGATGGAATCTTTAACAAGGATTACCGGACAACCCTTTGCGTCAACGGGCAGGAGGGACTTATAGCCGCTTTGGACTTAAGCCCCGATCTCATCATAAGCGACCTGATGATGCCGGTCATGGACGGACTGCAATTCTGCAACGAAATAAAGTCCTCGATAGAAACATGCCATATCCCGTTTGTCATCCTCACTGCGAAATCCGGGGATGAGAATAAGATGGAAGGCTATGAATACGGGGCGGAAGCCTATGTTGAGAAGCCTTTCAATCCGGCCATTTTGCAGCAGAGAGTGAAAAACCTGTTGAAGATGCAACAGCAATTAAGTAAAAGGATGCGGGATAATCTGGCCACATCATTTACCGAAGAGCCTGATATATGTGTCCACGATAAAAAGCTGCTGGAGTCTATACACAATTATGTCAAAGAACACATCGACAAGTCATTTTCGGTAACCGATATCACCGAAGCCGTGGGAATAAGCCGTACCCTGCTGCATACCAAGCTTAAGAAGCTGGTAGGACTGTCTGCTACCGAATATATTACCAAAATACGCCTGGAACATAGCCTTAAACTTATAAATGAAGGCCGGAATGTTTCGGAAGTCGCATATATGGCCGGCTTCACATCACCTAATTACTTCTCACGATGCTTCAAGAAAGCCTTTAACATTTCTCCGCGTGAATATGCTTCAAGAAAAGGAGGATGATTTCATTAACGTCCTCCTTAATCTATGCTGTTTGTTCCTCCCTCAACGGAACATATAGTTATGTTCATTCCTTTTGAAACGGTAACGGTTTCTGGGTACCGGCAAAGGGTCTTGTGTAGAAATATCCCACCTTAACAAGGTTTCAATCATTTCATTCCTGATATCACTATATTCTTTATTTCCAAAAAGATTATCCAGTTCCGACGGATCGTTTTTCATGTTATAAAGCTCTCCGTTACCATCCATATCGTAAACCAGCTTCCAGTCTCCCTTGCGAAGCATACGCATTGTCCCGCTCTGCGTCCATGTATTGAGTTCGTCAAAAAACAGGCCTTTCTTACCTACCGCGCCTTCTTCCTTATAATCGGTAGCGTCTTCCTTTGTATAATACATTCCGCCAAAGCCGTCCTGCACCATTACGCTCCCGAATTCTTTTTCGGGATACTCCTTTCCCTGCAACATGGGCCACAGGCTGCGCCCTTGTACTCCTACCGGGATGTCAGCACCCATAACTTCGCAAATGGTAGGAAAAATATCAACAATATTCACATGCGCTTTATGCGGGTTTGCAGAAGGCTTTATTCCGGGGCCTGTCCATTGCATGGGTATGCGGGCAATAGCATCGTCCAGTCCCACGCCTTTTTTCATCAGGCCGTATTCGCCGGCATAATCCCCATGATCTGCGACAAACACAATGATAGTATTATCATAGATATGCTTTTCTTTCAGTTCATTTACCAAACGGGCCAGCTGGTCGTCGATCATCCTCAGCATTCCGTGATAAACAGAACGGAGCCGCTGCAAATCCCTCTGATAGCCTACATGCCCCTGCCCCATCATTTCCGAGAGTAACTCATACTCTTCGCCTTTCGATTTCATATCTCCGGCAGAGCTTCTCATCTCCGGCAGTGACCCGGGAGGAAACATCGAATAATAAGGTTCACAAGTCTGGTACGGGTTGTGAGGCTCAGCAATAGAAAGCCACATCAGGAAAGGCTTGCCGGATACCGAATCTATCCAGCGGGAAGCATCGTCTACCATACGGTATGGCAATTGCGCTTCTATCCCATAGGGTGAGGGTTCCATATTGGCATACATATCCAGGGTCTTCAGATATTTGTCAAAAGCGTTGCCTAACTCGCTTTTATCTTTCGAATCCTGCCCGTCATGGTTATAAGCACTCCAGTAATCTACCCTGTCGGGAGACAGGTGCGAATGGTTTTTTCCGATCAGGGCCGTTGCGTATCCCTTCTCTCTGGCCACATCAAAAAGGTCTTTGTTATAAAAAGCATCTTTAATATTATGGTTGGAACGTACATGTGTTGCACCGGGATATCTTCCGGTCAGCATGGACACCCGGGCCGGGCCGCTGGCCGGAGCTGCGGTATAGGCTTTGTCGAACCACACTCCATTCTTCGCCAGATTATCGGCAAAAGGCATTGTATTCAACGGGTATTGCTCGCGCTGCAATAAATCGGCACGCAGCTGGTCTGCCATGATAATAATAATGTTCGGACTCTTGGGCGAATCTTGTCCCAGAATGCCTGAAAACGGGGATATGGATGCCGCTATCCCGAAAAATAATTTTTTGTCGCAAAGTGATATCATAGTTTATTTCTTTGGTTGCTAAAGATATAAAAAGGGCTGATTGCCTGTATGGATATTAAATATTCTACTTATGTCAATTTATCGGTTGTAATTAGTCAATATGCTGAAGCTTGCGATCTGCCTCTTACCTTTGCATTTATTAACTATATATAGTTAAAACTTGACATATCTGACACTTTTTCTACTATTTTCTTACTGTGGTTTTTATATTTGTTAACTATATTTGGTTAAAAGGTAACAAAAGTAACAGTTTTTTAGCTGATAGCTTTTAGCCGTTAGCCTTTTTCTTGTATCTCGCAACTTAAAAAAGTAACAAAGGTAACAGGTTCTGCATTTATTCGCCCCTACGGCTTTCCAAAAAAGTTACAAAAGTAACACATGTAACACTTTTTACTAATTTGCTCATCTGCTAATTTACAAATTTACTTTTTCTCATTCCTTCAAAGAGCTATAAGCTAATGGCTAAAAGCTATCAACTGCATATATAGATAAAGTTTTCCGTTTCTTATCCGCTTTTTCTATTGACTTTTACAGCATAGCCAACAGCTTCGGACAGTCCACTTATTTTGCTACTTTCCATTCGGAGGGAACTACAAAATCCTCGCGTCCGTGACCGTATGGAAGAACCTTGAACGGAGGTTCTATCGCATCATATTTTTCTGCGATTTTCTTCAGTCTTTGCAGTTCGGCCGGGTATTTATCGCTGACATTCATTTTTTCATAACTGTCTTCCGGGTAATAGATTAAAAAATCTTCATCCGTTTTTATCCTGTCGTTCTTCCCCCGAACGATTAATTTATAATCATTATTTACCACGGCTCCGCAACCTAAATACAGGTCCCGTTTTATAATATTTTCTTTTCCTGATAACACCGGTGAAATATCAATTCCGTCGAAAGGCCGGTGAGGTTTACCTTTGATAGAAAGTATCGACTTTATTGTAGGCATTATATCTACAAAGCCGGTGACCTGGCTGATTTCGCGGCCTCCTTTATACTTAGCCGGATATGAGATTATTGCAGGAGTTCTTACTCCCCCGTCCCATTCTTCAAATTTTGTCCCGCGCAACGGCTTATTATTCCCCCCTCCGTTGGGTTCCGCCCCATTGTCGCTAAAGAATATGAACAGCGTATTTTCATCCATGCCTTTGGCCTTTAGCGCTTCGCGTATCTTACCTATACCCCTGTCCAGGCATGTTACCATTGCCGCATAGGTAGCTTTTTTACGTTCCCTGGGCGATAAAGCCTCTATATTGTCCGTATACAGGGCGATATCTTCGGGTTTGGCCTGCAAGGGCGTATGCGGCGCATTATAGGCTACATACAGGAAGAACGGATTCTCATCCTGCGAATGATTGTCTATATAGTTTATGGCCTCCTGTGTAATCAGGTCTGTGGAATAACCTTCGTCATACGAAGAATCCCAGTTGCGATGCCAATCCAGCTCTCCTTCCCTCTTATGGTCAAAATAGTCGATAGCCCCGTTTAGGTGTCCGTAGAAATATGTAAATCCCCTGCTTAGCGGATAATATTCTTTCCGGGAATGCCCCAGATGCCATTTTCCTATGATTGCACGCTCTGTGTAACCCGCCTTTCCCAGCATTTCGGGCAGTAATTCTTCTTCCGTATCCAATCCGAAATCGCGCCAGGGCGGAATAACGGTCTCCCTTAATCCGTAACGGTTAGGATACCGCCCCGTGAGCAATCCCGCTCTTGTAGGTGAACTTACGGGAGCCGTGTAGAAACGGTTCATCCGGATACCTTCTTCTGCCAGCTTATCCAGATTGGGAGTCTTAATATTACTCCCATGAAAACCCACATCGCCCCAACCCAGATCATCGGCTAATATGATAACTATATTCGGCCTTTTATCTTTTTCGTGGGCAGACGCGCCATCCGCATATCCGAGAAATAAGGACGGCAAAATAAATGAAAGCGCTTTACTTTTATCCATACCTTTTCGTACAAATTATTTACGGGGTAGTTCCGGTAAGGAATTTCGCCAGTCTAAGGCCAGTTTCTTCAGTTCTTTTGTTACCTCGGGGTATTTCTCCGCAACGTTTACATTTTCCCGCGGATTCTTATAAAGGTCATACAGCATTACATCCGAGCCGTCTTTATTTACCAGTAATTTCCAGTCGCCTTTTCTTACCGCGACATTAGGGCTGGCATCTTCACCTTTGGGCTTAGGAAATGCCTCGCTTTCATTTCGTCTGTACTCCCAGAATATCGCTTTATCCCGTTTCAGTTCTTTACCCAATAGAGCTTTACTCATATCCGTACCGTCGCTCCGGTATCCTTCAGGCAGCGGTGTGCCGGCTATCGCGCACAGGCTTTTGAACATATCCAATGCACTCACGACGCTCGTATTATCCGATTTCCCCTGAGGAACGGCACCCTTAGTATCCCAGACGATAAACGGCAGACGGGTCCCCCCCTCGAACAAAGAGGCTTTGCAGCCCCGCAGGTTGCCTGCCCGGCTACCGCGAAAACTTGGGGCAGGCCCGTTGTCGCTTGCAAAAATGACAATCGTGTTATTATCGAGGTTCAGCTTTTTTATTTCACTCAGCAACCGTCCTATTTGTTTGTCATACTCGGTTAAGACCGTACAGAAGTTTTTCTCACTCTGATAATCGTGAGGAACAATATCCTGTTCTTCTATATTGCCTACCCAGGGAGTATGCATATCATCGGGCCAGAGGTTGATAAAGCAGGGTTCGCCTTTATGCTTTTTCAGGAAATCTATTGTTTTATCTACAAAATAGGCAGTCCTGTCCCAACGCTTTACACTGTCCTGAGGAGACCATATCCAGTCGGTCGCGGTCAATAGCGGGTCAGCTGCCGGGCTTTCGTATGTGCTGGCATATTCATCATATCCGTAAGCATCGAACACAGGAGCATTCTTTACATCACGGCCTCCGCCCAGATGCCATTTACCGAAATGTCCGGTCTTATATCCGGCCGCTTTCATGGCCTTTGGTATTGTCGGGGCATTCGGGTCCAGAAAGTCCGCCATTTCGGCATCGCGGTTCCCTTTACGGGTTTGCAGATAACTTGTAATATTCCATCTGGCAGGATGCATCCCTGTTAATAAGCCGGCCCGCGAAGGCGAGCTTATAGGAGAGGCGCTATAATATTGGTTAAAATATATTCCTTCGGATGCCATCCGGTCAATATTGGGAGTAGGGACAAATTTGCCGCCATAGACACCGACATCGCTGTAACCCATATCATCGGTCAGGATAAAAATAATATTGGGACGATGCTCACTTTGCGCCTTTATTTTACTTGCATATGACACAACACAGATTCCGGCAAAAAAACAGTTGATAAATTTAGTATTCATAATATTGAGAATTGTTTGGTTTACAGTAATCAGCCTGATTAGCCATACCCAAAATTAGTAGAATAAATTCCGGATAGGATGCATTATTGTTTCAAATATTAGTATTTATGTTTATACGGACTATTGAGGCCGGCTATTTTCAGTTGAGCGGAAAAGGAATAAACCGGACTACAGGGCGGGCAAGAATAAAAAGGTAAGACCGGTAGCATAAATATTCTTTTTATAAAGAGTTATAGCTTTTGTACAATAGTGTGTGTTTCGTGAACATGCCTGCAAATGCCGACTGAATACTTCTGTTAATTTTGTCATGTGCTATACCATGATGAATAATTAATTAAAACACACCGAAGTACATTATGAATTTAAGGACTGTAAAAAGAACAATATTCCTGTTGCTCCCAATCGCATATACAGCAAATGCACAGGAAAAGCCAAACATTGTAGTTATCCTTGCCGATGACTTAGCCTCAAACGAAATTAGTTGTTACGGAGGAAAAAACCTTGTCACTCCCAATATCGACAGGATTGCTAAAGAAGGAGTGAGATTTACCAACAATTACGCTTCATGTACCATGAGCGTACCTATCAGGGCATCTTTATACACCGGATTGTATCCGGCAAAACATGGATCTTATCAAAATCACAAGGCCTCTAATCCCGATATAAAGAGCATCACCCATTACTTTCCGCAGGCCGGCTACAGGGTGGGACGGACCGGAAAAACGCATACACAACCGCAAAAGGTTTATAATTTTGAAAAAGTACCGGGCTTTGAAGTTGATTGCGTATCCCCTACTGCCAATTATACGACAGACGGCATACGCGAGTTTATGAAAAGAGATGACAACCCTTTCTGCCTTTTTGTTTGCAGCATACATCCCCATGCGCCATGGACCTGGGGCAATCCGGACGAGTTCGATGCCGACAGAATAGTATTGCCTCCTAATTCTGTAGATAATGAAAGAACACGCCAATTATACAGAAACTATCTGGCCGAGGTAAGAGCTTTGGATGATGAGGTCGGAGCCGTTTTAAAAGTGCTGGAAGAAACAGGAAAGCTCGATAATACATTGGTCATATTCCTGGGGGAACAAGGCCCGCAATTCCCCGGAGGTAAGTGGACATGTTGGAATTATGGACAAAACAGCGCTTTAGTCGCACGCTTCCCCGGAAAAATAAAAGCAAATACCACGAATAATGCAATAGTCCAGTACGAAGACATCCTCCCTACCCTGATGGACTTTGCCGGTGGCGGAGCGATAGACGGGATAGACGGGACGAGTTTCTTAAAAGTTCTTTACGGTAAAGAAAAAGAGCATCGCCAATATGCTTACGGCATTCATAATAATATTCCGGAAGGAACTGCATATCCGATACGAAGTATAAGGGATAAAAGGTATAAGCTGATACTTAATCTTACGCCCGAAGCCGAATATTTTGAAAAACACCTGATGAATGTGAAAAACAACCGGAGCGTCTGGGCAAGCTGGCTCGAAAGCGCCCAATCCGACCCTGAAGCAAAGCGTTTTGTCGATAGATATGTAAAACGTCCTGCCGTGGAATTTTATGATATGCAAAACGATCCGTGGGAGCTAAATAATCTGGCTGGCAATGAAAAATACAGTAAAAGAATGACCGGAATGAAGAAAGAACTCGAAAAATGGATGCAACAGCAGGGGGATACGGGAGCAGCCATGGATATAGAATTCTAATTATAAACGATATAAATGACTGAAAATGAATAAACCTATATCGATAGTGATGCTTGGTACGGGATTAGTCCCGTTGCTGCCATGCTTCTCACAGGAAAAGAAACAAAAAGACGAGCGCCCCAATATTATCGTCGTCATGGTGGATGATATGGGCTGGTCGGACTTAGGATGCTTTGGCGGGGAGATGAATACCCCGAATATAGACGGTCTGGCAGACAACGGCGTACGCTTTACCAATATGTATAACGCAGGCCGGAGTTGCCCTTCCCGCGCCAGTTTGCTTACAGGCTTATATCCGCATCAGGCGGGCATCGGGCGAATGACATTCAATCAGAACCTGCCCGGATATATCGGCTCGCTGAGCGACAATGCCGTAACTATAGCGCAAGTACTGAAAAGTGCCGGATACAATACCGGAATGGTAGGCAAATGGCATGTTTCGGAAACGCCTCTGAAGGAAGACCAGCGCGAATGGCTGGCACATCAGCGCGATTATAGCGATTATATAGCGCCATCCCAGTATCCTACGGCAAAAGGTTTCGATTATTATTACGGCGTATTGTATGGAGTAGTTAACTTCTTCGACCCTTTCAGCCTGGTCTATGGTGATAAGCCTGTTAAAGAAGTACCGTCAAATTACTATATAACCGATGCGTTAAGCGACAGCGCGGTTGCCTATGTGAACAGGAATGCGAAACTGGATAAACCGTTCTTCCTTTATCTGGCACATACTGCACCCCATTGGCCGTTGCATGCCCTGCCCGAAGATATAGACAAATACAAGGACCGGTATAAAGGCGGATGGGAAAGTATCCGTGAAGAGCGATACGACAGGATAAAGAAAATGGACCTGCTGGCATCGGAGGATGAATTCCTGTCGAAACAAAATCCCGACCGGGAGTGGATGCAGAATAAGGATTCCGTTTGGGACGCCCGTGCAATGGCTGTTCATGCCGCAATGATAGACAGGGTAGACCAGGGCATCGGCAGGCTGATAAAGACGCTGAAAGACAATGGCGCTCTGGACAATACACTTATCCTATTTATGAGTGATAACGGCTGTAGTCCCGAAGTTTGTCAGAATTATTCACCGGGAGACAACGACCGTCCCGATATGATGAGGAACGGGGAACCGATCATTTACCCCAAACAGAAAGAAGTGCTGCCCGGGCCTCAGAATACGTTTGCCTCGTTGGGCGCAAGCTGGGCCAATGTTGCAAACACGCCGTTCCGCTTCTGGAAAGCAAAAACATATGAAGGCGGTATCTGTACACCTTTTATCGCCCATTATCCTAAGGGCATCAATATGAAAAAGGGCTCTGTTTACCGTGGCAGCGGGCATTTGATGGATATTATGGCCACAGCCGTGGAACTGGCCGGCGCGAGATATCCGGAAAGATACGGCAATAATAACATTATCCCGATCGAAGGGAAAAGCCTTGTCCCTGCTTTCAAAAAAGGGAAACGGGAAGGACACAACTATCTGTTTTTTGAACATTTCAGGGAACGTGCCGTCGTTTCCGGCGATTGGAAGATAGTCGCCCCGAATAAAAAGCCGTGGGAATTGTATAATCTGAAAACAGACAGAACGGAGATGCATAATCTGGCAGACCAATATCCCGATATAGTAACCCGCCTTAACCAGGCCTATGACGAATGGGCTGTAAGGGCATTAGTAGAACCATCACCTAAATAATATTATGAACAAAATCTTCTTGATAATACTTTCCATCTTTTCCCTGTATGCATGTGCCGACAAGGGATGGGAATTGAAAAAGACAAAAATAGTATCCGATTTTGCCCTCAAAGTCACACCTGACAACGTATGGCAGGAGTATCCCCGTCCTATCATGCAACGGAAAGACTGGCAAAACCTCAACGGACTGTGGGAGTATAAAATTACACAGCATCAGGAAAACACCCCCTCCGATATAAACGAGGGTAAGATACTGGTCCCGTTTGCGATTGAATCTGCCTTGTCGGGAGTGCAAAAAACGTTTCTACCCGAGCACCAGCTATGGTATAAGAGAACGTTTTCAATACCCGGTAATTGGGAAGGGAAAAATGTATTGCTGCATTTCGGAGCTGTCGACTTTGCATCCCAGATATGGATCAATGGGGAAAAAGTAGGCTCACACGAAGGCAGTTCCGATGCTTTTACATTCGATATCACTGCTTATCTGAAAAATGGGAATTCCCAGGAGATCATTGTTTCCGTAATAGATTCGACGGACACCTCCCATCAGCCCATCGGAAAGCAAACGCTAAATCCCCGGGGAATAAAATATACCGCCGTATCGGGAATATGGAAAACAGTGTGGCTCGAACCGGTATCTCAAAAATCAATAGAAACATTCAAAGGTTCTGCCGACATCGACAATGGTACATATAGCATCAGGGTAGCAGGGCGTAACATCAGCGGCAATGAGAAAGTCAGGATTACGGTTTTTGACCAGGGAAAAGAATTGGTTTCCAAAGAAAGTAAAATAACAGAAACCCTTGTTCTCGGAATTCCTGATGCAAAGCGCTGGAGCCCGGACAACCCATATCTTTACGATATGAAGATAGAACTGGTAAATGATAACAAAGTCGTCGATAGTGTAGACTCTTATTTTGCCATGCGTAAAATATCGGTGGCAAAAGATGAAAACGGCATTGACCGTATGATGCTGAATAATGAATTCGTATTCCAGTATGGGACACTTGATCAGGGATGGTGGCCCGATGGATTACTGACCCCTCCAAGCGATGAGGCGCTGAAATACGATATCGAGTTTTTGAAAAAAGCAGGGTTCAATACCATCCGGAAACATATAAAGATAGAACCTGAGCGCTTCTATTACCATTGCGATAAAATGGGAATGATAGTCTGGCAGGATGCTGTATGCAGCAGTGAATATAACCTGAAAGACCGGAATCCCGGCAAGCAACCCCGTTCCGCAAAACAGTTTGAGTACGAGCTGAAACAAATGATCGATCAATTAGGAAATTATCCGAGTATAGTCATGTGGGTAGTCTTCAACGAGGGCTGGGGACAGTACGGAGAAAAAGCACTGATCGACTGGACAAAGCAATACGACCCTTCAAGGCTAACTAATATAAGCGGCTGGGTAGATTTCGGAAATGGCGATATAAGCGACGTGCACAGATATCCGGGGCCGGGTCGCATCGAAAATGCGGGTAAAGGCAGGGCCTTCGTTGTCGGTGAATTTGGCGGCCTGGGATTGCCGGTTCAAGGTCATACATGGATCGAATCCGATAAGAACTGGGGATATGAAACGTTTACGGATATCGATGTCTTCAGGAAAAATTATGAGCATTTGATATTCGAACTCGATTTGCTGGCAGACCAGGGCCTAAGCGCCGCTATTTATACACAGACTACAGATGTGGAGATAGAAACAAACGGACTATTAACCTATGACCGTAAGAAAGAAAAAATACCTGCAGCTGATTTAAACCAACTGCATAAAAAACTATATGAAGGAAAAACCGCGGTAAAAGTCTATTTACCCGATTCGGAGACAGAATCCCAAATGTGGAAATACACAATTGATAAACCACAGGATAACTGGACATCGGCGGATTATAATGATGCAGGATGGAAGAGTGGTAAAGGCAGCTTCGGGTATAACAATCCAAAATTTCAGTTAGGCTATCCGGTCGATGAGCGTACATCCTTTGCACATATCCCGAAAACAACATGGAATACAGAAGATCTATGGCTGAGAAAGGAAATAGAACTGATGGAGATTCCGGTTAACCCCTTATTGAAAGTAACATATGACGACAGTGCCGAAATATATATCAATGACAAAAAGGTATTATATGTTAACGGGCGTGTGGCACATTACGGCCATCATGGTTATCTGCCTATCGAAAATGTTTTAAAAACAGGGAAGAACATCATTGCGGTTCATTGCCGGAACGATATGAAAAAAAGAGGGAACCAGATGTTTGATTTAGGTATTGTAGAAGTGATACATATTCCATAAAATAGTATTAACAGTAAAAATAATCATATGAAGAACTTGATAATGATGAGAAAGATATTTTTGATTGTATTATGTTCGTTTACTCTAACAGGGTATTCGCAGTGGTCCCCGGCAGGAGATAAAATAAAAACAAAATGGGCATCGGAAATAGATATCAATAATGTATTGCTCGAATATCCGCGCCCTATAATGGAGCGTCCCAACTGGCAAAACCTTAACGGCCTTTGGGATTATGCAATTGCTCCGGTTGGAATGCATGAGTGGGATAAATCCGACGGAAAGATACTGGTCCCTTTTCCTGTAGAATCGAGTTTATCGAGCATTCAGAAAACATTAGGGAAAAATAACGAGCTATGGTATAGCCGGGAATTTACTGTTCCCGAACGCTGGAATAACGGCAAGGTCCTATTACATTTTGGAGCTGTGGACTGGAAAGCGGATGTCTGGGTAAACGGCATAAAGATAGGAAGCCATACAGGGGGATATACTCCTTTTTCTTTCGATATTACTGCCGTATTGACTAAAGGAAACAATAAGCTAACCGTAAAGGTTTGGGACCCTACAAACGATGGATTCCAGCCCAGAGGAAAGCAAATAAATAATCCCCATGGGATATGGTACACCCCTGTCAGTGGTATTTGGCAGACCGTATGGATGGAGTCTGTCCCAAAACACTATATTACCAATCTGAAGACTACTCCCGATATTGATGGGAACCGTCTTTGCGTAGAAGTCGCTACAAATGAGAATAATTTGTCTGATATTATAGAAGTATCAGTTTGGGATAGTGGGAAGCTTGTTGCCTCGGGAAAATCTGTAAGCGGTCAGGCAGTCGAGGTTTTGATGAAAGACATCAAACTGTGGTCACCCGATTCTCCGCATTTGTATGATCTGAAAGTAACGCTTTCGAATGCGGGCAAAGTCCTGGATGAAGTAAAAAGCTATGCCGCAATGCGTAAGTATTCGACTCAACGGGATAAAAACGGGATTGTACGTCTTCAATTAAATAATAAGGACTTATTCCAGTTCGGCCCGCTAGACCAGGGCTGGTGGCCCGACGGGCTTTACACGGCGCCGACAGATGAAGCATTGGCGTATGATATAATCAAGACAAAAGATTTTGGTTATAATATGATCCGTAAACATGTAAAAGTAGAGCCTGCCCGATGGTATACCCATTGTGATAAACTGGGTATTATTGTATGGCAGGATATGCCGAACGGGGATAAGTCCCCTCAATGGCAAAACAAGAAATATTTCGATGGTAACGAATTAAAAAGAGCGGCAAATTCTGAAACGAACTACAAAAAAGAATGGAAAGAGATCATCGACTATCTTTATTCCTATCCATGTATAGGCGTTTGGGTTCCGTTTAATGAAGCATGGGGCCAGTTCAAAACGCAGGAAATAGCAGAGTGGACAAAAACTTATGATCCGTCCCGTCTGGTAAATCCTGCCAGCGGGGGCAATCATTATACATGCGGAGATATACTTGACCTGCATAACTATCCGGGCCCCGACATGTTTCTTTATGATGCCCAGCGTGCAACGGTACTGGGAGAATATGGAGGGATCGGACTACCTTTGGCCGATCATATCTGGCAACCCGACAAGAACTGGGGATATGTTCAGTTCAAAAATTCAAAAGAAGTTACGGATGAATATATAAAATACGCAAACAACCTGAAAACCCTTATCAAAGCAGGATTCTCGGCGGCAGTCTATACACAGACAACAGATGTTGAAGTAGAAGTTAACGGATTGATTACCTATGACCGTAAAGTTATAAAGGTGGATGAACCCCGCCTGAAGCAGGTCAATCAGGAAATATGCAAGGCTTTGGATTAAAAAATATCTTTTGAAAATTCGAACCTGTTACAATCAGTAGCAGGTTCGTTCTGTATATGTACCAAATATTCAGGTTCATTGCGTCTGTCTTTCGGCTTTTGTTCCAGATTATACGAAAGAAGGAACGGAGCATCAGGTTGATACCTAAAAACCCGGAATCTGAGACAGTCATAATTAAAGACTATCTGTATTTCTGAATAAAAGCAGCAAGAGGTATTCCCATCACCGGATAGTTCGGATAGGGATGAGGATTCCCCCACTGAACATCGATCTTGTTTACTTCGGGATATTCGGCATAAGGAACTGCGTACTTATCGTCTGTAATAAATTTATAACCATCCAGATTATCTATGCCAATGGCTGCATCCACGATATAAATCTGCCCTGCCTCCCTATTGTCAAATTTTTCAATTATATTTTTCCGTAATTGCCACATACAAGCATTTTGTTTAATAGTAAAATCCCCGGCCATATTATCCAGGACACCACAAGTAGATTGAGGGATCATTATTACAAATTTGCCTGAAGGTACAGCTTTCAGATACGATTCAGCCATCAGTTCTATTTGCATGTTCCATGTGTCGAAATTTATAACCGCAGGATCAGGATAATCCCTGAAATCATTAAGGCCCAGAAACTCAACAAGGATAGACGGCGCTTTTAGTTTCCACATAGAAAGATATTTGCCATAGTCAAAACTCCACTTATATTGATCATATTCTGTTTTCACCCATTTTTTACCATCATATTTTACAAAATGTTCGGATGCGTTATCATACATTATATCATTCTTTGCAGGATTCAGTTTGTATCCTGTTTGCCTGTCAAAGGAAGAGGCTCCTTTAATGAATCGCTTGGTAAAATAAATTTCTGCCGGTTTCCACTGCTTATCCGGAAAAAGATTAATTTCATGTACCAGCTGCCAATATGCTGTAGATCCCCAATACTTATTCTCTCCTTCAGGCTGCCAGAATCCATTATAGGCTTGCGACCGTTCTTTACTTATTTTAAAATATCCTCGCAATGTCCATCCCGGCCGGCCTTCGTCAAATTGCCCGGGACAACCATCAACCTCCTGAAGTCCTATCATCCTGATTTTAGGGACATATCTTTTTGAGATCAGAGCATCTTTGAAAAAGGCTCCATAGGTAAAACTGTCTCCGATAATTGAAACAGTAATGGTGTCCTTACCAATACCTTGCTGTCCAACCTGAATCACAGAGCTCACTGTCTTTAACGTTTCAAATTCATCAAGATTTACCAATTGTAACAGTACAGTATCTCCATTGACAGGAGATACCACACTTGCTACACGTTGTAACTTTCTTTCATATTCGACAGTTCCCGAAAAGCGTACAACATCATTATAAGGACGCCAACGCTTAATTAATGGCTCTACAAATATATTATTCTGTACATGGCTAAGCATATACAGTTTAGATGGCAAGCAAATATCATTACTGAACGCTTCATGTATGGTTCTATCTCCCTGTGCAAATGAATTATTCGGGAAAAAAATTACGACGTTCAAAAATAGTAATACAGGCGTCAGGATTGATTTAAACTTCATATTTGTTGGCTTTAATTGCTTACTCAAAATAATGAGACACCGCTGATTAACTTACGATAGCGGATCATAGCCTCCAAATAATAATAGTCGGCATAGGACAAAGGTACATCCACTTCAATATTATCGGGCATAGATCCAACACTATGCCTCAGAAGGAAGTTTTTATTCGATGCATCTTGTGCCAGATATGCTGGTGATGATAATGACTCTATCTGAATTTTTGCTATCTCTAGGTATTTTTTTGCTTCAGCTTCGGGAACATATTGGCTCAATTCTATGAGGGCTGAGCTGATGATTGCTCCTGCCGACGCATCCCTTTCTGTATTTGGTATCTTGGTGTCATCAAAGTCCCAATATGGAACTTTGTCTTCTGGCAGGCGGGGATGATTCAATATAAATCCAGCTATTTTCTGAGCCTGACGGAGATATACAGGGTCTTTTGTTTCACGGTAGCATAATACATACCCGTATAAAGCCCATGCCTGGCCTCGAGACCAAGCTGATTCATCTGCAAATCCTTGGCGGGTTTTGCGGGCAACCACATCTCCTGTTTTGGGGTCATAAAAAACTACGTGATAACAGCTGGCATCATCGCGAAAATGATTTTTCAACGTGGTATTTGCATGTGTAATAGCGACTTCCCTAAACTTGTTATTCCCTGTAAGCTTGGAGGCTTCAAATAGCAATTCGAGGTTCATCATATTGTCAATAATCACAGGATAAATCCCTTCTCCCCTGTCCCACGACTTTATACATCCTGTTACCGGATTAAATCGTACACACAGGGCCTCTGCGGCTTTTTCTATTTTAGTCCTGTAACCGGTATCGCCGGTCAATCGATATCCGTTGCCATAGCTACAATAAATGATAAACCCTATATCATGTGTATTGGTCGTATATTGCATGCCTTCGAGACGATCGGAATAAAGGCGTGCATACTTCTTTATCTCATCATTTTTTGAATATTCGTACAGGTACCATAATGTTCCTGGAAAAAATCCGCATGTCCATGAGGTTGTATCACATAGTACCAGATCTCCTTTTTTATCAAGTGTGACCGGAAATTTACCCGGCTTATCCTTTACACTTTTCGCCATCTTTATTTCCTGCTTTACTGCAAAATCAAGGGTCTTATCAATGTTTGACAAAAAGGCCTTTGATCCCGTTTGGGATTGTGCACATACAGTGATAAAGCCTGTTATCCATAAAAGTATTGTAATGCGCATATTTGATCTCATAATTGTTTATATTTAAATCTGATTAATGATAAAATGCTAATAATGATATTTTTATATAGTCCTGCATATTGAATAATTACCTTATGGATTAATTATTCCTATTTCGATCAACCAATTTTCTGCCAATTCGGGCCAGAGCCGGGTAGTACCCGGATTTTTCCTGACCCGTATACTATGGCCTCCTTCAGGGAATACATGTAAGGTAGAGCCTTTGATATTCTGTTTCATCAGACTGGTGTAATATAGCATACTGTTTATTGGCGATACCGTTTCGTCATTTTCTGCATGTATGATAAAGGATGATGGAGTTTGGGGATTGACATGTAATTGGCATGAGAGCTCTTCTGCAATTTTTTGAGGGGCCTCCTTCCCCAGGAGCGTGTTACGACTGGGAACATGTGTGGCTTCCAACATGGAAATAACAGGAGAAACTAAAATAGCAAAGGCCGGTGTAAAGCTTTTATTATCGATAGTATCGACCGGATTATACCAATATTTGCTTATGGTCGAGAGACAAGCTGCAATATGTCCTCCGGCAGAAGCTCCCATCACACCAACTTTTGACTCATCATACCTCCATTCCTTGGCTTTAGAACGTATCAATCTCATCGCTCTTTGTGCATCCTGCAATGGAGCTTTATAAGACTCAATTACATCCGGTGAATGTGGCAGCCTGTATTTCAGAACATAGGCAGTAATACCTATACTATTGAACCATTTGGCCAGCTGAAAGCCGGTAGCATACGAAAGAACAGAATATCCGCCCGAAGGCAGTATTAATACGGCAGCACCTTTATTTTCGGCATTTGACGGCCTGAATACGTAAACACCGGGAACCGACACCTGATAAATCAGCTCGTCATTCATCTTGTCTTTTACAGCCACACCTCTGCTATTAGGCATATGACCGGCCGGCCAGAGTTGGGTAAACTCTTGCGTACTAGCAGTATTAACGGCCAATAGCCATACCAAAAAGATTAAAATTGGATATTGCTTCATACTTATATTACTTATGCTTGAATATTGGTTTTGGTGAAACAAATTCCGGCCTGAGAGGCATTAAGCCTGTAAAAGTCCATGCATGATGATGATAGGCATGTATTGTTGGCCTTCTCGATAAAGCAAATTCCAAATAGTTTTTATCATTATATATTCCACTCATTGCCTGCATCAGATTTTCGGGCCAATGTTCTCCCTCTCCATTTCTGGGATTGGAAAACCAAGGCCATTCGTCAGGTTGTTCTGTATAGTATAGCAGGTAATCCAAAGCTTTTTTTATCAATCGCCCTTCTTTATCCACAAACAGGTTATCTCCTGTAAGATTGTAAACAACCCAACACGAAGCAGTGATAGGGGCCAATGAAAAGTAGGTATACCATATCCCGTTTTTTTCCCGCTTTACCTCTTCTGTCATACTACCGTCAGTTGCGATTTTATGATCAATATCCGATCTTATCAGCTGTATATTGGTCTGTACTTCATTCTTGTCCCTGAGGAATGAGGCCGATAGCAGAGAACCAAAACGCCCCCAGTCAGCCCAGTTATTTGGTTTGGTGCGGATTGCATCCGTAGCCTTCCGATAAACATTTACTACCCAATTCTCAAACTGTTCTTTTTCTTTTTTCTTCCAGATACCTGAATCATGCATCAGCTCGGCAGCAATTAATAGTGCCGATCCGTTATAGGCCATTACTAATTCCCCATCGTATTCGGAATATTTCTTGTTAACTGAAGCCCAGGCATTCAGAAAGTAGCATGCCTTTTCGCCATACTTACGATTGCCCGACAGGCGATATGACAGGGCACAGGCATACGCTGCAAAAGCATCACCGGATAATGCCATAGAACTGGCCCTGTGCCCCTGAGCATTGAAATAAAAACCCGGAACAGAAAAATCTTCAACAGCACGATGCGATACTCCCAAAAGAGAATCTACTGTATGTATCAATTGCAGATATGTATCAAAACAGGGTCCTGCTTTCTGCTTTATCTGCGATTTTACATAACGAATCTGGGCATCCGGATGCATTGAACTTTGATGTGCCATACATACAGCGGAGCATAAGATAAGTATTGACAATAATATTTTCTTCATCGCTATTACTAATTTTTCAGTCTCATCACATATCCGCCACCAGGCTGCAACTGCATGGAGACAAAGTCTCCTTTACTGACTTCCTTTTCTTCGTAAATAAAGGAATCAGGAGTATCGTTCTTATTATCTGAAAGGATAAATGCAGTAGCATCACCCGCTAAGAAGTCGAGTGAAAATGAAATATCCGACGTTTCTTTACCATTCATTACACCAATCCACCACTCAGTACCCTTTCTTTTGGCAAAAGCAACAACCTTACCAATATCTGAACACGGCAAAACAATTGTTTCATCCCATACTACAGGTATATCCCTCAGCATGTCTTCTGCCGGATTACCCAAATAATTCCGGTAGTTATCCGCAAAGTGTGTTAATGGAGAGTAATAAACTATAACCTGAGCCAATTCGTGTGCCCATGTGTATCCTCTGAGTTCTCTCCTGTCAAATATAACAGGCGTATAATCGGCAGGGCCTATAAGAAATCTGGTAAACGGAATAATTACATCCTGATCCTGGGGCATCAACCTGTCGTAGCGGGTAATCTGATATTCATTACCACGTACAGCTTCGCGCGTCATTTCGTGAGGCCACGTCCTTTGTAATCCGGAGGGTTTTACACAACCATGGAATACACACATTAACTGCAGTTTATAGGTTTCCTCACGTGCAGCTTCGTACCATTGCATGATTTCCGGTGTTCCGGAAGGAATAAAATCTATCTTAATACCTTTTGCTCCAACCTCTTTTACTTTAGTCAGATATTTTCGAATACCCTCTCTGTCCCGCATCTCTTCAGAGTTGACCCATACTATGCTTTTTACTCCAACTGAGTCGCCATAGCTAATAACCTCTTTCAGGCATTGCCACTGATCTTTACCCGGCTGTTTCCAATCCCGCCAGCCATCATCGACCAGATAGTATTCCCATGTGAGCCGGGCAGCGGCATCATACCATTGTTTCTGATCTGCGAATTGAGGAGCTCCTACACTCCACCATTGCCACAATACACGCCCCGGGTTAGCCCAACTAAAATCAGTGCCGGAAAGAGGAGGCTTGCATAAGTTAGTAATTAGGTCGCTATTGGCTAACTGAGTGAGGTCGTCAGCTAAAATAACCGATCTCCAAGGTGATATAATGGTATCTTTCCGGCTTTCCCATCCATCCGGATTGGTTGTGAAATTCGCTTTGATCCGTCCATTTCGTTTTATCCAGCTCATGTCCGGAAAATCGAGACCTTCCGCTTCACTGAAAGCAAGGTAGTTCACACCGGTATATACAGTGACTGGGGCCGCAATCGCATGATTATCCGGAATGTCTCCAAATTTAGATTCTTTATGCAATTCTTCGTTACTATCTGCATAATCTGCCCAGAAACATTGAACTGAATCCGGTAAATAAAAAGTTGTATTATCACTGTTTATTATTTTGCCTTTTGCATTGGGTATAATATATCTTACAGCTATACCATCATCATACGCTCTTATAAGCAATTGATAATTCAGTTTTTGATATTTCAGTGGGATTGATATTTCTTTACAGTGATTGACCGCCTTGCTATGATTTCCATGCAGCGGATATTCTTCATTGATAGTTTTTTCTCTTACTTTATCAGCAAGGGAAGCCTCTGTCCCAATATCGACACTATCGATAAGCAACCCTAACGAACAATCCGTCAGCACTGTATTCCCGTTTTTAGATACGGATAACTTCACCCGATTGCCGGAAAGATCGACCGTTGCTACTACTTTTTCTCCAGGGCTTTTAACGGATATAATACTATTATCCCTGCACGCAACCGATATTAGTAGCACCAACAGAATAAAGAGAATATGATTCGTTCTCATATTTTTGGTTTTATATAATATTTCATTTATCCTTTATCTATAAATTATAATTTATTTGGCTCCGCCCGCTATCTTCAATACCCAGGCATATTTACTGAGGCTATGAGAAGGAGAAACTTGCGGGAAATTAATTGTGATCGTATTTTCTGAAACCTTATAATTGATTTTTCCTTTGAATCCTAACATCGAAACTGTATTTGCTTTGGTTACGCCCTGCACCTTGATCGGCTGATTCTGCCATTGGGTAGCAATAACATACAGATCATCTCCTTTGGCGGTAAAAAAGATATTTTCCCCTTTTTTTTCTTTAATTGTATTTTTCCATGCACGGGTACCATAGATAGCCTCTCCATTTATGGAAAGCCAATCGCCTATATCCTTCAATCGCTGCTGCATAATAACAGGGATTCGTCCATCTGCTGTTGGCCCTATATTGAGTAACAGGTTACCTCCCATAGAGACTTTATCGATCAGAATACGGATCAATGATTCGGATGACTCATAATCTTCCAGATTTTCGTTACGATTATAACCGAAAGAGCCTCCGATACCCCGGCACTCTTCCCAAGGATGCCCGAATTTTACGCGATCAGCAGCCAGATCTCCAACCAGATCATACTCTGTGGTGTAGAATCCGCCGTGTTTACCTCGTGTTTCCTTTCCCCATCTATCGTTTACTACCACTGTTTCTTTCACAGGAGATTCATTGTATAACCAGGCTAAAAAATCAGGACTCTTCCACTGATCACTTGTTTGTTCCCATTCTCCGTCTGTCCACAATATTTCAGGACGATAGCGGTCTACCAAATCTTTCATTTGAGGGATCATGTGATCTGAAACATATTTCGGCAGATCTTTTTTATAGAGGGGATTGTACCATTCGTATAGTGAGTAGTAAAATCCCATATGCAAACCTGCCTGTTTCACGGCTTGAGTAAGATCTCCTGCTAAGTCGCGATGAGGACCTGCTTCTACAGAATTCCAATTCCAGGCCTGTTCGGATGGCCATAAGGTGAAACCATCATGATGCTTGGATGTTAGGACAATATATTTTGCTCCCGATTGCTTAAAAATTTCAGCCCACTTGGCCGGATCGAACATCTCCGCTTTAAAGTCACTCACAAAGTCGGTATAACTTGTTTTAGCTCCATATACAGAATTGTGAAACTCCGTAAACGCGGGGAAAGGTTTGTCCTTAGGATTTTGCCGGGCCCAATACCATTCCGAGTATTTTTCATATACAGGACCTTTTGTTGGCGCCCATGCCGGAACTGAATATAATCCCCAATGAATAAAAATTCCAAATTTAGCATCCGAAAACCATTCAGGAACAGGTCTGCTATCGATCGATTCCCAGGTTGGCTTATATACCTGAGCATATCCGCAATGTAAACTAAACGATAAAATCAAAGAAATAAAAAATGTTTTTTTCATAAGTAAAAGTTTATAAATCAGATTTGAGCTTTACACCTTTCGTTAACTTTCCCAAATCAATTAATATAAATATTTCAATAAATGCAAATGATTATATACTGCTCATTCCCGTATGGATAGACAGATACCATCAATCAGAATTTTACCTGCATACCAGTTATATTCTTTATATTCATCAGGATCTTTCATGCTACGATTGAGCCTTGATAGAATCAGGCTTTTATCAAACGAACCGGGCAATACCCGTATAGTGATATCGTGCGTAGTATCTTCTAATTGGTCGATAATGAAATAATGTTTGCGCCAATAGGTACAATATGCATCAAAACGCATTATCGTGTCAACAACAGTTCCGTCTATCATCACCTCGACCTTGCCGGATCCGGGGCCGATAACATCAAATACGCCAAATGATGTGCCTTTGAACCGAAAATTTAATTTGGAACCGAGAGTAGCCTTCCCTATTTTCTCTAAGTGTTTTGTAAATTCTGAGAAAAGTGGATTATCTTTTACAGGCAGTACCTCCCACCCTTCCCCTAAATGTAACTGAGAGATATCTACCATCCGGGTGTTGACAAAGCATTCCGGATCGATTGGGAAAGGTAACATATGCGGCCGGCTCTGTTGTGCCGAACTCTGTATCATTTTTTTTAATGAGCGTGTTAATACCTCGTGATAAATCATTTGTCCCGTTTCCGGATATGGATGTACGCCATCAGGACTAAATACTTTAATTCCAGCTATTTCTTTGGACTTTCCCTTAAAAACAAGGCGCTTGTTATGGATCTGATAGCATACCTCGTTTCCGTAATTAACAGAAGGTATCGCATATCTGTCGGCTATTTGCTCCATTAGTTCAACCGATTCTGGTAAATTTCCAGCTATTTCCTTAGCCAAATAATCTTCCATAATAGTATATATAAAGCATATGTCCGTTGTTGGATCTTTCTTCCATATCTGCCTGACTATCCCTTCCATTGAACGAATTATCCTTCCTGGAGAAACTCCGTTATCATTTACGCAGAATTCTACAAAAACCAGATCAGGACTGAACTTTAAGACCTGATCTTCTAAACGGTAGGCCCCAAGATCAGAACCTGTCCCTCCTATGGCTGCATTGATCTCAATGAATTCTGTTTTTGAAAAAAGTTGTTTAAACCATTCAAGCGAATAAATCCTCCAACCATTTTGTTCTGTAATACTTCCTCCCAAATATGCAATTCTGAGGGAATTACTCTTATTGGCTTTTGACATGAAATTTGGCAATCCTCCCCTGATCTGTAATTCCCTGGATACAAAATCCGGACTGTCTGCTGTCTGTGCATATACCGTAACAGACAATCCGGCTAAAATAATACCAGCAACGAAATAGTTTATTACTCTCTTCATCCTAACCAAACTTCTTTAATAAATCAGTATAACTTAAATTTACTTTGTATATCCAGATTAACAGGGGAGATCCCTTTCATTTCAATCTCTCCGGTCAGGGCCTTTATCAAGGCTGTATGCATTACCGTCGTATTTGAATATGCATTGATACAGGTATTGACCCGTTCAAAATATTCATTAATAGAGTAAGGACTTCCCAATGATATGACAATAAGTTTGTCTTTGGGCATCGCGTTAATTCCCCAGACGGTTTGAGCTTCATCATCCCAAAACTCCAGCGGGCCGAATGGCGCATGCATATGGCGATCTATCAGGAACAGTATGCGATCGTAGCGGGTGGTTACCGATTCTGTCCAATCCTGTGTCTCATATAGAATATTATGTTGGAAATCAACTTCAAATCCTTTCTGACGAAGTGAATCACTAAATGATCTCATTCTTGTAAGTGATGAGTCCCCTCCTTTCCGGCTAATAGGTGTAACTCCTACAACCAGGATTTTTTTATCTTTCGATTTGTCCAAAGGAAGTACATTGTTTTTGTCACGGATCAAAGTAATTGCCCGTTCACAAATTTTATCAGAAACAGATCGAGCTAATGTCTTTTCTTCAGGTGTCATTGGCTGTATTAGTTTTATATCTTTCTCCAGCAAGCCTAACCCTTTTTTGAAGTTCCATACTCTGCTAACTGCGTCATTTAGTCTTTCTTCGGGTATTTCTTTTCTCAGAATGCGGGCTTCGAGCGTATCCATAAATTCATAAGATGGCCATAATAGTACATCGACACCTGCCAGAAAACTCTGTACCTCTCCCTCGAGAAGATTGTCATACCACCCGCGGAAACCACCCATTACCATTGCATCAGAGACTACTACACCCTTAAATCCCATTTCATTTTTTAGTAAACCGGTCAGCAATTCTTTCGATAAAGTTGCAGGCAAATAATGCCCGTTTTTCTTTTCTTTCTGATATCCGGGCAATGTGATATGCCCGGGCATTATAGATTTGACTCCCCCATCTATCAGCGCTTTAAAAACTTTTCCATGATGCTCTTTCCATACATCATATGGTAACGAATTGCACGTAGTCAGTAAATGCTGATCACGATAATCGACTCCGTCGCCCGGAAAATGTTTGATTGTTGCAGCTACCCCATTGTCTTGCAATCCTTTGATTTGCTGGCTCAACAAGCGGATCGCCTTATCCGGATCGTCAGAAATGCTTCGGGTATTTGTAACCGGATTAAAAGGATTTATATTAAGGTCGGCAACAGGATGTAATACCCATTTTATTCCGACTGACTTACTTTCCTGTGCAACTGTTTTTCCGTACTGATAAGCCAATTCGGTTGAGTTTGCAGCGCCAAGAGCCATTTCGTTCGGGAAAGATGTCATTCCAGGTAATGTTACGCCGCTTTCATAATCTTCCTGAAAAATCAGAGGCAATTTACTGGCCTGTTGATATTCGCCACATGCTTTTTTTATATGATCCAGATATTGATCGCGTTGTACGCCATCCCATAACTTCCAACCCATGAAAAATCCGGATACAGGATACCTTTCAAAATAGGCAGCTAATGAACCATTTCCGAGTTCCAGCTCTTTTTGCCGATCGGGAAGCATCAACATCAATTGCCCAATCTTTTGCCGCAAAGTCAATGATCTCCAGGTTGTGTCGGATAATGACAATTCTACTTTCTGATTGAAAGGGATAGGTTCACCACCGGTAGATTTCTTTTTGCAGCTAAAAACCAATAAACTAACAATTATTAATACAATAAGTGATAAATGCTTCATGTAATAATCAGTTTTTAAATACCCTCTGAACAGATGGGTATAATAATATTTTATTTTTTCTTTATGCGACCTATCTTATTAAATGGAATCGCCTTAAACTCCGGAAGTTTTTTAAAAACAACAGAATTGCTCTTTAGTGAAAAATCTAAATTTTCCTCGCTGGCGAAACCAATATTCTGATCTGTAATCAAATTTTGATCTAGGACAGGCCCCCATTCTTTTTCTCCACTATGAATCAGCTTCATCCGTACAAAAACATTATTTTGAATGGCATTATGCTTTGGAGTGGCAGGGCTGTCTTCGAAATAATGTATCATCTCAGGATATGCTTTGGCAAAAGGTTCTTTTTGATAATTCACGGCATTCAGCCTTATTTCGAATATACCATTAGGCAACAGGCAGTTTTTAGCCCAGCTTTCGAGCCTATTGTCCAGATGTATTGCCATTTCAGAATCAATAAAAATATTGTTCTCAACTTTATTATATTGACCTCCCCCTATAAGAACGTTTCGTGTGCCGGCTTTATAAAATACATTACCGTATAACTGTGTTCCACAAGCACCGTCATCGAAGTATACGCCCATGGTAATTCCTATATTTCCTATATTCTTTAAGAAATTGTAGCGAATAATGGTTCCTAATTCCGATGGGTCACGCCCTAAATAGACAGCTCCCTGGTCGTCCATAAATTTACAGGCTCCATCTATGACATTATACTCTATTATATGGTCATTTCCATGAATGTATATAGCTGTTGCCTGACAGGTATTGAACTGGCAGTGTTGAATTTTGTTTCCGACTCCGTCCATATTGACAGGGGATTTATAAGAATAATCCAAACGCCCGCAATTCGTAAATTCACAATTATAAACATAATTTCCAGCTTTTTCCAATGCCAAGCGATTACCACCCCCTATACTAACACCTCCACAACCTGTATTTTCGATCAGACAATTTATTATACCATTATTCTTTCCTCCATCCCGGTCGAAAGTAGTGTTCTCATATAAATAATCATAGAGGCTGCCAAGACCTCCCGAAAGCTTCTCCTTGGGTAAGAACGGGGTTGCTTCATCCGGATGGCAATAGATTGTTGCAGGTTTACTTCCTTTTCCGATAGAAACGGCCACAATCCCCATATTCCTGATAGTACAGTTCTCAATTTTATTCGACTCGGTATTTTCCATATATATCCCTATACCGCGTCCTGCTTCAAAAGAAATATCTTTAAATTCAATATAACTGGCATCCTTCAAGGTAATCAAAGGATCTTCCAACAGAGAGACTATTATTGTATCAGTAGATTTCACCTCCGTAAAAGGGTAAAAAAACAACAGCCCTTTTTCATGCTCGATATAGTATTCCCCCGGATCATCCAGCTCTTCCATGAGGTTGAAATAGTAATATTGATTCCACTCATTCTCTCCCGAAATACCAAACATATGAGCATCCGCAAATTTTACTTCTCCTGTATCAGAGTCAATATCCTCTACCCTGAGTTGGTCGGTGGCCCAGGCATATTTATAATTGCCACAGGTAAAAATATCAGAGGCCTTACTCCAAAGAACAGTCCTGTCTTTATCAAAACGAATTGTCCCTGGATAAAAATCCTTATCAATCATGCCTGCATCTATCACATCTTCAGGCTTTATCCGTATCATGGTTTTATTTGGATATCGTGCCAGATGAAAAGGGTGACCATTGATAAACAACTCCATTGCAGGATTGACATACGATCTGCGAAACCCTGTTATTCGAGTCTGTCCATAATCACAAAGGCCTAAAGCCTTGAGATCGATCACTCTTATCTTGCTAAGGGCAGTTTGATCGATAAACCTTTCTTTTTGAGAATAATCAGTGACAGGTTTTATCACTTTAGGGGAGATCTTTCGACCTCCCGTTATTATTACCCTTTCTTTCGCATAGGATTTATAGGAGATATTACAAGTTTCAGAGCCTGAATCTTCTTTTGTCAGTTCAAAACTTTCAGTCAGTTCATAAGTACCTCCTCTTATCCATACTATTATTTTCCCAGCCTTACCCTTCTCTTTGTATGCACGCACTGCCTTCTTCGCTTCACTCAAAGATATGAATGGCTTTTGTATAGTCCCTGTATTCCCGGGTTTACCCCCATTAGAGGAGATGTAGAACTCTTTTATAGGATTGGCTACGACAGGCTGTCCGGCAAAGAGAAAAGAAATAGCGATTAAAATAAATCTCATAAGTAAATGATTTAAATGGATAATAACTAGTTAATCCATCCGTCATTCTGTTTCAAATTGGGATTTATTTGGACCTCCGAAGCCGGTACTGGCCACGAATAAATATAATCTCCCTTGAATGAATAAGGGCTAACTATACCTCCCCACACTTGTTTACTCCCATTTCCCTCATAGAATGTGCGTTCTTTCCATATTTTCCAGCGTAGCTGGTCGAAATAATTGATACCTTCACCTGCAAATTCGATACTTCGTTCGTTTTGAATACGTACCCTCAAATCGGCTTGTCCGCTTACTGTAGTTGCTATATTAGAGTTTAAGAGCGCAACACCAGCTCTTTGGCGGACTTCATTTACTTTGTCTATGGCTTCGGTCAATAGACCTTGTTCATTCAATGCTTCGCCCCACAAAAGCAGTACATCCGCATAACGGATTACAGGCATATCTATCGGACCGTAATCCCGGCTTATGATACCTGTTACACCTTCGATCACAAATTTGCGATACAGATAGTAAAAATAGTTTTGAGTATCGGTTTGTAAGTCTCCATTAATTAATGCCTGAGCCCTATATGGCCATCTCATAGTCGCAATAGCTACTGTTGCGGTATTATTGTATGCTCCTACAAATGTAGAGTAAGGGGTTATTACGGTTGCAGCCAAACGCGGATCTCTGTTTTCATAAGCTTTTAATATCCGTGCCTCATTACCTGTTGGTAAATATAAACTCATTTTAGCTCCTCTTAATGCCGCAGCACTTTGTTCAGCAGCAGTCAGATTATCTCTAAGGAAAAAGACCTCCCTTTCGGCAACAGTTAAACTTGAATATTCGGGAATAATATTACCCCAGTTGAATTTAGAGCCATCCTTATTTTCATACAGATCGACCAGGTCAGGGGTTGGCATGTAATAATTCCAATCGGAGGTAAAGGCTGAACGGCTACCATAATACAGCTGAACTGATCCCCCGTAATTTTGCTGACCTATATTTTGAATTGTAAATATCATCTCAGCACATTGTTCATTTGCAGCTGTAAAAAGCGTTTTATAGTCTGAGAAAAGAGAATATCCACAATCCTTTACTTTACCAAAGTCTTTTGCAGCAAGATCCCATTTTTGCTGATACATATATACTTTTCCCCGTAATGCATAAGCCGCACCTTTTGTAATATGCCCATAGTCAGCTGATCCGGCTGCATATTTATCCGGCAGATTTACTTCACTTATGCAGTCGGTCAGGTCTGCTACAACCTGATTCCAGACTTCGTCTTCCGAAGACCTGGCCTTTGTAGCTTCATCAGCGACAAACGGCTCCAGATAAATTGGTACGCCCTTGTATAATTGATTTAACCGGTAATAGAAATATGCTCTGAAAAACTTACATTCGGCAACATACCTTGCTTTCTTTGTTTCAATAGATGGTGATTTTAGAGGGATATTTTTAATCCCATCATTAGCACGTTGAACTCCTTCGTAAAAATTCTGCCACATGCTGGAAAATAACGCATCGCTGGGAGTTATAGTTCCTCTTAGCAATGGTTCGTCAAATCGGCACTGTCCGGTAAATCCGAACCTGTCGGTTTCGTACAGTTCGTATGGAGAAGTAGTGCTACTGCTACCATTACCAAGTCTCAATGCGGCATAAACCCCGGAAATACCAAGATCGGTCAGATTATCGGTTGTCCACATGGTTTCGGATGATATAGCCGAATAAGGTGATGTATCGAGTAAATCGCTGGTACACCCTGTCATCAAAATTATTGAACTTAAAAATATAAATATTTGTTTCATGTCCTTATTTTTTTAGAAAGTAATGTTTAATCCCAGTGTATATTGCCTCATTGTCGGATAACTGATACTTGCTCCAACTTCGGGATCAATACCTGGATAGTCTGTTATAGTTAATAGGTTTTCACCTCCGATGAAGATCCGAACATTACTCATTAATGCTTTTTTAGTCAATCGTTCGGGAATAGTGTATCCCAATTGCAAGCTCTTTAGTTTTAAATAAGATGCATTATATAAATAAAAATCGCTAGCTCTCGTATTTTGAGGATCGGTGGTCTTTAATCTGGGATAACGGGCATTAATATTATTTGCCGGATCTGATGCGTTTGCTTCATTATAATAATAATGATCATTCGCAACCAAAGTCGGCACGGCTTTTCCCAATCCAACGATTGACTGATTCATATACAATTCATTCCAGTAATACGACATACCTGCACTGCCGGCCCATATCATGGACATATCAAAGCCTTTATATGAAAAATTCATATTGAATCCATAGTTAATAGATGGAGTTGCTTTTTTTCCTGTAAACTTCTGATCGTAAGTATTTCCATAAATACCATCACCATTAGTATCAGCATAAATTAAGTCACCATACCATATTTTTGATTTACTTATATCTCCCGAAGGTTGGAAAATATATCCAGCATTCTGCATCATCTGTAGCCATTTCATATCTTGTTCGGTTCTGATCATACCATCTTTAGGCCCTCCGTTAACATTCACCGAGCCGTCGTTGTTAGTATAGCTTCCATTACCTTTATATATTGGGTAGAGATAGTATTCGTTGATGCTATGACCTTCCAGTATACGTTGTGTCGTACCTGTCGAAACGGAACCTAAATTTGAAGTATATACCTGATTGCCACTTGCATCAGTTATATATCTTTCTTGTAGCTGACCCTTATATTTTTTCACTTTATTCGTGTTATAAGCGATGTTTCCGGATATACTATATCTGAAATCATTGAAGTGCCCATTATATCCAAGGGTGAATTCAATCCCTTTTTTGGATACTTGTGCAATATTTTGGGTAGCTGCTGTTGCTGTTCCTGCTGTAATCGGTATAGTCGGAATAAATAAGATTCCTTCGGTAAAGCCCCGGTAAGCATCGAATTCGAAGTTTAATGCCCCATTTAAAAGGGTACCACTTAAGCCTAAGTTTGTTGTTGTCGTCGTTTCCCACTTCAGATTTGGGTTCGCGCTCTTTTTTTGAATAAGTCCGCTGACCGGACTACCATTAAAGGAATATTGCGTTGTATTGTAAGTAGCCTGGTAATCATAATTCCCGGATGCATTATTCCCGGTTTTACCCCATGACGCACGTAATTTCAGATTATCTATATATTTATTGAAACCCTGCATGAAGGATTCTTCCGAGATTCTCCACCCTCCGGAAAAGGCAGGGAAAAATCCCCATCGGCTGGTTTTTGAAAATCTTGAAGAACCATCATAACGGAGGACTGCTTCGAATAGATACCGTTGATTATATACATAGTTTAACCGCCCAAAAAATGACCTTAATGCATAGTCATAAGCATCACCGGAAATAGTTGTTAATGTATTCGCGGTATTCAACGTAGTTAATGAAGAGTCTAACAACCCTGTTTTTCTTGCCAAGAAGTTATATAATTTAAAATACTGTTGATTATATCCGGCTAAACCTCCAATGTCATGTTTCCCGGCAATGGTTGTATTGTATTTTAATACATTATCCAAGATCACATTATAACTTTTATATAATGAATATTGGGTATACAACTGGCTGGGGCTTGCAGCCGCACTGCCGATTGCATTAGCCGCAAAGTTCCATCTTTCCTGAGGTACGGGGTGAATATTGTTTTCCGTAAAAGAATTGTCGTAATGTGCTTTAGCTTCCATTCTCAGTCCTTTAGCAATATCGAAGTTAGCAAAGACGGTTGTATTTAATAAAGAGACAGCATTGTCTCCGTCCAGCGAATATAATGAAGCCAAAGGGTTATTTGCTGTTACAGATTCTTCCTTAGCCGAAGGAAAACCGTATTTACCTCCATATTTCGGATAGACTCCGGGTACAGTTGCTGTCAGATATTGAAATACAGTATTCATATCAACAACACTTGAGTTCTGTACAGACCCAAAAGTCTGTGTTCCAACAGTAAGGAAGCTGGCGACTTTTGATTGCAGGTTTATACGAAGCTGATACCGCTCTGCCCCTGTATTAGGCATGGTTCCCGGATTGTTCATATAGCCGGCAGACAATAGGTATTGTGTATTCTGATTACCGCCCCTTAAAGACAAATTATGATTATGAAGAAGTTTATTGCTAAATACCTCTTCTGCCCAATTAGTATTCGGATATGCGACATAATTCGGAATGCCTTCTGCGGTCAATCCATTAGGGTCTGCATTTGCATTTTTCCACAGGGCTATGGTTGCATCGGTATATACCGGAGTTTGTCCGATATTTGAATAACCTTCATTGACGAGTTGCATGTGAGTTACATAATCGGAAACAAAACCCGGCAAATTGTTCGGTTTGGTAGCAGATACATTACCCGAATAGGTTACGGATATTTTTCCTTGGCTACCATTTTTTGTTGTAATTAATATTACCCCATTAGATGCCAAAGAGCCATATATGGCAGCAGTGGCTGCATCTTTCAGTACTGAAATACTTTCTACATCATTCGGATTTACACCTGTGGTCGATCCTACAATTCCATCAACAATAACTAATGGAGCCGTGTTGTTTAAAGTTCCTGTTCCCCGGATCAGGATATCAGCTCCATCAGCGCCTGGTTTACCGGATGTATTACGGACATATACTCCTGTAGCCAATCCGGCCAAAGCTGACGATAGATTTGTTACCGGCCTGCTGTCTAATGACTTTGAACTGATTGTAGCAATAGACCCGATTACGTTTACCCTTTTTTGTGTAGCATATCCTACAGCTACCACTTCGTTAAGGGCAATAGCGTCATTCTGGAGTATGACATCTATCGTTGTTTGTCTTCTTACTGCAATCTCTTGTTTCTTCATCCCTATAAATGAGAACTGCAAGATTGAGTTATCATCTATGCCCTGCAATGTAAAAGCCCCATCTGCATCGGTCATTACTCCTCCTTGCTTATCTCCTTTTATTGTTATACTCACCCCCGGTAATGGAAGCCCTTCTTCATCTTTTACCAAACCTGTAACTTTACGGCCTATTCTTTTTTCTTGTGTTTCTTCTATTATTTCCTGCGGCTTTGACTTTTGGAAGAGAACAATCAGATTGGCCTTGTCTTTCTTATAGTCGATATCAGTCTGGGAAAGAATCTGCGACATAACTTTGTCTATAGACACATTATCTACGTGTACACTACACCGTATATCCAGTCCTTTGAGACTTTCACTATAGAAAAAGCGGTACTCACTTTTGGATTCGATCTGTTTTAGTATCTCTTTTAATGGCTGCTGTTTTACCTCGAGACTGATTTGCGCGCTCATAAAAGCAGGGAAAAAGATAAGCAATATAATCAGGTATCGCCATCTGATTCCCGTAGAGTCATTGATTTGCATTCTCATACGTATTAAATTTAAAGTTAAAAGGTTAAAAATACTTTCTTACTAGATATACAGGCCAGACCTAAAAAAACACTACTGCATTTTCAATTTTAACATCTTCAGATAAAAAAAGACAACCTAAACTGGTTTAGGTTGCCCTTCCGGACTAATGTGTTAATTTTCGTTATTTGAATAGTATAACCTGCTGATCTTCTATCCGGAATTTCAAGGATGAAGCTAATCCCAATACATTTAACATGCTTTCGAGGCTAGTGTTATTAATCGTACCGGTAAAATACTGGTCTTCTATACCTTTTGCCTCAAATATTATCTTGACATTATATGTTCGTTCAATATCTTTAGCTATTTCTTTTAAAGATTCATTTTCGAAGCGCAATACATTATCCCGCCAGCCGGTAAAGTCTGATGCATTTATGATATATTTTATCTCGTTTTTATGAGAGTTCTTATGATACTCTATTCTTTCGCTAGGCGATAAGATAACTTGCCCTCCTGCAGTTCCCACTTTTATCTTACCATTTATTAAAACAGAAGATACAGTTTCATCTTCGTCATAGGCTTTCACTACAAATGCAGTTCCTAATGCTTCGACTGACATACCGTTACATTTCACCCGAAAAGGCATGTCTTTATTATGAGCTACTTCAAAATAAGCTTCTCCTGTCAGATCCAGTTCCCTATCCTTTATATTAAAGCCGGTAGTACATGTTAGTTTTGATTTTGAATTGAGCCAAACTTTCGTCCCATCAGGTAAAACTATAGAAGCCTTTTGTCCTTGTTCGACAGTGAAGGTATATGGCGATAAAGGTTTGTCCGGAGACTTATTTTCTGAAGAAAAGTAAAAATATGAGCCTATAGCAATCAGTATAGGGACTATACTGGCAGCTGCCAGCCACCATCTTTTCTTATGATTGAATGATTGTGGAAGCTCATTATGCACCGGAACTGCCTGTCGTATATTGCGTAACATCTTATATTGGAGTGAAGCGTCAATATCGGAAGACGAATCTTCAATCTGTTGCTCCAGCCAAGAGGAAAATTTTGGATTGGTTTTTATCCATTCGATCAATTGTCCAATTTCCAAATCCGATGCTTTGCCATGTACATAACGTTCAAAAAGTTTTACACATTCTTCTGGTCTCATATATAAGCCATTATTCTTTGCTGTTCTAAGATCTCAATCCTTATTATCAATCGTATTAAATATAAATGTATCAGACAATTATAATAAATAATATGTAACTATTGTCCTTGTTTATATTTAATATACAGTTATCGTGCTCTTTTCCACTATCTAAAAATAAAAAAACATATATAAAAATATAACATAACTGCTGTAATATTTAAGTTTATCTTTCATATACGCCAGAGACTTCGTTAACTGTGTTTCAATTGTGCTCTCCGAGAGATGTAATTTCCGGGCAATGGATTTATTTGAATAACCATACTTGCGGCTCAAAACAAAAATCTCTTTTCGTCTGGGTGGTAGATCTTCTGTGAGTTGATCTATCAGGTCCTCCAACAATTTGCGGTCAATATCTTTCTCTGTAACATTATCATAGCGTAGATTTTCACTTTTCCTTATATATTCGGCATATATAAACCGGACGGCTTCATGTTCATAGTCGTTGAGCAAAAGGTTTTTTGCTATGGTGCATAAGAAAGACAAAAACGACTTTTCGGGATCCACTTTTTCTTGCTGCTCCCATATTTTAATAAAAGTACGTTGTACCAATTCTTCTGCCACATGATTATTCCCTTGTGTCAATTTCATTATAAAGTTATATAACTTTCCACTATAAAGGTAATACATGTGTTCAAATGCCTCGTTACTTCCCTGTGAAAGCAATAGCAATTTTTCTTTTTCATTCATGGCTGTCTAATCTAAATGCAATTTTTGATCCTAATCATAACAGATATATTTGTTAAAATTATCTAAATTATTAAAGACAAATCAGCTTGTATCAGATATGGTTAATTACTTATACACTGTATATAAGTATTTTGTATGAAGAACGGTCAGTATTTTCCGGCTAATAATATGCGGTCTAGCTGATACCCTTCTCTATATATATCTGAAACAAAGAACAAGGAATGTTGTTTTCTGCTTTTTCCATCTGTAAAACAATCTCATTTAGTTTCATTGGTTCGGAGAAGTTGATACTGCATATTGTCTGATAATTATCAATTACTTCGGCAATAAGTTCCCTTTTCTCATTCAGTAATTTAAAATTTCTTATACAGAAAGGGATTCGGCTTTCGGGATGTCCCATTTGTACAGACTCCATCGGATGATCAAAATCTGTATCGAAATATAATCTCACCCGTTTCACGGTTTGTTGGGCAGGCCAACAAAATTTCAATTCAGGATATTCATCTTCTAAGGCTGCAACCCATGCATTTGATGTCATAGTCGGACGAGTAAATCCGTTTGTTACATTCGCCGGATCGAAAGCGGTAATTGCAGGCTGAATATTCATTGCTATATTGTGCCCTTCGGGACGCCTTTCAGGACACCAGAATTCAAAAGCGTCAATCCCCGAATTTAGAGGAGGTTCTTGTTTACCATGATTGTTTACTGCAATATTAAATTTATTAAAGACACTGAGTAAACCTGTATAACGCTTCGTACTTGTCCTAATTTTTACAGATTCATTCTTAATAAACGTAATAAATGCATATTGTTGTGTAAGAAGAAATGCTTTAGAAGAAATTTTTAATCGCTGTATTCCGGGTTGTAACGAATATTCCCATTTTTCGGCAATACAATCAGGCGTGTAATTTCCCGCTTTTTCGGCATATCTTAATTCTACGTTGAGTGAAGTCGGCTGTAGTACATCCAATTGCACTTCAAACTCATAATTAATAGACGGATTTAGAGGTAACATTTGCGCTGCGGAGAAATCGAGTTGATACCATGATCCATCAAAAGGGATCTGCCTCAAAACAAGGTTGCTGGAGGCTTCAATATATGCAGAATCCACTAAGTTTCGGGAACGGTCTATTGGAATACGCGGAATGTGCTGACCAGCCAGATTAAGCGCTTGCTGCAAAACCTTCAATTTTTGCTCTTGGAGAATATCCGCAGGTAATAATCTCTCTTTTATACATTGAGCAGCGGCCATTCCTACAGCCTGTGCTCCAAATGCAGAAGTAGCCATCACTCGCGATGACCCGTGCGCAACATGCGAGGTACTAATGATACGCCCCGCGAAAAACAGGTTTTCTATATCTTTGCTGATAAAGCATCTGTATGGCATTTCATAAATACCTTTGGAATGATATTGTGTGCAACCGCTTTCCCCGCTATAGACTCCATCCGCAGGATGTAAGTCTATTGCCCAACCACCATAAGCTATAGCATCCTTATGGTGTCGCTGTTCAATGATATCTTGTTGTGTCAATGTATATAAACCATCGAATCTTCTACTCTCTCGTTTTCCGGGAATTACACCGACCCACTCTAATGTGAGATTTTCTACATTCTTAAAATTTCCGGAATTTTTAATATAGTTCCACACTCCATATACGATGCTCCATAGTTCCCACTTAATTTCTTCTGTATCGTGAATCGTGTCTTTCCTCCCTCCATACTCCAACCACCAGAATTTGCATCCGTGTTCGCCTGTATTTATATTCCCGAAACGCGGGATCTTCGTAATATCTTTCAGGGCATAAGACGGCGCTATGTATTTTACAGGAGACCCGGCATCTTTACTATAAAAATATATAGAATGTCCCAGCAGTTCTCCATATTTAGTAATATCGGGGGCAAACCGTTCTCCATACTTCAACCTGTCTTCTGCGCCTATACGATACCTGGCACCAGACATATAGCCCAGCACTCCATCGCCTGAAGCATCGCAAAACAATGGAGCTGTTATTGTATATTTCGTCTCATTCTGAGAATTAAATCCAAATATTTTCTTTATTATATTCGCTTCTGATTTTTCCAGATCATATACCACTGTATTGAGCAGTAATGTTATATTTTTTTCCTGCTTGATTTTATCTAATAGTATTGTATCGAAAATAATAGGATTCCCTTCTTTATTTTTGTAGAGGTTTTCAACCAATATTTCATCTATTACTCCTCCTTCCCTCGACCAACGATTGTTATTACCCATATGCGAGGTAGCTCCCAGAACCCAAAGCCGGACTTCACTTGATGCATTGCCACCTACTACAGGCCGGTCCTGTAATAGTATTACTTTTATGCCGGCGCGGGCGGCTGTTATAGCTGCGCAAATTCCTGACATACCGGCTCCAACTATAACTAAATCTGTGTCAAAGATTACGTCCTTAAATAATCTGCCGTTTTTACTGAATTCTTTCTCTATCATATAATTTTCAACCTTCTACAACTGATTTTAATGAATTCCTTTTCACTAACGCTAATCCTAATAATATGAAAGCCGTACCCGTACCTGCCACAAATATTTTATAGAAAGGAGACAATAGCCCCAAGACAAAAATTGCAAGTCCGATAAATACTACACCATAGCCAATAATCCGCAGACTATATTTATTTTCCTTTTTGGCTTCGAGTATATTCTGATCCGATATTTGGTTGCGTTTTTCCTGATTGCCATCTTCCCATATCTTGTAAGAAATATACATGCCGGAGATCTGCCCCCTTATTAAAAAGTAAATTTCAAAAACAGTCATACAAATTATCGGGAAAGCTACACCCAGGACCATCTCTTCGGTTCTGTTCAATGAAAAGTTGAATAATACAGGGTTTATGAATTTGAAATATCCATTAATAAACAGACTTAGAAACATAGCAGTAAGCACCGAATAGGATGTTTGCCTTTTTGAAAACAGGGTCCACACTACAGGCAGGTAAAGGGGAACACCCGTAAGTGCAGCGAGACTTATCACTACATTTACGACTCCGCCCATATGCGGGATCATGAGTGCCAGAAAAACACTGGCAATACCAAAGGCTATTGTCGATAACCGGGCACTTAACATTAATGTCTTATCGGAACTTTCGGGCCGTAATCTTTTGAATATATCGTTGGTTATAACTCCTGACGCAATATTCAATTTGGAATTCATGGCACTTGTAGTCGCGAAAATCATGCCACCCATCATTAATCCTAATATGCCTTTAGGTAGGACTTCCATGCACATCATCAGATAAGCTCCTTCAGACTCAAGGATACCCAGAGATGAATTACATACATGGTATAGCATTGGAGGAAGCATCCACAATATTGGATTTACAACATACAAAGCGGCAAAGAGCCAGCCTACCTTTCGTGAGTCCGCTTCTGACCTGACACATGTATAACGCTGTACATAGGCCCAATTCCCGCCAAGGAAAATCGTATTATATATACCAAAAGCAATAATAAAAGTGAGAGTATATTCAGCATTGGTCAAATCGAAAAAAGATGCAGAAGCCTGAGTGATGAAATTGGTAATTCCATCAACCCGTTCTATCGATAAAGGTATGACAATGATTAGTGCGGCAGTGAGAATAATACATTGCAATATATCGGTGGAAACGACTGCCCATAAGCCGCCGACAGAAACATACAGGATGCAGAAAATACCCAGCAGTACAATACATAAGTTTAGGTCAAATCCTGTGGATACTTCTACGATTTTTGCTACAGGATAAAGAAATGACGCTGTGAGGAATAATGAAATAAATAAAAATAAATAAGTATATATTTTCTGAGTGAATACACCTAAGCGTTTATTTATGTATTCTGCTACAGTAAGAGCTCCTGTCCGGTGCCATCTCGGAGCGATCAAGCAGCCTACCAGCAAGCCTGCAATAGCCATAGTCCATTGGATGGTTATTGAAACCCATCCGTACAAGTATGCTACAGATCCCCAAACCACAAATGTTCCGGCAGAATGAAAGCCCATGAATAAGGATAAACCGCTCATCTGCCACGGCACAGCACCTCCGGCAGCAAAGAAAGAAGTCATGTTCTTTCCTCTTTTCGAAAAGGCTAAGCCTGCACATAGAACCCCAATAGTAAGTAGGACGATTGTTAGAATATCTAATATACTCATAGATGGTGTTTTTATTGTATTACAACTTGTCAGGAACCTTGGTATAACAAATGTATGCACAAAAAGATATGCAGTATTCCACTATTTCCAAAAACTCCGGAAACGTTTCCGAAATAGAATATTCAATCTCCTGCAATGAAGGGGAATAGAAGTGTTGTTAGATAATTGGAAACTATAGGCGGTAAATTTCAGCAAGATGTATGTGGGACAGCCCATTTTACAACAATTATCACATATTGGAATATCTTAATGCCCTCTTTTACTTTGAGGAAGCGTAGAGTTCCGGATGTTTAGTTTTGCATCCAGAACGATGGTTTCTTTAAGGGTATTGTAATTCTCTATTTGTTTCAGAAGCCTTTCCGCAGCTATTCTGCCTATCTCGAATGTGGGTTGGGAAACACTGGTTAATTCCATGATTTTCCCAATAGGAGACTCTGAAAATCCTGCTACAGCAATATCTTTAGGTACATTGAGTCCCCGTTTTCTCAATTCGAGGATACAACCTATTGCTATCGGATCATTTACGGCGAAGATAGCATCCGGTTTTTCTTTTAAAACCATCAGGTAATCAATTCCACTTTTTGCCCTATCCTGCTGCACACCAACATGCATAATGAATTGTTCTTGTATTGGAATATTATAAGTAGCCAATGCGTCGAGATAACCTTGCAAACGTTCTTTCGAAACAGATAGATCGGGATTCCCCGCTAAATGGGCAATTTGTTTGTATCCGCATTTAATCAGATGTTCTACCATTTTAAACGCCCATTTCCGATCGTCAATAACAATTTGATCTGCTTGCAATTGAGGTAATACACGATTTACAAATACTATGGGCGTTCTTTCTTGTATCAGACGTTCATACAAATCTATATTTTGAGAATCTTTAGTAACTGATACAATTAAACCTTCGACCATACTGTCCTCAAGCATTTCTACATTTTTACGTTCTAATGACGAGGACTCATTCGATTGACAGATCAAAGCCTGATAGCCTTGCTTATTAACAACCTCTTGTATCCCAATGATTATCTCAGGAAAAAAAAATGTAATGAATTCGGGAACAACAATGCCAATCATATTATTCCTTCTTTTCAGGAGATTCCGAGCCTGAATATTGGGCTTATAACGTAATTCCTGAGCTTTGGCCAATACTCGCCTTCTTGTTTCCGGATGGATTTCACAACTATCGTTGAGGGCTCTGGAAACCGTCGCAATAGAAAGCCCCAACGAACTGGCAATTTCTTTTATAGTTGTTTTTGGGGAAGACATAATCACGTTATATTGCTTGTTATCTGTGCTATAACAATTTGTTTTTCATTCGAATTACTATTAAGGCTTGTATGTAATTCTTTTTCGTATATTTGAAGCCGTAAAATTGCAAAGATATACAAATTTCAATATTGTTATCGAGTGAAGAGTATAAAACTACGGTTTGAACAAAGAATAATATTGAAAGGTTTTACATATGCCAATGTTTGACTGATTATCAGCCTGAGACCGATATAATAGACATGGCTATTCCGGAAGCTAGATTACATTGGTGAATACTATACCATTTCCCTCTTCTATAGATGTGCTTATATCTGATGAATTACCAATTATAATTTATATATTATTACATTATGCAAAGGAAGATTTTCTTATTATCTATTGCTTTATTTATTTATATTTCCTCAATTGTTGCGTCAAATGACACAATACGTGTTCTGGCTATTGGCAACAGTTTCTCGGAAGACGCCGTCGAAAATTATCTTTACGACCTGGGAAAAGCTGATGGGGTGACTTTCATAATAGGGAATATGCTCATTGGAGGGTGTTCACTTGAAAAACATTGGAATAATGCAGAAAACGATCTTGCTGTTTATTCGTACCGGAAAATAGAAGCAGATGGAATAAAAACAGTTACACCCGGCGCCCAATTATCTCAAATTATCCCAAGCGAACCGTGGGACTATATTTCATTCCAGCAAGTAAGTCCCAATTCCGGGGTGTATGACACCTATTTCCCTTATTTACTTAATTTATACGATTATGTAAAAGCCAGGGTTATAAACCCGGATACAAAATATATGCTCCATCTGACATGGGCTTATGCTCAAAATACGGTAAACAAAGGATTCGCCAATTATAACAATGACCAGTATCAGATGTACACAGCTATTGTAGAAGCAGTTAACCAAGCGGCAAAAGCAGTAAATATAAATATTATCATTCCATCCGGCACTGCTATTCAGAATGCACGCTCGTCAGGCTTAGGAGATACTCTTTGTAGAGACGGGCATCACCTTAGCCTTATAACAGGACGTTATATTGCCGCATGTGCATGGTATGAAAAGCTAACAGGACACAGTGTCGTAGGAAACTCATTTGCTCCTACATCATTATCGGAATCCGAAATATCAATAGCCCAAAAGGCTGCTGACGATGCAATCCTTCATCCTGACACTGTAACTATTAGAACCGAATAGCAGCTTAACTCAATCAAATTGGCTTATAACCTGCGGAACAAGCCTTTATCCAGGAGGAAGACCTGTACTAAATTATGTAGCGAATAGAAAACTTCTAAATATGAATCTCTTTGATAATATTTATTTATCAGAAAAAACATTATTTTTGTAAATAGCACTCATATCAATGTAGATCAGTTATGAACCTTCTATTATGAAAAAACATCTCTTTTTTCTTATTTTTTTCAGTATATCTATATCCTATTCTACAGCTTCTGAATCTGATGATGTAAAACGATCTGTAGAAGAGTTAGATAAATATATTGAGAATAAAGAATATTATGTTCAGCTTAGAGAATCAAGAATACGCCTTTTAATGGAAAAAATAGGATTCGCGAGCAAGGATGCAGAGAAACTGAACGTGTATAATTCATTATTTGATGAATATAAATCATATAAATACGATTCGGCATTTGTGTACGCAAAAAAAACCCTTGATATAGCAAACAGGATCTCAGATGAAAACAGTATTATTTTGGCCAAAAGGAATATCGCTTTTTGTTATCTCTCGTCCGGCCTGTTCAAAGAAGCTTCAGATATAATGGATTCCATTGATATAAGAGAAGCTCCTCCTGAGGTAAAAGAAAATTATTATTCCCTGATGGCCCGACTTTATTACGATATGGCCGATTATAGTTACGGTGTGTCATTCAGTACCGACTATATAAAAAAAGGACTCCAATACTGTGACTCAGCTATTACCTACCTTCCGGTAGAGTCGCCTGATATGTGGGGTACCGTGGGGTTAAAACGTATGCAGCAGCGCAATTTTCCTGCTGCAATAGACGCGTTCCAGACTCTGTTACATTCACCGCAATTAGACGATCACACATATGCCATTGCAACATCCAGTATCGGATATATGTACTGGGATATGAAAGACATAGACAGAGGCATCTATTACCTGTCGCAGGCATCCATAGGCGATATAAAATCTGCTACGAAAGAAGGTGTTGCCTTATTAAATCTGGCAAGTGTACTGTACGGAACAGGTGATGTTGGCAGAGCCAACAAATATATCCGTATAGCCATGGAGGATGCGAATTTTTACAATGCGCGCCACAGAAAGATGCAAATAAGTGCTATTTTGCCCATTATAGAGAAAGAACGGATAGAAATGGTTGAGAAACAAAGAAATAGCCTTGTCGTATTTGCTGTCACGGTATCTTTATTATTCGTATTGCTATTAATAGCTACAATTATTATCTATAAGCAGGTAAAACGCTTACGGATGGCAAGGCACACCATCCAATCCCAAAATAAGAACCTTAAATCCGCAAACATCAAGCTGTTGGAAGCAAACGAAATAAAGGATGAATATATCGTACAATCACTATATGGAAAATCTGAATATATAGACCGGATCGAAAATCTTTACAGAACTATAAACCGTAAAATTACGGCACGGCAATATGATGATATCAAATCATATCTGAAGGAGTCGGACCTGAAAAAAGAACGGGAAAATATGTATTCATCGTTCGATCAGACTTTCTTAAGGCTTTTTCCCGATTTTATTGAAGAGTATAATCGTTTATTTAAAGCTGAAGACATAATTGTCATTGACTCAGGTAAGGAACTAACCCCCGAACTCAGAATATTTGCCCTTATACGTCTGGGGATAAACGAGAGTGAACGAATAGCAAAATTCCTGGATTATTCAGTAAATACAATAAATACCTATAAAACCAAAGTCAAGAATAAATCCATTATACCAAATGAACAATTCGAGCAAAAAATAATGGAAATTAAAACTGTACGGACGACTCCTCAATAAAGTTGTTCTTCGCCCATATATGTTAAAAAGAGTCCGGCAGACTCTTTTTTTCTTTTATATTCAGGTTATATTTTCTCTATACGCCAAAAATTATAATAGTCTATAAAACAAAACTTTAACAAGAATATCTTTGGAAATATGATTATATATTTCATTGAATAATTTTTGTTACGGATCAGCTAAGCTACATTTGTATTGATACATATTTTTTAATATCCTTTAAGAAACGTATTTCTCAGAACTTAAATTTAATTACTCCATTATTTAATAACCAAAATTTGTACCTATGAAAGTCTTACTAAAGCATTTAGCTGTTTTACTTCTCCTGACTGTCATGTTTTCGTTTGCCGCGTGTAACGATACCGACGATGGGCATTTTGTAGAACCTGTCACTCTCTACGAAAAGGTAAAAGGCAATTGGGTGTTAACAGAAATTACTGAAATTGACGAAACGGCAAAAGTATCAGGGATTAAACCTGATGAGATTAATTTGTTTGAACAATTCGATTTCAATAGTTTCAGAATTTCGTTCGATGTCGATGCAAACAACCAGCCGACATCGTATAAGGTATCCGGAAACGCACCCGAACTATTCCCCAACAATGGATATTGGGATATGAGTTCACCATTCCCTTATACTAACGGCTCTGCACCGGTTATCAATCTCTACTCAGATGCTAATAAAACGACTCTGACAGGTCAGTTAAGCATTGTTTCGGTACCCGGATCAAAAGCTGAGATGGACTTAAAACTCACCCGTAGTTCGGCCGGAGTCTCTTTCGTTTCTTATCAGTACAAACTATCAACCCCAATTCAATCTAACGAAGAATAAATATTATGAAAAAACTTATATATATATTTTTAGGATTCATACTCTGTTCTCTTACGGCACTTAAAGCTCAAACAGCGATTGCAGATCCTAAAATGTGGACAGTTCCATCAATATACACTATGGATGAACCTGTGACATGGTACTTCGATTTCGGAAATGCACCTCAGGTCAATGACGGGGAAGCCCTCTATTTATGGATATGGGCACCTAAGAACCCAACGGGAAATCCTATTCCGATCAAATATGAAGGAAATAGAATCTGGAGTATCAGCCTTACTCCTACTGTTTTTTTCGGAATGACTGTTCAGGAACTTTTTGATAATAAAGAGCCCTTTTACTTTCTGCTAAGGGATTTAGATGCAACAAAACTTACCGGAACCCTGCAACTCCCGAAAACAGACTACGTAAAAGATTTCGTAGAAAGTGGTAAAATGATGGATTACGGCCCAACGGATTTCCAACTGGGGAGTACTGTATCTATTCTTTTCAATTCCAATCTGGTTGAGGGATTTAATCCTGCGCCCTCCACTGTACATATGCATGGAGGGTTGAACGACTGGGATGCCCAGCAACAATTCCAGGCATGGTTACCTGAGATTCGTGAAAAAACCCTGTTCAAACATTTGGGGAATGGCATTTATAAAAAAGATATAGTGCCGCAAACATACTTCGGTGTTACAGAAGAATACGAAATGGAAAATATAGTCTTTCTGGCTGTTAAATACAATGGCAATGATGCCGCTCCGGATTGGGCAGGAACATCTCCGGATATGAAAATACTAGCGCCCGGAACACCGGTTCCCCCTCCCGCCAATTTCTACTTCTTTCCATTGAAAATAAGTATAAATGACATTCTGATTATCACCCGTGACAATAATGACAGAGGCCAAAAGCTTTCATATACTATCAAAGGCGGAACCAAAACCCTGACAGGGGATATGGAAGGAGCAATGACTCAGCAACGCGTATATATAAATGTTGCCAAAGAGTTTAAAGGAATGGATATATCCAAACTCAATGTTTTGGTAAAAGATCAGAACGGCAAGACTATCTATGAAGGAGATATTCCATTAGTAAAAGTTGATAACCTTATTAAATAATATGATGATGAATTTAAAAAGATTTTCAAAATACGCATGCTTGATGATTCTCTCTGTTGTATGTCTCATCAACTCAGCATACGCACAAAACCGGATAACAGTAAAGGGTACTGTCGTAGATCAGAACAAAGAACCACTCATAGGAGTAAGCATCGTCCCTTCAAACCCGGCTCTGGGTACAGTTACAGACCAGGATGGTAACTTCACATTACAAGCCTCTGCCGGTGAAATATTAACGTTTTCGTATGTAGGGTATAATACATTAAAAGAAGCAGCCACTCCGGATATGAACATACAGCTACAGGAGAATATGGTTGCATTGGATGCTGTAGTAGTGGTAGGTGTAGGTTATGGAACAATGCGCAAATCGGACCTTACCGGCTCTATTACTTCGGTTTCGGCCGAAGACTTGAAAAAGGGCGTTATTACATCGGCCGAACAGTTGTTGCAGGGTAAAGTTGCAGGACTTACAGTTTCGCAGGCTACAGGAGACCCTACACAGGGTTCAAACATGCGTCTACGCGGAGGAACATCACTCTCTGCAAGCAATAATCCACTCATTGTGGTAGATGGCATTCCGGGCGTTGATATGAATACAATACAACCTAACGAAATTGCTTCGATAGATGTATTAAAAGATGCATCGGCGGCTGCCATATATGGTTCGCGGGGAGCCAATGGTGTAATTATAGTTACAACCAATCGTGGAACCTCCAATTTCTCAATGAATTATAATGGCTATTTAGCTATCAGCAGTGTTGCTAAGAATCTTGATTTATTATCGGCAAACCAATGGAGGCAATATGTTCGGGATAATAATGTTACATCGGCCGTAGACTACGGTGGTGATACAGACTGGCAAAAAGAACTTCAACGCACAGCTGTTTCACATTCACATAATTTATCTTTTTCTAATGGAGGTAAGCAAAGTGGGGTAAGAGCTTCTTTAAGCTATATGGATACTCAGGGGGTGATCAGAACAAGTGCTTTGAGCCGTTTGGCCGGTAGCTTATCTGCCTTCCAATATGGACTGAACAACAGATTAAAACTGGAAGTGAGCCTCAATGCTAATAAAGACAGCTACAACCCTGTTGATATCCGCATTTATGAAAGGGCGTATAATATGAATCCTACTCTCCCGGTAATGCAGAATGGAGAGTACACTCAAATAGGAGGTACTAACAATAACAACCCAGTAGAAGTACTGAACAATCGCAAAGACGATCAGACCCGTACACGCTTGCTCGGTTACGCTAAAGCCGAACTGGAGATTATAGAAGGATTGAAGGGCGCCGTAAATGCTTCTTACGAATACAATTCACATCAGGAACGCTTCTATACCCCATCATATGCTTTCTTCGGCATAGCCGACAAAGGATATGGGAGGCGCAGGCTTGGCGACTATACCAATACACAGGCGGAGACTTACCTGACATATGATAAAAAGTTTGCCGGAATACATAAATTGAATGTGATGGGCGGATATTCATATCTGAAGAATATGTATGAAGGTTTTGCTGCCGAAAGAAGAGGATTCGATACCGATATATTTGGTTACAATAATCTGGCAGCAGGTAATACACTCGGATTAGGAGACGCGTCCTCATATAAGGGAACTTCAAAGCTAATATCTTTTTTTGGTCGTGTCAACTATGTATTGTCTGATCGTTATATGTTCACAGGAACAGTGCGCCGCGACGGTTCATCCCGTTTTGGAGACAATCACAAATGGGGTACTTTCCCATCCGTTTCAGCAGCATGGAGAATATCGGAAGAAAGCTTTATGGAAGGAACCCGCGGATGGCTCGACAATCTGAAGCTACGTCTAGGTTTCGGTATCACCGGAAATCAGGATGGAATAGACTCTTACAAATCATTGTCACTGATGGGAACGATAGGTGGAGGAGCATATTACGATCAGGCCAGCGATTCTTGGAAACAATCGTATGGCATTGTTCAGAATGCCAATCCCGACCTGAAATGGGAATCCACGGCACAAACCAACGTCGGTATAGACTTTGCTTTTCTAAATCGCTTCAATGTTACAATCGACGGATATATAAAGAAAACTTCCGACCTGTTATATACTTATCCTGTTCCTCAGCCTCCATACCTCTATCATGAGATGATGGCAAACGTGGGAGACCTGGAGAATAAAGGGATCGAATTCACTTTGGGGGCCAACATTATAAATACGAAAGACTTTACATGGAATGGAAATTTTACACTTGCCTATAACAAACAAAAAGTAACCAAGCTATCAAACGATAAATATCAGACAGAAGCCGTTTCTTATGGAAATCTTCATGGCCTCACAGGTATGACAGGTGTTTATACCCAGACATTGAGGGAAGGATATGCTGTGGGTACTTTCTGGGGCCCAAAATGTTTGGGAATCGACGAAGATGGCAAATATATTCTGAATAAAGATGAGAAAGGAGAACTTATCTATGAGGATCTGGGTAATGCCCAGCCAAAACTTACTATGGGATTCGGGTTGGACTTCAGATATCGTGACTTCGATCTTAATATTGCCGGATACGGATTGTTCGGACAAAAAATATTGAATGCTCAGGGTATGGTTATAAGCAGTATGGGACGCTTACCCGGATCAAATATTCCTGACGCATGGCTAAACAAGGGAATTGCCGATTCGCCTATATTTTCAGACTATTGGATCGAAAAGGGAGATTTCTTCCGCCTGCAAAGTGTTACGCTTGGTTATACATTGCCTGTGAAAAACAACTGGTTCTCAAAAATCAGGGTATATGCGACTGCTGAGAACCTGTTTACACTGACAAGATATGACGGAATGGACCCGGAAGTCAATTACAGCGGATTACTGAGTCCTGGTATTGATAAATCTATCGGAGAATCCAGAGACGGAGATAACTATTATTATCCGCGAGCCAGGACAATATCATTCGGTATAAATCTATCATTTTAATCATTTCTAATTCTGAATAACTATGAAATTGAAATCAATAATATCCATACTAGGCGGAGTCATGCTTCTAAGTGCATGCACCGACTTATCGGAAGATCTTTATGACAAAGTCGGCTCCGGTGACTACGGAAAAACACCGGCTGAAGTAGAAACAATAGTTGGACGTGCTTACTCTTCTTTGCGAGGTGGAGCCTCGGACGGAGTGAATTTTTATCCGACATCTGAATTTGTGTTTTTTGTACCATCGGTGGCATCCGATGAATGTGTGATACCAACCCGTACTCCCAACGATGACTGGTACGACGGGGGAATGTATCTGGATATTCAGCGTCACCAATGGAAACCGGACAATCCCAAATTGTGGGCATTGTGGAAGTATGCCTATAACGGAATAGCTGCGACCAATGCCATTATATACCAGGTAGAACAATCGGGGCTAGATGAAGAAGCAAGCAAGCCTTTGTTTGCCGAACTGAAGTGTCTGCGCGCATATTACTATTATAAACTATTAGACTGGTATGGAAATGTACCTATCGAAATATCCTATATAGTGGAGAATATACCTGAGACATCATCCAGAGCCGATGTTTACAAGTTTATAGAAGAAGAACTCACTGGTAATATAAATTATTTACCAACAGAAGGCTATGGACGATTTACCCAAAATGCAGCAAATCTGTTATTGGCCAGATTGTATCTGAATTCGGAAGTATATATAGGCCAGGCACGCTGGAACGACTGTTTGACTGTATGCAGTAAGATTTCGGGCCAATTAGAACCTGATTATTTCACAAGTTTCAAGACGGAGAATCAGACTTCCAAAGAAATTATATTCAGTATTCCTTATGATAACAAAATGGGTACTCTCGGTAATTTCCTCCATTCAATGACATTTCATTATGAACAAAAATGGGCTATTTCAGCAACAGGAAACTATCAGTGGTGTGGAAACGGGATCAGCGCTCAGCCGGGACTATATTCTGCCTTTGAAGAAACAGACATTCGCCGTAAATCCATTCTTATGGGACCTCAGATCGATCTCAGAACCGGATCTACTATCATTATGCCGGCCTCAGGCAATCCATTGGTATATACAGAAGAGATTACTGATATAACCAAATCTCCACAGAATGAAGGAGGGCGATTAAACAAATATGAAGTAAAAGAAGGAGTAGCATGGGAAAGAGACCACGACCTTGTGCTTATGCGCTATGCTGAAGTACTTATGATGCAGGCAGAATCCAATATCCGTTTGGGTAATGCCGGGGCAGCACGTCCTTTCATCGAGCAAATACGCTCAAGAGCAGGACTTACTACTCCCGAAACGATCGATCTTAATTTTATAGATCAGGAACTGAGGAGAGAATTTGTATTCGAAGACCATCGCAGAACAGATAATATCCGTTTTGGAACGTACTACGGGGCATGGTGGGAAAAACCAGCTGATAGTGCGGACAAGCATACCGGCCTATTTCCTATACCTGCTCAGGAAATCGCGAAAAACAACAAGCTAAAGCAAAATCCGGGCTATAACTAGCCTTCAAACCAATTCATCCGGTGATATAGTATCATCGGATGAATATTAAACTTTTACAAATGAAAAGGATTTCAGTGATTATACCCTTCGTTTTATTCATATTGTTCATCAGTTGCGGAAATGATGACGAATCTGCAAATAAAGGTAATGGAAACGGTAACGAAATAGAAAAGTTTGAGCCCGCATCCGCTACAAAAACAAATCCGATGAATTTGTATGTACATTACATGCCTTGGTTCGAGACAAAAGAAACCAATAATGGAACATGGGGACAGCATTGGACTATGGCCAATAAAAATCCCGACAAAACAGATGCCGGCGGCAAGAGAGAAATAGCCTCTCACTATTATCCTCTGATAGGTCCATATGCATCAAGCAATGAAGCCGTAATCGAATATCACCTTCTGCTAATGAAATATTCGGGAGTCGATGGTATTCTGATCGATTGGTATGGTACCCGTGATAAATATGACTATAAAGCCAATAAAACAAATACGGAAGCTATTGTAAAAGGATTGGAAAAAGTAGGTTTAAAGTTTGCTATCGTATATGAAGACCAAACACTAAAAGATGATTTGGAAGGCAATGCAAAAATTACACAGGCTAAAGCCGATATGCAATATCTGGAAAGCAATTTCTTCGGCAAGTCCAACTATATAAAGATAGACAGCAAACCTTTCTTGATGGTTTTCGGCCCTCAACAAATCAAAACACCTGCCGAATGGACAAATATATTCAGCAGCTTAAAAAACAAGCCTGCCTTTGTCACCCTATACGGCCACTCAGGTCTGGCCAGCAATACGGCGAATAAGAATGCGGCGGGAGAATACATCTGGGTAGACGCGACCTCTATGGAAACGAAATATGCTGTAAAAGATAATTTCGATATATTCTTTGGTGGCGCTTATCCGGGATTTAAAGATTTCTATAAAGAAGGCGGATGGGGAAATTCCGTTCTGGCAACAATAGATCATCAGGATGCAGCATTACTCCATAGCCTGCTGCAAATGGCCAAAAATAAAAATACAGGCTATCTGCAACTTATTACATGGAACGATTTTGGAGAAGGAACAATGATAGAACCTACTCAAGAATTCGGCTATAAGTTCTTAAATGAAATCCAGATATTTTCGGGAATATCGTACAATACACAGGTTCTGGAGAGTATTCTTGATTACTATAACCTGAAAAAGAAATATAAAGGAAATACCCAGATAGAAAAAGAGCTTCTGCAAGCTTTCTATTACTATATATCATTGCAGGATACTAAGGCTCAACAGATAGTAAATGAATTGAAAAACAGATAATAACAACTACATCATGAAACATGTATTATATTTATTGATCTTCGCGCTCTCATGCCTCATCGCATGTACTCCCTCTCAAGTACCATCTTCGGTTACTTCCCCTGATGGTAGTATATTTATATCTGTAACGGCAGAAGGCGGAAAGATCTATTACTCTGTAGAAAAAGATGGTAAAGCAATTCTGAATAAGTCCCTTCTCGGCTTTGTGCTGAAAGAGAACAGCTTTTCAGCAAACCTTGCCATCACCGATATAAAGCAATCATCTTTTAGCGAAACATGGGACCAGCCATGGGGAGAAGAAATGGCTGTAGAAAACAAGTACAACCAGATGGCTGTAAATGTGGAAGAGGCTGATGGTCTGAAACGTAGGTTCTCTATCATATTCCGTGCATTCGATGACGGAGTGGGGTTCCGTTACGAATTTCCAGATCAGGAAAACCTGAAAGACTTTATCATCATGGACGAACTCACCGAGTTTGCTCTTGCAGAAAATTATAAAACATGGTCTATTCCTGCATATAAGACACAGTATTATGAAGGCCTGTATACAACAGCTCCGGCAAACGAACTGGATACTGTTTGCACTCCTCTGACCATGGAAACAAAAGGAGGCCTATATGTGACAATTCACGAAGCTAATCTTACTGATTATGCGGCAATGAATCTCTTGTCAAAAGGTAAAACATCTGTACTAAAGGCTGACCTGACCCCATGGGCGACAGGGGAGAAAGTATTTATGAAGGCTCCCGGAGTAACGCCTTGGCGTACAATTATCATCGCTGCCAAACCGGGAGATCTTATTCTTTCAAGGCTGATGCTCAACCTGAATGAACCCAATAAGATAACAGATACCTCGTGGATCAAAACCGGAAGATATATCGGTATATGGTGGGGAATGCACATGGAAAAATACACCTGGTATCAAGGTCCTAAACACGGAGCAACTACAAAGAATGTAAAAAAATACATTGACTTCGCCGCCAAACACAATTTCTCCGGCGTACTGGTTGAAGGATGGAACGACGGATGGCAGAACAACTGGACTAAAGAGGGTGATAAATTCAGCTTTACAAAGGCATATTCCGATTTCGATTTACAAGAAATAACTAAATATGCAGCGATGAAAAACGTTAAGCTTATCGGTCATCACGAAACCGGAGGAGCCACACTCAACTATGAAAGACAATTAGACAGTGCTTTTGCTCTTTACCAAAAGTATGGAGTAGATGTCGTAAAAACCGGATATGTGAGTCCCCTTCTGGATGGCAAACAAAGAAATAGCAGTCAGTATGGAGTACGCCACTACCGTAAAGTGCTGGAAACGGCCGCAAAATATCATATAATGATAGATAACCACGAACCCGTAATGCCTTCAGGCCTGCAACGCACATGGCCAAACCTGATGACTCAGGAAGGAGTCAGGGGGCAGGAATGGGATGCCTGGTCTAAAGATGGAGGTAATCCTCCCGATCATACTACAATTATCCCATTTACGAGGGGATTGGCTGGTCCAATGGATTTTACTCCGGGCACATTCAATTTCAACAATCCGGTATTTCCAAATACACGCGTGCAAACCACTCTGGCAAAACAACTTGCTCTATCCGTTGTGATATATAGCCCTCTGCAAATGGCTTCGGACGATATAGAAAACTATGAAAATAATCCGGCTTTTGAGTTCATTACTTCTTGCCCTACAAACTGGGCTAAAACCGTAATCCCGGATGCCAGGATAGGTGAATATGTAACTATCGCCCGTAAAGACAGGGATAGCGAAAACTGGTATATAGGAGCTATTACGAATGCCGACAGCCGTAAATTGAGCTTATCTCTCTCATTTTTGGATAAGGGAGCCAGATACAAAGCTAAAATATTCAGAGACGGTAAAGATGCCGAATATAAAACCAATCCATACCCTATAGAAATTGAAGAGGTCGAAGTAAATTCCGGTACGACTCTTAACCTGGAACTTGCAACCAGTGGAGGAACTGCAATTATATTAACAAAACTTTAGTAGCAGAATGGGCTTATAAGATTTCTTCCTTGATAAAATACCCTTGTACAAATAGTACAGGGGTGTTTATTTTAGATAAACTTCTTCTCTTCGTTTTTTACTTTATCTGCTATTTTGTATCTTTACCACCTAATTAAAACACACTAAAAATGAAAGGGAAAATACTTGTAACAGGCGGAGCCGGATATATTGGTTCACATACTGTTGTAGAACTGCAAAATGCAGGGTATTCGGTTGTTATAATCGACGACTTATCCAATTCGACAGCCGACTCCATCGACGGAATCGAACGTATCACAGGCATCAGGCCTGTTTTCCAAAAGCTGGATTGTAACGACCTCGAAGGACTGAGAAAACTATTCACTGCTCATCCCGACATCAAAGGAATTATACATTTTGCCGCAAGCAAAGCTGTAGGTGAATCGGTACAAAAACCATTGCTTTATTACAGGAATAACCTGAATTCCCTTATCAACCTGCTCGACCTGATGCCGCAGTTTGGCGTTAAGAATATCGTTTTCTCATCGTCTTGCACTGTATACGGGGAACCGGATGTAAATCCGATAGATGAAACTGCCCCTGTAAAACCGGCAGAATCGCCATACGGAAATACAAAACAAATAAACGAGGAAATAATCAAGGATTTTGTACGTTCAGGAGCCGATATAAAAAGTATCATCCTGCGCTACTTCAATCCGATTGGCGCGCACCCTTCTACCGAAATAGGAGAATTACCGAATGGTGTCCCTCAGAATCTTGTTCCTTATATCACGCAGACAGCTATTGGTGTACGTGAGCAAATGAGTGTATTCGGTGACGATTACAATACTCCTGACGGTTCATGTATCCGCGATTTTATCAATGTGGTAGACCTTGCCAAAGCCCATGTAATAGCTATCGATCGCATGCTGGAGAATAAATCGGAAGAGAAAGTCGAAATTTTCAATCTGGGAACAGGCCGTGGAGTTTCTGTTCTGGAACTTATCAATGTATTTGAAAAAGTATCGGGAGTAAAGCTAAACTATAAAATCGTAGGACGCCGCGAGGGTGATATAGAAAAAATATGGGCTGAACCTAAGCATGCAAATATAGTTCTGGGATGGACTGCCAAGGAAAACATTGAAAATACAATGGATTCAGCTTGGAAATGGCAATTAAAGCTGAGAGAAAAAGGAATTATGTAATTCTATTTTTAAAGATAGAAAAGAGGCTGCCCCAAAAGTAAAATTGCACAATCAAAGTGTTACCCTATTTGTCATTGGCTCCGCTTCGCTCTGCCGAACGTTGTTTCTGAGTGTAACGAAGAATCCCGACCCTCCGGATACGAGATGTTTCACTCCGTTCAACATGACAAAATAATATGAAAAAATACTTTTGGGACAGCCTCTTTTTTCCTTTACTCCACCGGAATATATATTTCTGTTTTCAATTTATCAGGTGCGGTATTTTCCGGATTATTTACATATTTCTCAAATAAAGGGGCATTCCGTACCTGATATCCACCTTCCGGAATCCATTTCCCGTAAATAGTATCATAAATACTGCCTAACTGGTCATAAGATCCCTGATAATGGAATACGGCATACTTCCCTCCCTCTATTTCTTTAACACCTATTTCACCTTTTGGGACAGCCGGTTTATGCATTACAAGGCATATATCTGTTCGTAGCTTATGCGATTCGGTTACTTTAGGGTCGTCATAATAAAAACAAACATGCTCTATTCCCGCCGAAAACAGCTTGTTCTCTTTTACAAACTGCCAGAGACGTTTCCATGTACCGGGAAAATCGAGGGAAGAATACTCTCCGAATAGCCGGATATAAATGGCTTGTTTAGATTCTACTTCCCGTATTTTCGGAGCTTTCAGGTTCAGGTTCTCATTAATTAGTAATGGTTTCATAATCGTGTAACTTTTATTGTTTCTATAATCTGTAGGTGAAATATTATAGAACTGCCGGAAAACCTTTGTCAGCGAAGAAGGAGTGGCATACCCCACATTGTATGCAATATCCTGTACGGGAAGCTCTGTGTACCTCAACAGCCGGGCTGCAGTCTCGACCCGTATCCTTACAACAAAAGCCCCTATCGGTTCGCCTACAATCGCTCTGAATATACGATGGAAATGATATACGGAGAAGTTTGAAACTTCGGCGAGTTTATTCAGATCCATTTCCTCATCCAGATTGTTACCGATATACTCGATAACCACATTAATGCGTTTGGCATATTCTTCTCTGGTGATTGTTTTCTGTTCCATAGTCTATAAATGTTTCGATACAAAATTATGCACCATTCATTTTATTATCTTTTCCAATCTTGCTAATTTACGGAATGGATGTATTTAGGAAAATGAGTAATCGGATCTGTTCACAAATATATTTGGTTAGAGCATAATTACCAAAACTCCGCTTTAGCCATACTTGCTAAGCACTCTTTTTAATCTTTTTTGTTAAACAGAATTATTTATTTAATTTTAGAACCTCTTAGAACATACATTTATTTATTAAATCAATTAATATTATGAGAATTATTAGAAGTTCTTTTGTGTTACTTATCGGTCTGGTAAGTAGTGTAAGCATGTTCGCACAACTCCCTGTATCCTTTGGCGTAAAAGCCGGTATGAATTTATCGGAGATACAAAAAATGGATGATAATGTTAAGGTGGGTTTCAATATCGGGCTAACTGCAGAGCTTGCATTGCCAAGTAACTTTTACCTGATGTCAGGTCTGGAGTTTACAACTAAAGGAGCCAAAAGCAAAATTAATATTGCCGATGCTTCCGGATCTATATCCAAGGCTACATATAATGCTATGTATCTCCAATTGCCTATACATGCGGGATATAAACTGGATCTGGTACCCGGTACTAAACTCATATTCCGTGCAGGACCATATCTGGCTTATGGCGTAGGAGGAAAAATAAAATGGGATGCAAAAGAAATTAAAGATCAGGATATCTTTACTGATGATAGTAATCGCTTCGATTTTGGAATCGGAGGAGCTGTGGGTGTTGAATTCTTAAATAAAATAAGCGTTAGCCTCGGTGCTGACCAGGGTTTAACTAAAATATTTAAAGACACCAGTACAAAGAACCGGTGCGCGCATATCAGTGTAGGATATAAATTCTGATAGAATTCTGTAAACTTATATAAAAAATAACAGGGTGTTCAGATCGAACACCCTGTTATTTTTTTAATTTATCTTTTTTATTACTTCCTGCATAATATAAGCCATCTTCGGCTGGGCTATTTTAGCGGCTTCCTGCACATCTTCGTGTGTTACCTCCACTATCTTCCCTATTACACCCAGATCGGTGATTATAGAGAATGCCAGTACCTTCATTTTGGCATGACTGGCTACTATGACCTCCGGTACTGTGGACATACCTACGGCATCGCCGCCTATAATGCGGAACCAGTTATATTCGGCCGGCGTCTCGAATGTCGGACCCTGAGTTCCTACATAAACCCCATGTTGCAACTTTATATTGTTTTCCTTAGCTATCTGCATAGCTAATAAACGAAGTTCCTTGTTGTATGCATCGCTCATATCGGGGAAGCGTACGCCGAGTTCCTTATAATTCTTCCCACGCAGCGGATGTTCGGGGAAAGTATTGATATGATCGTCGATAAGCATAATATCGCCTATATCGAAACTGCCATTCATTCCACCAGCCGCATTAGATACAAAAAGGTATTTGATGCCCAACGCCTGAAATACCCGGATAGGGAATGTTACTTCCTGCATGTTATAGCCTTCGTAGTAATGAAAGCGGCCTTGCATGGCTATCACATCTTTACCTCCGAGTTTCCCGAAAATAAGTTTTCCACTGTGCCCTTCTACTGTGGAAACAGGGAAATTTGGTATGTTTTCGTATGGGATATCTTTTTTGTCACTTATCTCGTGTACCAGTTCACCAAGTCCTGTACCCAGTATGATGGCGATATTAGGAATAGTCTGCACTCTACTTTTTATAAAGCCTGCGGTTTCCTGAATTTTCTCTAACATGTTTATATATTTTTTCTTTAAAATCGTCCTCTTTATCCAAGAATGTAACCTCGATAGGCAAATAGTACATATGCCTTTTTATTTCTTCATCTGTATTTTCGTTCAAAACAAGACGGGTAGCATCTTTTTCCGTCACCAGAATAATCTTATTTTCGGACGGTATACCCGCAAATTTATTTATAATATGCTGGATATCTTTTGCTTTGAAACTATAATGGTCAGGATAAATTATGGTATCTACTTTATCTGTATATTCCTCCAGTTTCTTTAATATCATCTTTGGCGATGCTATTCCGGTAGTCAGTAAGATATGTTTGCCTTTCAGGATATCTAACGGCTGTTCGACAGCAGAATCCTTAAATACCGGCTGTAACTGTTTATAGGTAAATTGCGTAAAATATAATCCCTGATACGGAAAAGCATTTATATCGTGCGAAATAATGCGGTAATCGATTGGCTGCATATCATCGGGACATTTTGTTACGATTATCATATTCGCATTTACAAGAGCCGATGCAGGCTCTCTTAATCGTCCGGCAGGAAGCAATTCATCTTCATAAACAGGACGGTTGAAATCGGATAGAATAATGGTATAAGAAGGTTTTACATACCTGTGCTGAAAAGCATCATCCAACAAAATCACTTCGGGAGGATTTTCCAATGCCAGCATTTCTTTAATACCTCTTCTCCTGTTGCCGTCGACGGCAACTATAGCATTCGGAAATTTTTGTTTTATCTGGAACGATTCATCACCCAGATCACGGCTGTCAGAATCGTTCGTAGCCAATACAAAACCTTTCGATTTTCGTTTATATCCGCGGCTGAGTACCCCTACCCTGTATTTTTGCTGCAACAAGCGTACAAGATATTCGGTATGGGGAGTTTTTCCCGTTCCTCCTACTGTGACATTACCGATGCAGATAACAGGGATATCAAATTCTTCATGTTTGAGTATTCCCCAGTCGAAAAATTTGTTGCGTATGAATACAATCAGCCTGTACAACCATGAAAACGGCAGCAACCATTTGTTGATATGTACAGGCTGATTTTTTATCATTTTTCTTTAAAATTCTTGAAAAGAGCTTATCTTATATTGATATCGTAAGGCATGCGTGCCTGTATAAAGTCTTGCTCTTTTATTTCCTTGATTGTTTTGAACAGTTGATAATCACTACCAAGATATTCTTTCATGGCCCGTGTGGTCAGTTCTTCTTTCTGATCGCTAAGGAAGGATTCGAAGAAATCCCTTTTCTTAGGAAAACTGTTTAAAGAATAATCTTCGAGGTTTGCCAGTTTGGCTGCTTCTTCAATAGCTTTGTCTATACCTCCCAATTCGTCTACCAAACCTATTTTTACAGCCTGGTTACCTGTCCATACACGACCCTGTGCAATAGAATCAAGGGCGTTTTTAGCAATACCACGGCCATCCGAACAACGGGTAAGGAATAAATCGTATCCGCGCTCTATATAATTTTGAAGTATTGCCTTTTCATCATTACGCATCGGACGTGTCATATCTCCGAAATCGGCATGTCCATTTGTTTTTACATTATCGAATGTAAGACCTACTTTCTTGGTAAGGCCTTCTACATTGGGGAACATACCGAATATACCGATAGAACCTGTCAATGTATTCGGCTGGGCTATGATCTTAGAAGCGTTACAAGATATATAGTATCCTCCCGAAGCCGCATAGTCTCCCATAGATACTACTACAGGTTTCTTCTCTTTCAGGTCGGTAACAGCTTTCCAAATCTGCTCGGAAGCATAAGCGCTACCTCCGGGAGAATTTACACGGAATACAACGGCTTTTACCTTGTCGTTGTCTTTCAGTTTCTCCAGTTCTTTTACAAAGCGTTTGCTTGTAATTCCATCAGTGCCCGAACCATCGGTTATGGAACCTTCAGCATACAATACAGCTATGATATCTTTCGATTTGCTTTTGTTTTCAGGTGATACGGTAGTCATATCTTTTACCGAAGCCAGACGCACATCTTTAGCCTTTTCTACTCCTGTGAGCAATGTTTTCAGATATTCCCTTACTCCTGTTTCATACATAAGTGTATCCACCAAGCCATCCTGCACACATACTTCAGATTTTTTGAAAAGGGCAAGTGAATCGGTAATTACATTTAATTTTTCCACAGAGATATTTCTCGAAGCTGATATTTCACTTGTGATGGTCGACCACATATCACCTATATAAGAAGATACCTGCTCACGGTTGGCATCACTCATTTTATCGAGCATAAACGGTTCTACCGCAGATTTAAATGTACCTACTTTGAATATCTGCATTTCTATACCTATTTTATCTAGTAAGCCTTTGTAAAAAGTAGGGGAAGCTGAAAGCCCGTGCAGGTCGAGATGACCTTCCGGATTCATTATTAACTTATCAGCTACAGACGAAAGATAGTAACAGCCCTGTGTATATACATCACTATAAGCAACAATAAATTTTCCGCTTTCCTTAAAATCTATCAATTGGTCCCTGATTTCTTTCAGGGAAGCATTTGACGCGGAAAAAGCACCCGCATTTATATATATACCTTTTATTTTATCATTTTCCTTTGCCTTTTTTATAGACGAAATAATATCATCCAATCCTATTTGCGCTTCACTATTTTGATTAAGCATAGTCAATAAAGGATTCTCTTCTTCCACCCTTTCGGATAATATACCTTCAAGTTTTAACGCCAGCACTGTATTATCTTTCAATGCATAACTTTCTTTAGCTGACAACGCAGCTAAAACAATAAAAAATATAAGGAAACAAATTCCTAATACTATAGAACAGCCTAAAATAGAGGCCAGTAAACTTTTAAAAAACTCTTTCATCTCGTAGCTTTTATATTTAAACAGGTAACAAAATTATATATTTATCTGGTAATATGCTATTTAAAATCTATAAATCATTAAAATTTACAATTATTGATAGTATGTTCATAACCTGTTGAAAACTGTTAATATATTTTTCAAATAAAAATCATGGTTTATAAAAACAAAACATCATATACAAAATAAGTCGCAAACAACAATTAAAAATCACATCAATTTATTGTATCATATTTCAAAGGATTATCAACAGAGATGAACAAAACTGAAATAAGTTATTTTTCAACAAATATAGTTATCAACATTGTTTTAATAAAGTTCACAATACGCTATATACAAATAATTTGTCTACTTTTATAGTTGTTAATAAGACACAATCCTATGCAAACAGATTTTTAATAATGAAATATACAAGTTTTTCAGGAAAAAACAATGAACACAATTAACAGCCTATAATAACCAACATGATTTTTTTTAAAGTTTAAATAAAAAGAATAATATTAATATAATTTGATAATAACTCCGTAATCCTGAAAAAATAGGGATATAACAAGAATATATGAACAAAGGAAAATTTTTTAGAATTATTTTAGTCTTGTCTATAATATTGAATGTTGCGACACTAGCTTATATAGGTATAAACTATTACATAAACAGGAAAAACGGTAATATTTTTAAATTGAATGCCTACGCCTGGGCCAACAGTCAGTTGGAAGCTCCCGAACCAGGCGAAAACCGGGTGGTATTTATAGGTAATTCCATTACTGAAAACTGGGTGCATCTGAGATATAAATTCTTTAAGGACAACAATTATACCTGCCGTGGCATTGGCGGGCAGACCAGTCCCCTGCTTTTGCTTCGTTTCCGTCGGGATGTAATAGAACTTAATCCTAAAATAGTGGTTATAAATGCAGGCATAAATGATATAGCCGAGAATACGGGCGAATACGATCCTGTGTTTACTATGGATAATATCAAATCTATGGCGCAACTAGCACAAATAAACGGGATAAAGGTTATACTGACATCTGTACTGCCTTCGAGCGGATATGGATGGAAAGGTCATATAAGGAATATTACACAGAAGATAAAAGATCTGAATATAGAAATAAAGACTTATGCTGAAGAAAACGGCTATAGCTATGTGGATTATTATTCGTCTATGGTGAATGATGAAGACAAAGGGATGAAAGACGGTTATAGTTTCGATAGCCAGCATCCGAATGAAAAAGGCTATTCGGTTATGGAACCTCTGATACAGAAAGCTATTGATGATATATTGAATCAAAATTGATAATGATATGAAAAGAGCATTTTTATTATTTTCCTTACTGGCGAGTATGACGGTTGCCGGATTTTCTCAACAGTTTGATCCTTCTAAATTATCTGTGGGTGGTAACTTCAGTTTACAGTTTGGAGACTATACTGTTGTGGGTATTTCACCGCAGATAGGATATGATTTTTCCAGATACCTTACTGCGGGGGCAGGTTTCGGATATACTTATTTTAAAGATAAGCATTACGATTATAAGTGGAGTAACAGCTATCTGAGTTTCGATGTATTCGGACGTTTTTATCCTGTTGAATATCTGGTTATCAGTATACAGCCCGAAATGAGCCGTATGTGGCAGAATATAAAATATAATGACGGTATGGAATTCAGTGAAAGTAAATTTGTACCTTCGTTCCTTATCGGTGGAGGTGTGCGTCTTGGTGGTATGATAGCCATGATACAATATGATGTAGTGCAGGATAAAAATTCACCTTATGGCGACAATATATTTTATAGTGTAGGATATACTTTCAGATTTTAAGATATCGGACCTTTTTACTATTCTTATAATTATAAAACTTTAATTGATCATGAAGAAACTTATTTTAATGGCTTCGTTTTTTTCTATGTTTTGTCTGTTTTCCAATGCCCAAAAATTTAATGAATTGATAAATATGGCAAAATACGCTAAAGCTAACAGCGAATTGCCTGCACCCTCTAAAGGTGAACATCGGGTGGTATTTATAGGTAATTCCATTACTGAAGGATGGGTTGGCCAACGTCCTGATTTCTTTAAGGAGAACAATTATATAGGCCGGGGAATAAGCGGACAGACCAGTCCGCAGCTTTTATCCCGTTTCCGTCAGGATGTTATCAACCTGAAACCTGCGGCTGTCGTAATTAATATAGGTACAAATGATGTAGCTGAAAATACAGGGACTTACGATGCTGATTTTACACTCGGAAATATTAAGTCGATGGCAGAGCTGGCTAATGCCAACGGTATAAAAGTTATCCTGTCCTCAGTAACTCCGGCAGGAGAATATCCGTGGAGAAAAGAGATCAAGGAAGTACCTCTTAAAATTGCGGCATTGAACGCCGGTATCAGGGAATATGCCGCATCCAACGGATTTGCTTATATAGATTATTATAGCCTTCTGAAAGATGAAAACAGAGCTATGATCGCCGCATACACTACCGATGGTGTACACCTCACAAAAGAAGGTTATGCTGTAATGGAAAAAGCAGCAAAGGCAGTGATAGATGAAGTATTGAAATAGTTTGGATATATAATATGAATGAGCCTTTTAATTATAAGATTAAGAGGCTTTTTTATGTAATAAAGTTTAAGATTACCAATATTAAAAGCGATAAATAAAAAAATCGTAACTTTGTACCCAAAATAATTTAAAACTGAATAATGGCATTACAATGTGGTATAGTAGGCCTTCCGAATGTAGGAAAATCTACTCTTTTCAATTGCTTGTCGAATGCTAAGGCACAATCGGCAAATTTCCCGTTCTGTACTATCGAACCGAATGTGGGTGTTATTACCGTACCTGATGAAAGGTTGAATAAACTTTCGGAACTGGTAAAACCTAACCGTATAGTACCTACCACTGTAGAAATAGTGGATATAGCAGGCCTTGTAAAAGGTGCGAGCAAAGGAGAAGGATTAGGGAATAAGTTCCTTGCCAATATTCGCGAAACAGATGCCATATTGCATGTTCTTCGTTGCTTCGACGATGATAATATTACACATGTCGATGGCAGTGTAAATCCTGTACGCGATAAGGAAATTATAGATATAGAACTACAGTTGAAAGATCTGGAAACTATCCAATCCCGCATACAAAAGGTAGAAAAACAGGCTAAAACAGGAGGTGATAAGGATGCTAAACGTGCTTACGATATCTTGTTACAGTTTAAAGAAGCATTGGAACAGGGCAAGTCTGCCCGTACCGTCAAATTCGATAATAAGGAAGACGAGAAGATAGCCAGAGAGATCTACCTGTTAACATACAAACCTGTGATGTATGTTTGTAATGTAGACGAAGCCAGTGCCGTATCGGGTAATAAATATGTGGAGCAGGTACGTGAATCGGTGAAAGAAGAAGATGCTGAAATATTGATCGTAGCTGCAAAGATAGAATCGGAAATAGCTGAATTCGAATCATATGAGGAACGTGAGATGTTCCTGTCCGAAATAGGATTGGAAGAATCCGGAGTGGCTCGCTTGATTAAGTCGGCTTATAAATTATTAGGTCTGCAGACCTATTTCACTGCCGGAGTTCAGGAGGTACGTGCATGGACATTTACGGCAGGATGGAAAGCCCCTCAATGTGCAGGCGTGATACATACCGATTTTGAAAAAGGCTTTATCCGTGCAGAGGTAATTAAGTATAACGATTTTATTACTCTGGGTTCCGAAGCAGCTGTAAAAGAAGCCGGGAAAATGAATGTTGAAGGTAAGGAATACATTGTTCAGGATGGGGATATAATGCATTTCAGATTTAATGTGTAAAGTAACCTGAAGGTTAAATGATTATAAACTATGATTCTCCCGGACAGTTATGTAACAGGATATGGTCTTTGATACCATCCATTGCTTACGGACTCGAATATAAAGAGAAAGTTCTTGCGATAAATCTCGATAAGTATTCGTTAGACTTTGAGAATCTGAATAGTAATAAATATATCAGGTTTGCTTCCCGGAAACTTGTCCAAAGATTCCTCTTATCCATGAAAGCGAGAGGATATATACAGAACGGGCAACCTAACATTTTTTCGAAGCTGTTTAAGCTCAATCTGATAGAAGGCTGGTCGAACCGCCTGGGCAATGAAGAATTGGTAATAAAACATTCCGGTGAAATAAGAAAGATATTCACATTCAGCAGTGAAGTGACAGATGTGGTAGACGCCTTATTTTCAAAGCTTAATGATAGGATTGTCATTGGTGTGCACATTCGTCGTGGCGATTATGCCAAATGGAACGATGGTATTTATTATTATACCGATGAAGAATATCTTCATGTGATGAAGGACATAAAAAAGCAATTTGATGATAAGGGACAAAATATAAAATTCCTGCTGTGTTCGAATGAAAGACTGGATATTAAGCATTTCAAGGAATTGGATTGTTTTATAATACCTGATTCGTCAGGACCTAAAGATTTATATGCTTTGTCGAAATGCTCGTATATAACAGGGCCGCCAAGTTCATATTCACAATGGGCTTCCTATTTCGGGAAGAAGCCTATCAGGCTGATAGTGAAAGTAGATGAGAAAGTCTTGTTACCGGAGTTTTCGCAGATTATAGCATTAAATAAATTAGAAAACGGAGACGTTATTAATATAGATTAATTAAAATAGCACTGATATGATTAGTCCAGCAGACAAAAAAGATTACCCGGTACTGATAGCTGTATGGGAAAGCGCTGTAAAAGCTACTCATGATTTTCTGTCAGATAAAGATTTTGAATTTTATAAAAAACATATACCCATTTATTTTGAGCATATGTCGTTATATAAATATAAAGATAACAAGGGTGTCGTTAAAGCATTTCTTGGAGTGGCGGACAATAGCATCGAAATGTTATTTGTAGATAATGAAAGCCGTGGATCAGGTATAGGTAAGATACTACTCGACTATGCCGTAAATAAACTGAATGCCAGAAATGTGGATGTCAATGAACAGAATAAGCAGGCTTTGGATTTCTATTATCACTTTGGTTTTAAGGAAGTAAGCCGGGATGAATACGATGGTGAAGGAAAAGGATATCCTATACTTCATTTAGTTAAGTCGGATGAATAATAAAGAGAAAAAATTAGCTTACTTTGTACATCATTTATTTATATAATGTTTTTAATACCTGATATATGGCTCAAAAAAATAAAATCACGACAGTACTGTTCGGTCTGGATGGTGTTGTTGTAGATACAGAACATGATTACGACAAGTTTTGGAGTAAAATAGCACAAGATAATGATTTGAAAATAAACAACTTTCCTGATATAATAAAAGGAATGACCTTAAATTCAATTATAGAACTTTATTTTGCTATCTCCAGTCCTGAAGAGAAACAGGCTATAAGACAGTCTTGCTACGACATGGAGCAATCCATTGATTATAAGAAGATAATAATCCCGGGTGTACTCGATTTTATTCAATATATCAAAAAAGAAGGCTATAAAGTGGGTTTGGTAACCAGTTCCCCTGCAAGTAAAGTAAAGGTTGCTCTTGCTCAACTATCATTAGAGGATGCATTTGATACTGTTATTACATCGGATAGTATAAAGAAAGGAAAACCCGATCCGATGGGATATGTTTTAGCTAAGAACAACTTAGGTGTTTTGTCTTCCGAATGCGCTGTATTTGAAGATTCTTTTACAGGTATAAAAGCGGCTACATATGCATTTATGCGTGTGATTGGAATTTCCACTACATTATCGGCCGATTATCTGAAAGATTATACTTATGCGGTTGTATCTGACTTTTCGGACACTGATAAATTGAAAACACTTCTGGCATAGAAATAAATTTAAATATCCGTAATCAAAGAGTGCCTCCGTGTACTCTTTTTTCGTTTCTGACCTTAAATATTTGAACAGATAGTTATTTTCTAATATTTCAAAGAACGATAAGCCGGCTACTCTTTACCGACAACTCATTTTACAGATAAAATTTTTCTAATAAAATGCAAAATAGCTAGAGTGTTTTATTCTTAGGAAAGTGAATATCAAATTTAGTCCATCCATCCTGAGATTTCAGATCGAATTTGCAATTATGATTTATCAGTACCTCACGCACGAACATCAAACCTATTCCCTGCCCTGACGATTTTGTAGTAAAAAACGGTGTAAAAAGCTTTTGTCTTACATCATCGGTTATTTCGGGACCATTATTTGCTATTTCGATGGATAAAGGGTTTGATCGCGTGGATATTCGTATCTCCCCATTCTCCCCTATAGCTTCATAAGCGTTTTTAATCACATTTACGAGCACTTGCTCAAATTGGATACCATCTATGCGGATAATGTTATTATCTTCCGTTAAATCCAATTTAAGGTCTATATTCCGGTGTTTACATTCGAGCCGTGTAAGTGCATCTACCGAACGTGCCAGTTCGTTGAGGTCGGTATCGGCTATGGAGGGTACAGGTATTTTGACCACTTCGGCAAAGTTGCTGATAAAATAACCCAAATGCCTGCATCTGTCAAACGATGCATCTACAGCGGGAAGTACGTCGGCAAGTTCGTTATTATCATTTTGCCGTAAGATATCCGATATCACATTCAGCGTGGAACTGACGGCGCCTACCGAATTATTTACCTCATGTGCCATCATGCGGATGATATTCTCGTACGATTTCTTTTCTATTTTCAGTAATTCATGTGTAAGCTCTTCTATCAGGATAAACGGATGGGAAAATCCCCTGTCGATAAATGAAGAACGTATGCAGCGGTATAGGGTGATACCCGAACTCCTGATAACTACGTCTTCGTCGGCGTTGAGTTTCTCCAATTGGCTTCCTATGCCGATTCCCGAATCTGAAAGTTTCTTCCCTTTTACTTCGCTTATACTCCTGACATCGAGTAGACGCAGGCCCGAAGGGTTGATTTCGGAAATACGGTCGTCAAAATCAAGGATAATCACTCCCTGCGGCGATGCCTGAATGAGCAGATCCAGAAAGTGGTTTTTTTCTCTTACCTGTAACCGTTCATCTTTCAGCTGATCCATCATTTTATTGAAGACCGAAATCAGTTTATTGGCTTCACTATCGGAAATGAGGCGCAAACGTGTCGAGAAATCCTGCTCTTTAAGTAATTCCATCCCGTCGGCGATTATCTGGTATGGTTTTATCAGCCGGTAATATAGAATGACAAACAGGATAATAGCTAAAATGGCTATACCCTCTATTATCATGAATTTATATATATTCGTATTATAAAAAAGGAACCCGATGGAAAGCAGAGCTCCAAATACCAATATTACCAATATCCAGAAAAGAATTTTCGATTTCATGAGCTTATTGTTCGTTGCTGCTTATACCGTATTTCTCCATGCGCCTGTATAGTGCCTGACGTGTCAGTCCCAGTGCCATCGCTATTTTAGAATGATTGTTTCCGTACAGTTCTATTGCTTTCAGTATCATGTTTTTTTCCAGTTCTTCCAGAGGATAAACAGAATCGGGTAACCTGGCAGAAGAAACTGGTATTTCGGTATATTGTTCTTTAAAATCCTTATCAGTAATCAGGTCTTTGGCTGATACAAGAATAACACGATCGACCAGATTTTTCAGCTCCCGGATATTTCCCGGATATGGAAGCCTTTGAAGGTAATTCATTGCATCGGATGAAATTTCTATATTATCCAGTCCATTCAGTTCTGCCTGTCTTTTTGCAAAATGATTTACCAGTAAAGGTATGTCTTCTATACGTTCACGGAGGGCAGGCACGCGGATGGAAATTAAATTGATACGGTAAAAGAGGTCTTCGCGGAAAGTTCCTTTCGATACCATTTCGGCCAGATTCCTGTTTGTTGCACTTATAACACGTATATCTACCTGTTTTTGTCTGCTATCACCTAACGGTTCGAAAGTTTTGTCCTGTAATACCCGTAGCAGTTTTACCTGGCAGGCGGCATCGAGTTCTCCTATTTCGTCCAGAAAAATACTTCCTTTATTCGCCAGTTCGAAGCGCCCTACCCTATCGTAATGCGCATCTGTAAAGGCTCCTTTCTTATGACCGAACATCTCGCTTTCGAACAATGATTGGGAAATACCTCCCAGATTGACCTTTACAAATGGGTTTTTGCTACGGTTGCTGTTTTCATGTATTGCCTCGGCTATCAGTTCTTTACCTGTCCCACTCTCGCCTGTTATCAGTACAGATGCATTGGTTTTTGCTATACGTGAAATGGTATTGAACACGTTTTGTAAAAGGGGCGATTTTCCTATGATTTTGTCACTCCGGAAAGTCTTTATTGTTGGAACGTTGCTGGTTTCTACTTCTTTCTCTGATTCTTCTTTCAGCTGTATAGCGGTTTGTATGGTATTCAGCAAAGCCGGATTATTCCACGGTTTAGTTACAAAATCAAATGCACCTGCTTGTATTCCCTTTACAGCCAGGTTAATAGAACCCCAAGCCGTAATCAATATTACCGGTACACCGGGTGCGAATATTTTCACCTGACGAAGCAATGTAAGCCCTTCTTCTCCACTTGTACCTTTTGTATAATTCATATCCATCAGGATAAGATCGGGCAGGGTAGTGCGTACAAAATCAATGGCTTCTTGCGGGGAAGCGGCATTTGCTGTCTTATATCCGGCCCGGTTAAGTACCAGGGTAAGCGAGGAGCGTATGGCAGCATCGTCGTCGCAGATTAATATCATAGATTTTCTTTTTATAATCAGTAAAAATAGTTATTTCCAGTGTATTGAATCGAAAAAGGTAACAAAAGTAACACTTTTTTCAGTGAACAGTAAACAGTCATCAGTTAACAACTTGTATCTCGCTTCTTGTCTACTCGTAACTGCCCGCTGGGCAAAGTAACTTGTAACTTTTCCAAATACTTCAAAGAACTATCAGCTAATAGCTAACGGCTAAAAGCTATATATAGATAAAGTTTTCGCATATTCATATCAATTACAATCAATTGATAGCACTTTCGTAGTCAACCGAAATCTCTCTGTCACTGATGAAGTCATATAAAGTAAGACTTCTTATCTGATAATAATAAGACCATAGCTGATACATCTGCTCTATATAATTCCTGCGCGCTTCGTCTTTTGATGATTGCGAATCGTTCAGGTTCAATACATCTATCTTTCCCAATACGAATGCTTCGATGGATGTATTGTAACGCTGCTGGGCTATTTTATCTGTTTCTTTGGCCAGTTCGAGTTGCTTCGACTGGCTGTTGAAATTCTGTACCCGCAGGAAGACATTCTGATTAAAGTCCATTTGCTCTTTTTCTATGCGTGAGTTTTCTACATCACGTTCCGCTTCGGCAATCTTTACTTTCCCTTTTCCTTTTCCCCAGTCGAGGATCGGTATTTTTATGCCTACATTTACTATCTGATTGTTTCGCCAGTTGTTGCTGTTGAATGCACGGGAGAATGTATCTTCCTGTCCCGACATACCGAAGGATACAAACAGTTTTGCGTTCCAGCGGTCGGCCTTTGCCTGGCTTACGTCACGGTTGGCTTCGAGCATTCTTTTCTGTACATTCCGGGTAAATGAATTGTTTTCCCGGGCCAGAGCTATTACCTGCGCATATGAAAGGACCGGTAATTTATCTGCCAGTGATTCGGGTATTATGGGTTTTAGTATAAGATACTCCCCATAATTCAGAAATGAGCGTAGCTGAAACATACGCGCATTGAGCGAAGCCTGGGCATCGGTGAGATACGATTCGGCCTTGAGCAACGATACTTTCAGCTGTAACAAATCGTTTTCTGAGATCTGTCCTATTTTTCGTTTGGCTTCGGCAATCGTATAGAGTTTCTCCGAGTTTTTCAGGTTTTGCTCTGCTATTTCCATATTTATCTGTCCCAGCAACAGATTGAAATAGTATTGTATGGCCGTATTGGAAACTTCTTCCATATCACCTATAAGCTTTTGCTGTGCTTCCTTATATTTTACGGGTTCTATACGTTGGAGCCACTTCACACGGTTGAATCCGAAAATAGGTTGTTCCAGTGTAACGGATGCCGGTATGCCCATATAGCGGGTAGAACCTCCCTCTCCGTATTGTTGTAAACGCTCAAAGCTGCTTTCTACGGACAAGATACCTCCTGTGAGAGGAATATTCTGCGATATGGAAAGTCCTCCGTCTATGCGGCTGTAATCGTTGCTTACATAGGTGTATGTACCATCCGTATTCTGGAATTGATTATATGACTTGGAATAATAGGGTAGGGTGGAGTTAAGCGTTACTTCCGGTAACAACTCGGCTTTATAGGTACGGTAACCCCAGTAGCTGGATTTGTATTGGTTGCGTGCCACAACTGCATCTACCGAATTGGATACACTGCGGTTAATGGCATCCGTCAGGCTGATAGTTATAGTATCCTGTGCGGTCAGCCCGGCAGAGAACCAAAGAGAAATTGCTATGGCAGACAGAGTTTTTTTCATAATCGTGTATTTTTATTCGTCTTTCAGTGCTATCGCCGGTTGTATTTTCGATGCCCTCCATGCAGGATACCAAACGGCTACTATAGTTATTATGGCCAGAAAAATAAAGGTTATGCCATAGTTGATAAAATACTGACCAATATTAACAGCTTCTTCTCTTCTATCGGGTATGGGAACATTTATACTTTTCAATAAATCTGCGGCAGATATATTGACGCAAATGATGGATGCGACAAGACTGGCGATGAATAATAAAAGAATAGACTCTCCTATAAACATTTTCTTTACATTTGCTTTTGATGAACCAAGGGCTATGCGTAGTCCTATTTCGCTATGACGGGACTGCACACGGAACCAGAAACTACCTATAACTCCGAGGAAAATGTTGATTATAAGAAAAGCTGTGATGGAATAAACGCTCTTAAAATTGTTAGCGTATCCGGTCCATTGCATATATGTTTCCTTATCTTTTTCGAGTGCTGTTACCGATGATAAGTAGTAGTGGCCGATTTCGAGCTGGTCGCGCATATCTTTTGTAAATTGCTCTTCAAAATTTTTGTCGGCAGCTGGTTTTACTCTTATACATAATTCGCGGTAGTCGATCAGGGATGTGCGCTGCTTTGTTATAGGTGTATACATTATAGTGTTATAATACTCATAATCACTTCTTTTTGTTTTATTTACTACTCCTAATACTTTATCTTTGTTTCTATCGTCATAATGTATATACTCCATTTTTTCGACAGGTGTTTTGCCAAACATATTAGTATTGTCGGAACTTATCATGACGGGGTTGCCCGATGTTATATTGTTCCAGTCAAAAGAAGTTCCCGCTATTCTTTTAATTTTAAATACATCGAAAAATTCGGGTGTTATTCTTTTGTATTGAGTATATACTTGTACAGAATCACACATAATAGAATTGCTTGACCATGATCCTGAATAAGGATGCGCAGACTGTGAATAACTTATATATTCTGTTGCAGGATATCGCTTTATGCGGTCGTAGATAGTCCATATATCATTGAGCATTTCCTGCTTTTTTATAGAATCGTTGGATGCGGAAATCGCCTGTCCCTCTTCTTTCATGCTTATGCCTATCCGGTATGTATGCTCAATATCGAATCCTTTGGGTTCCAGATAGCGTTTTGTGGTGAAATACAGATAGTCTGTGCAAAACCACAATATGCAGAATACAAGAATAAGTTCCAGTAATATCCATGCGTTTATTTTGCGTTCTGTCCAGATGATTTTTGAAATATGCTTTATCATAATTAGAGGTTGTTTCGGTTGAGAGAATCTACTATTTTTATCTTGGATGCCTTGTATGCAGGTATTCCGGCCGAAAGCAGATTAAGAAGGATGCATACGATAAAAACGGCAAAGAATATAGGGAGGGAAACCAGTGTTTCCAAAGGAAGTGTACCATCGGTATCTATCCCCAATAACCATTGTTTAAGCCATATTACTATAATGTAGGATAAGATAAGACCGATGATGCCCCCGATAAGCGATGTGATAAAGTTTTCGTATAGTACCTGAAACAGAATTACATATCTTTTTGCGCCGAAGGCTTTTCTTACCCCTATTTCCTCTGTTCTCTTTCTTATGCGGGAAAGGCTGAAACTGGATAAATTGATAGCAGGAATCAATAGTAAAATAGAAAATATAAAAATATTCTTTCGGGCATTCCCTTTTATATCCGGCTCATTGTTATTGGTATTTAGCAAATAAATAGAATGGTTATAAGGGCCTAATAAGGTAAGATTCCATTCACTATCGGTTACATTGAATTTCCGTTCTGCCGTGCGTATTTCTTCCGAAATAGCTTCAAAATCTTTTTTATTCTTGGCCAGAAGCAGAATCTCAAATCCATTTTTTTCAAATCCTCCTTTGGAAGTGTATGGAATATAAATATCAGTATAGGCAAATTTGAATATGGGAGATATATCTTTTACTATTCCTACTATGATATACGGTTTGAAGTCGATGTTTATTGTTTTACCTAATGCTCTCTGATTCCCATATAGTTCTTTTGCTGTCCTTTCTGTTATTACGGTTTTTTTCAGTCCCGATTTGAAATCTTCTTCACTAAACGGACTTCCTTCGATAAAAGAAAGAGACATTATTTTCCAGAAATTGGCATCTGTCGACTTTACATTCATAGCTTTCCTATCCATCTGATTTTCAGAAGTGGAAATCTGACTTTTATCCCAGCCGTTAGATTGTATGCTTACTAATTCCGGCTCTTTCAAGTCCGATAGATATCCTTTATAAATCTCGTAACTAATGGCTGAGTTAATATTCGTGTTTTTAGTTTCTTTACCTTTCTTTATTTCGTAACGCATATACATTGTTCGCTCCCGATTGGGTTCGGGTGCAATACTTACATTCTTTATAGACTCAGAGACTATAAGTACCATTATCATCATAATGGCAAGTGATGTCCCTGCTATACTTATTATGCTGATAAACTTGTTCTGTTTCAGCATCGCAACGGCTTGTTTGAAATAGGTTTTATACACGGCCTCTGTTTTTTAATGTTGGTTTCTTATTCATCTCTCAGTGCTTCCGTCGGTTGTATATCCGATGCTTTCTTTGCGGGATACCATACGGCAACAATGGCAATAGCGGCAAGGAAGGCAAAAGTAAATCCATAATTGATGAAATGTTGGGCAATGCCTGCACCTTCTTCACCTCTGTTTGGTACCGGGACGTTTATGCTTTTTAAAAGATCTGCCGCTGATATATTGATACAAATGATGGATGCGACCAGGCTGGCGATAAACAGGAGTAGGATGGATTCTCCAATAAACATTTTCTTTACATTGTTTTTCGAAGCTCCGAGCGCGATACGCAATCCTATTTCGCTCCTGCGCGATTGCACACGGAACCAGAAAGTGCCGAGTACACCCAGGAATATATTCACGATAAGAAAGGCTGTTACAGAATATATACTTTTGAAATTGTTGGTGTATCCTGCCTGTTTCATAAATAGTTCACGTTCCTTTTCTATAGATTTGATGCCGGAAAGGTAGAAAGGACCTATTTCCAGTTGGTTTCGCATATCCTGAGAAAAACGGGAGATAAAGTCTTTGTCGGCTTCCGGCTTTATACGTACACATAACTCATTGAATATTATCACATCTTCCTCATTTATTTTCAGAGGTTTGTACTGAATACACTGATAATCTTCATAATCATTTATTTTTACCCTGTCTGCGATACCAATTACTTTACTGCTATCCGATTTTTCTTTGTCAAAATATAATGTTTTCATTTCTTCAACGGTCTTTTTCCCGAACAGGTTATTATTACCGCCACTGAGTATGACGTTGTTTCCTCCTACGAGATCTTCTTCTGTAAAAGGCTTTCCCTTAATTATATTTATTTTGAATACACCGAAATATTCAGGCGTAACCCTTTTTACGCGCATATCTATAGTGGTGGAATCGATCATGTACGAATTACTCATGCTTGCTCCTGAATAGGGATATGCAGCTGAGGAGAGGCTTGCTGTCTCTATCAGGGGATACTGTTTTATCCGGTTATATATAGTCCATGCATTATCATATATTCCAGCTTTTTTTATGCTGTCGCCGGAATCTATGTCGTTCCAGCCCTGTCTCTTCATGCCGATGGTTATATGATATGTATGCTCTATGTCGAACCCCTTGGGCTGGAAATAACGTTTTGTGGTGTAATACATATAGTCGGCGCAGAACCATAGTACGCAGAATACTAAAATAAGTTCCAGTAATATCCATGTATTTACTTTGCGTTCAACCCAGATTATCTTAAAAATATGTTGTATCATGATAAGTTACCGGTTATTTTGGTTGATAGAGTCTACGATCGCTATTTTCGAAGCCCGGTATGCCGGCAGGCCTGCCGATAACATATTCAGCAACAGTAAAATAACGGAAACAGCCAGGAATACAGGGAATGAGACGAAGGTTTCGAGCGGGATGCTATCGCCGGATTCTAGATCGAGCAACCAGTCTTTTAACCATATTACGACGATATAGGATAATATGAGGCCTATAGCGCTCCCGATAAGTGATGTTATGAGGTTTTCATATAATACCTGAAATAGAATCATATATCTTTTTGCCCCGAATGCTTTTCTGATTCCTATTTCTTCAGTACGTTTCTTGATGCGCGACATGCTGAAACCGGACAGGTTAACGGCAGGTATAAGCAGGAGTATAACAAATATGAATACCGTTTTCCGGTTGTCTGCCTTTATATCGGGTTCCTGAGCACTTGTATTTATCAGTTGGGTTCTATGGTCGTAAGGGCCAATGAGGGTTAGGTTGTATTCCGGATCTGTCGTATCGGCTTTTCGTTCGGCTTCCCGTACTTCTTCCGTAATGGTATTGAAGTCGTTTCGGTCTTTTGCAAGTATCAGGATAGTGCACGAACTCTGGTCGAATCCGCTATGGGATGTATATGGCACATATACATCCGCATGTGCATAGGTAAAGACAGGGGATACATCCTTTACAATACCTGTTACGGTATAAGGGATGAAATTTGCTTCTATTGTTTTTCCTAAAGCGGGTTCATAGCCGAAAAGTGTATATGCGGTACTTTCCGAAATAATAGCCTTTTTGAGCCCCGAATCGTGATCTTCCTTTGTGAAAGGTTTCCCTTCTATGAATGTGAATGCCATTATCTTCCAAAAATTGTAGTCGGTGAGCCTGTAGGTGGTTTCCTGTCTTTCTTTTTTATGTTCAGCAGTGACGAATACGATCCTTGCCTGGATTGCACTTGTTAATTCGGGGGCCGGCATCCCGGCCAGATAATCTTTGTATATTTTATAATCGACAGCGCTGCTGGCCCACATCTCTGAATTTTTGCTCTTTTGGATTTCATATTTTATATACATGGTTCTCTCCCTGTTTATTTCGGGAGCGATGCTTGTATTCTTGATAGATTCGCTGACTATGATAACCATAATCATCATTATAGCCAGTGCTGTTCCCGCAATAGTTATTGTGCTGATAAACTTGTTCTGTTTCAGCATCGCAATGGCTTGTTTGAAATAGGTACTATACATGATATGTGGTTTTCAATTGTCGGATGATGGTTTATTCTACTCTTCTTCCATCAAAGAAGCGGATGATCCGTTTTGTGGTTTTGGCGATATGTTCGTCATGCGTCACCATTACTATTGTTGTGCCTTCGTTATTCAGTTCAAATAAAAGCTCCATGATATCGGTACCCATCTTACTGTCCAGGTTTCCGGTCGGCTCATCGGCAAGTATGATCTGCGGCTCGCCGATAATAGCGCGGGCAATGGCTACACGTTGGCATTGTCCACCTGATAGTTGTGAAGGAAAGTGTTTCATACGGTGCGACAGGCCGACTTTCTCCAGTACTTTTTTAGCCATTTCGCGCCGGCTGCTTTCTCCCGATTTGCGATAAAGAAGGGGGAGTTCCACATTATCGAGAACATTGAGCGAGTTTATCAGATGGAAACTTTGAAATACAAAACCCAGAGTTTTATTCCGGAACTCAGCCATCTCTTTATCTTTCATATTGTGAGTTTCGGTATTGCCGATAAGGACTTTACCCTCACTGGGTACGTCGAGCAGTCCCATGATGTTCAGCATTGTACTCTTTCCACATCCCGAAGGTCCCATTACAGACAGGAATTCTCCTTTTTGCACTTCCAGATTTACATTTTCCAATGCTACAGTCTCAACTTCTTTTGTGCGGTAAATCTTTGTTATGCCTTGTAAATTGATGATTGACATAGTTTTATGAATTATAAGTTATTTGATTTTTATTGATTTTTTACCTTTATATTGGCTCATATCGGAGACAATTACCTGTTCCCCCTGATTTAATCCGCTGAGTACTTCTACATATTCGAAGCTGCTTTCTCCCAGTTTCACTTTACGGGTTTTCGCCTGTCCGTCTTTTACTACCCATAGTTCATATTCTCCCGCTCCGATGTAATAGGAGGCATTTGGTATGCGTAAGGCATCTTCCTGGATACCATGCGACACAAATACGTCTGTCTTCAGTCCGCTTCGCAGGCGTGAATTCCCTGCATCTTTCAGCATTACGATGAACTGGATAACCCCATTCCTGACAGAGGGCGTAATGTTGACTACGGTTCCTTCCAATTGCAATTGTCCGATTTTTATGATTGCTTTTGCTCCTGTGGCCAGTTTTTCGGCGTAGCTGTCCGCTATGTCGGCTTCTACCTTAAAGTGGCTTAAATCGGAAACAATCGCTATCTGTGTGCCTGCCGACACTTGTGAACCTATCTGATTGTTTACATAAGTAAGGGTTGCTTTCTGGGGAGATAGGATACGGGCGTCTTTGAGCAGGCGTGCGCTTTCGGCCAGTGATTTTTCGAATATGCTGAGTTCGAGTTGTTGCACTTTTACCTCGGCGTCGGCATTTTTTTTCTGATTCTCTATTTGTTGCTTCAGTTGCTGAAGTTCGAGTTTGGCTACTTCATAGTTTAATATTGCCTGCCGTACTTTATCTGTTGTACTTGCTCCTATGCTGTCGAGGTACTGTTCGTTTTTGAGTTCTGTCTGCATTTGTTTAAGGTTCATCTCTTTCACCTGCATTTGCATCCGCAATTCGGATATCTTGTTGTCGAGGCCGACCTGGGACTGAATAAGTTTGCTTTTTTTCATCTCTTTCTCATCCAGCTTCTGGTTATAATCCGTTTCGACGGATGCCAGTTCCAGTTTCAGGATGGGTTCACCGGCAAGTACGGAATCCCCTGCGTTTTTGTATACTTCGAGTATCCGGCTGTTGATAGGGGTCACTATAATCTCTTCAGTTAGGGGAATTACTTTACCGGAGGCATTTACTGTTATCTCTATAGTACCTTTATCCACGGTTCCTATCGTTATATTTTTGTAGGAGAGTGTACTTTCAAGTAGATTCATCAGGAAAATAATCGCAATTACTATTGCCAATGCAATAATTCCGTACCGGAGTATTAGTTTCTGTCTTTCTTTTCGCTGTACACTCAGTGGTATTTCCCTGTCCATTTTTGAAATTATTTAGTGTTCCGTATTTTATTTATCAATGAATATGCCAATAAGTCAATGTGTTTATTTTCAATATTTTGATAATATTTAAATTGTCCGTTTTCGGACAGTTATGTACGGAATGTGTCTGTTTCTTTATGGGCTGGATCGGGCTATCGTGAGGATGAGGATAGATATTGCAGGGTGTTTGTCGGTCTCAACGCAAAGGGTTGATACAGAGTTGTATATATTAGCTACAAACAAAAAAAGACACCCACATTTCTGTAAGTGTCTCTTCATCAGAGCGGAAGACGGGGCTCAAACCCGCGACCCTCAGGTTGGAAGGATACTCTGACACTTAGCTCTAATGTTCTGATTGAGTAGATAACTGCTTAATTACTAACCTGATATATCACTGTATAGTCTATTGTCTTTATCTGCTCAGTATTTTGCTAACATGGCTGCTAACATTCCTTTCTGATTAAGGTTGGTCAGCAAGAACTTGGTTAATATTAATTTATTTCATAATTCTACTAACATAGTAGAGGGCGAGTTTCTATTATTTCTTTAAACAATATAAAGAACATTGTCCTGCCGTTATAGTAACCATTCCTTCGTATCTTTTACTACCTGAAACAGCAACATATTTATAAGTTCCGGGTTTATACTCTACTGTAAGAGTCCCTTCTTGTCCACAACTTGGAAATCCATTCTCAAAATATTGTGTAAATGTTCCTATATATTCCCCATCAAAAAATAATCGTAAACTCCCCGATTTTTTCCAATTAGTCCAAAAACTGATTTTTCCAGATTGAATAGGTGGTGTTGTACTTGACATGTGGAAAATCCAGTGAGCGTTGCCCCCTCGTGCCAAATCTAAATTGACCCCTGAAAAAA
>NZ_JBHSGN010000170.1:0-23565 GCF_042654545.1 Dysgonomonas termitidis
TTTGGTACATGGGGTCAATTTAGACTGGCACGAGGGGGCAACGCTCACTGGATTTTCCATTGCCGGAGCTACCGGACAGGGAAAATCTGTTTTGCTAAACAACATGATAATATCATTGCTATACAAAAAGCATCCGGCAGAACTCAAGTTTGTACTAATTGATACTCATATAATAGAGTTTAATCTGTACTCTCAGATTGAAAAGCATTATCTGACTAAACTCCCTGATTCTGAAAAGGCTATTGTTTCAGAGACTTACAAGGTAGTGCGAACACTACAATCACTGTGCAAGGAGATGGATGACCGCTATGAACTCATATCTAAAAGTGGTACAAAAAATATCCGTGAGTATAACCAAAGGTTTAAAATACGTAGATTGAATCCACTTCAAGGCCATCGCTTTTTACCTTACATCGTAGTTGTAATTGACGAATATTCAGATTTAGCCATGATTTCGGGTAAGGAAACGGAATCATCATTAATACAACTAACCGGAAAAGGACATATAGCCGGTATCCATATTATTTTAGCAACTCAACGTCCTACAAAAAATATTATTACAGGTGATCTAAAAGCTAATTTTCCTGTACAGATAGCCTTCAAAGTTTCTGACTCTCTAGAATCGAGGATAATAATTGATAAAAATGGAGCAGAAGACCTATCGGGTAGAGGTGATGCTCTATATTGTAATGAGATGAATACAACCCGGATACAAGTACCGTATGTATCGACAGAGGAAATCAGAGAGATTGTTTGCTTCATTGCAGATCAACAGGGATATTCACATGCTTATGAATTGCCGGAATACATTAGTTCTTCCGATAACTATAGCCTCGGGAGTATTGATCTAAATGAGAGAGACCCTTTGTTTGAAGAAGCGGCCAGATTAATCGTTGTACATCAACAAGGTTCGACTTCTCTTATTCAACGCAAATTTGTAATAGGTTATAACAGAGCCGGAAGACTAATGGATCAACTTGAAGTTGCGGGTGTTGTAGGCCCTACACAGGGAAGTAAGCCACGTGATGTATTAATTATCGATGAATATAGCTTAGAACAAAAAATAAGTTCATTAAATAAAGGTAATTAGCAGTTTTGTAGGCTTTTACCTTTCTGTATTGCTTTTATGATATTCCTTCGGGCAGTTTTTAAAGATGGAGGAAGCAGACTCGGTTCCATAATATCCAATGCTGCACAATATTCCTTCAGTAATTCGGGTATTGTTCTGCACATTTCATAAGCAAGTTTCATGCAAAGTGTTGTTGTTCCGGGAGCAGCTTTCCGGGAAAGCATTTCATCTAAACAATAATCAAGAAAATCGACACGGGGAGGGTTTGCCAATGGTTGCCTGTATAGTAAATGCAGCAATAATCTTTGTTGTGATGGATGCGTGACAACTAATACCCTGTCAATCATTTCATTCTGTTTTTGATACAACCATTCATTCTCATAGAGTGAAAAATGGGTCATTATCCAAAGCGCATTTGTGGCTATGGTATCATCTTCATCGAATGCGAAGTTATATAGCTTTTGTTTCTCCTTATTATTATTTTGAATCAGATAAGTTATTTCGTGAATATCGTCCATCCCGATACGGGTGGATAATCTCTTTCTCAAGTTAAAAGGAAGCTTGTTATTGTTCTGCTTTTTCTCGAACATGAATATTATTCTTGGTTTTTCTTCCATAAAAATGAAATTTATAATAACTGCAACGCTATCTCCGCACAAGCTTCCGCATCAGCCAAAGCATTATGATGATCAGTCAGAATATAGCCACAATCTTCGGCAACCGTATGTAGTTGATGATTGGGTAAATGTTTCAACTGGTGACGTGATGCAGCCAACGTACAATAGAATACATAATTGGGATAATCCATCCGATAAGTCCGAAAGACTGCATTCAGACAGGATTCATCAAAACCTTTGTTGTGAGCCACTAAAGGTAGATTTACGATAAGTGGCTCAACTTCTCGCCAGACTTCCGAGAATAGCTTTGCATTGTCGGTATCTTGGACTGTTAAGCCATGAACTTGACTATTGCCATAACAATAGTAGTTTGGTTCGGGTTGAATCAAACTATAGAAGCGTTCCGTTATAATACCATTGCGTACTACAACAATACCAACACTACACACGCTGGATAATTCCTGATTGGCTGTTTCAAAATCTATGGCTGCAAAGTCTCGGAGCATATATTCTACTTATCTATTCAACAAAAATAAGAAAAGCCTTCCACATAATTTTGTGAAAAGCTTTCCGAATTCAAAAATCGCCTATTTAGGCTTTTGTTTTTATTTACTTCGCCGTCTGTTCATTTTTTGAGCCAGCATATCCATATCCTTACTGATCTTCCGGTCTGTTATTTTTGCATATATTTGAGTCGTTCGGATGCTGGTATGCCCCAGCATTTTAGATACGCTTTCTATCGGAACTCCGTTCGACAGGGCGATTGAAGTGGCGAACGAGTGCCTTCCAACATGGCAGGTAACCGTCTTTGTGATTCCACATATTGTCGCAATTTCCTTTAAGTATTCATTCATCTTTTGATTGGAAACAACGGGCAAACATTTACTGTTTTTCTGCTTTCCCTTATATTTTTCTAATATAGCTTTAGGAATATCTAACAAGCGAATATTTGAATTTACGTTTGTTTTTTGGCGTTTGGTCATTATCCATAGATTTCCGTCAAAGGCTTCTTTGATATCTTCATCTGCCAGGTTAGCCATATCGATGTAACTGAGTCCGGTAAAGCAGCTAAAAATAAAAATATCCCTAACCTGTTCCAATCTTCCGGTAATGAATTCTTTGTTATATATCATGTGAATCTCCTCTTCTGTCAGAATCTCCCGATCGACAGATTCGAAATGTACCCGAAAGCTTTGGAATGGGTCTGCCATAGTTTCGCCCATATTTTTAGCGAAATAAACAATCTTACGCAAGCGTTGCATGGTCTTCATCGAGGAGTTATTTTCACAATTACAGTCTTTGCGAAGATATAGATAGAAATTCTCTAATACAACAGGAGTCAGATCTCGTAAAGGAATATCGGATATATGATATTTCAATTTTAGAAAATCCTGTATACGTTGTTTGACTAACTGATACCGAATAAAGGTTGTACGGGTGGTATTGATACCAACTCTATTTGCATACTGCTCATTATGCAAATCAATAAATTCGATTAATGTTTTTGCCCCTTTTTCAAGCCCTAAGACTTGGTTTCTAATCTTCTCGGGAAGAGCATAATCATATTCGTCCAACTGTTTATTGTACGATTTTCGGATAGATACATTCAAATTCTCTAAAGAGTCATTGATGTCCATTATTTCCTTAGTACGTCCGATGGCTTTTCCTGCTTTGGAATCCCAAACTGCGGGATTTACGCTTATCTTACTGTTGAATTGGACGGATGTCCCGTTAACTGAGATTTTAACCATAATAGGTACGGTTTTGTCTTTCTTCGGTTGATTCTTCCGCAGATAAAAAAGTGTCTTGAATGTTGATCTCATAATCTTCAATTTTAAAATTACAAATTACTTGTTTAGTTATTGAAGAATACAGGACAACTCTGCGACAATCGGCAGTAAATGAGAGTTTTTTGCTAAAACAACTACTAAATTTGTAAAAAAGGATAGTAGTAGTTATTCAGTAGCTAATTCTGACTTTTAGTAGTCTTTTTCCTGCCTCGACTTGTCATAGGTTTTGACATCGGGCTATAAAAAAAGTCTTCTAAAACATTAGTTTAGAAGACTTTTGATCTCTTTTGGCGTTCAACAGACTGTTAGGTTCTGTTCGCTTAGTGATCCGAGCGGGATTCGAACCCACGACCCACAGCTTAGAAGGCTGTTGCTCTATCCAGCTGAGCTACCGGACCATCCTTTTTGCTTTTTAGCGAGTGCAAAGATAGTATATTTTGGCTAAAATAAAAGATTTTTGGCTAAAAGTTTTCATAATGGAATATCGGAGATGATACAAAAGATTATAAATTCTTGCCTGTATCAATTACATTTACTAATTTTACATCCGAACAATAAAACTACTCCGATGAGAATGTAAAAATCTTATATCATACACAGGTTTATTTCTCAATTGTTTAACTGACTATACAGTACAGCGCATTAGCCTGTTTTAGTCTATACTTTCCGCATATGTAATTAAAAGAATATAAGCACACAGGCTTAATATTTATATTCGTCAGAAGAAACGGATATGATTTCTGCTATCATCTCCGGTAGCTTTATTTCGTGTTTAATCCAATCAAGTACTAACATTTTAAATTTAAGAAGTATTATGTGTATTTCGGTACAACAACTATCATATATACATCCCGATAAAGAAGAACTTTTTCAGGATATCAGTTTCTCTATAACCAAAGGCCAGAAAGTAGCTTTGATAGGCGATAACGGTTCGGGTAAATCTACACTGATGCATATATTGAAAGGGGATTTATTTCCCGTATCAGGAAAAGTGATCCGTACTTCACATCCATATTACATACCTCAGCATTTCGGGCAATATAACCGGGTGACTGTAGCGCAGGCCTTGCGAATGGATGATAAATTAAGGGCATTGCATGCAATTCTCAATGGTGATGCTTCAGCCCGAAACTTTTCTATCCTTGATGACGATTGGGATATAGAAGAACGTTCCCGGATAGCCCTGTCTCTGTGGGGACTGGACTATATAGATTTTTCAACATCGCTCGACAGCCTTAGTGGAGGCGAGATAACGAAACTTTTTCTGGCAGGCATCGGGATACATGAACCGGGACTTATCTTGTTTGATGAACCCACAAACCATCTTGACTATCATTACCGGGATAAATTGTACGATTTTATATCCTCATCTCGTAAAACAATGCTTATTATCAGCCATGACAGGATGCTGTTGAACATGCTGCCCGAAATCTATGAATTGAGAAAAGATGGAATTGCTTATTATGCAGGAAATTACGAGTTTTATAAAATGCAAAAAGAACAGGAAATGAATTCGTTGCAGGCAAAGCTCGAAGAACAGGAAAAAGAATTGCGCCGGGCCCGTAAGATTGCACAGGAAGTTGCTGAGCGAAATCAGAAACGGGATGCCCGTAATAAGAAAGATATTCAACAGAAAGGGATAGCCCGTATTATAGTCAATACACTCCGGAATAAGGCCGAAAACAGTACTGCAAAGCAGAAAGATGCACACGAACAGAAGATGGGTTCTTTGAGGGAAAATATCGGCGATATCAGGAAATCCTTGCCTGATATGAAATCAATGAAAACAGATTTCAGTACATCCGCGTTGCATGCGGGAAAGATTCTGATTACGGCGAAAGATGTAAATTTTGGCTATGGAGCCGATCTCCTGTGGAAAAACCCATTGAATTTTCAGATAAAAAGCGGTGAGAGGGTATTGCTAAGAGGAAGTAACGGGTCGGGTAAGACCACTTTGCTACAATTGTTGACACGGCAATTGCCCCCACAGGCCGGAATATTGACAACGGCTGATTTCAGTTATGTATATCTCGACCAGGAATATTCCATTATCAATAACGATCACAGCGTTTATGAACAGATAAGGCAATTCAGTACGGGACTACAGGAACATGAGATAAAGACAATACTCAACCGGTTTCTTTTTTCATACTCCTCATGGGATAAAAAGTGCGGCTTGCTTAGCGGTGGTGAAAAAATGAAGCTGGCTCTCAGTTGCCTGATGGTATCGGCCAATACACCGGATGTATTTATACTGGACGAACCCACGAATAATATCGATATACGAAATGTAGAAATACTTACTTCCACAATCAGAGATTATAAAGGAACCATATTACTCGTTTCGCATGACCAATATTTTATCGGACAGATGAATATCGATTATGAGATAGAACTTCAATGAATTGGATCATGATGTTAATTTAATGTTCTGTTTTTTCTATTACACGCAATCAAAGATTGCTTGTGTCCCTTTTGGACAATGCCAAAATGAGGACAAGCCCGGCAGGGCGCGACAAACTTAAACCGAAAGATGAAAGTTGTTACAAAGAACGCTTATGTGAAAAAAACAGAACATTAAATTCCACCACCGATTAACATCATGATTCATCGCCCTATTTTATCCTCGCATTATACGAATCCGAATAATGATATTTCATTTGAAGGGTAAAGAGATCATCCTTACTATTGTGCTTCACATTCAGTTCGTCCACTATTACATACCGCTTTGTAGACAGTTCATAGACAGCTGCCGACGAACTTATTTCTTTCAGCCATTCGGCTACTTCACGTGTTATCGGTGAGGTCTGGGCGCTGAACTGTTCGGTTACATCCTTAGTGAATACTGATTCTATACGGCTGCTGATCGTATAATCCGGTGTTTGGGTGCGATGGATTGTTGTGGTTTCCGATTTAAAATCGGTCTGTTCCATTCCGCCGAAATTGAAGGAAGACCATCCGCCCAGCGAGTTCAGAAATGCAAAATCATTTACATTATAAAGGCAATCGGGGAGCATTCTAAAGGTAATGGGTTTACTCACAGCCTTCCCGTCGCGGCAAAAATGCACCCTTATGATGCCTGCTTTTGCGTATTTGTCCGATACTACGTTGTCTATATCGAGGCATGCGGTATTTATGGCGTTGTACTTATCTTTATTTTGTACATCCGAAATTTCACAGCCCAGATAACTGCCGGCTTGTGTATAGATTTTGTATAGTATTCCCAGCCTGCACTGTGTGTCGTTGCTTTCGGGGCCGGAATCGGAGAGGATAAAATTGAAATATTGCTTTTGCCCCCTGATATGCGTAAGCACGGGTTGCCGGGTCAACGGCTTTATCTCATTATTTTGACTGACATCGTAAACATATTCCGATAAATTATTATTTTCGAGATTGCGGTCGTATCCGGTAATGGCAAACAATACACCGGAATAATAGAATGTTTCCGTGTCGACTCCATTGAAACGCTTGGCAACAAAACGGTAATCAGTCATTGTGCCCGTATCATACCAGCCTTTTCCTTCGAGGAATTTGTCCGAATATAAGTTCGCATTGAGCCACATTGTATTCATATCGAACCACAAAGGTTCCCCGAAGTAAGACTTGGACAGGGTAGTGGCATAAGTTCCCATTTTGGAATGATCCTTTATGCCAGGCAGTATATCAATGTCTTTGTAGATGTCGAGCTGTATTTCGCAATTCTCGTCGTCTCTGAGGATGGAATCGGGGTGGTATGATTGGGTGTAATTTCCATTGATGCTTATAAATTTGCTGTTTTCAGGTTTGAACGATTTTAAAGTGTACGCCCTGCCGGAACCTTTCGAGACTATATTGATTGTTGTTCCGTTTTCAATCCCGGTTTCATTCACGATAAGGGGTATCGATATATGGAAATTTCCTTTGAAGAAAGAATCGGAAAACAGGCATTTCCTTATGTTTTCCGTTGTAATGGCAGCGCTTTCCCTGTTTATATGAAATGTGGTATTGCTGACTTTACTCTTATCGTCTGTACCTGTGAATCTATGTAAGGTGCCTGATAATGTGTCGATAAACTCAAATCCGGTTTCACTTTCCTCTATATCTTTTACTCTTAAAACCTGTAAGTTGAAATCGATTTTATTGTTTAATGATGTATCTTTCCCTATCACACTTTCGAATACTACAAAATTGGGATTCCCGGCTAAAGAAACTATTTCCGGCCCCTCTATCTTTGCTGTTTCATTTATTGTATATTCCATTTTCTACCGTTTTTTACTGTTTTATTCAAAATATTTATTTAACTCATCTATTATCGTATCAAAAAGCATGTCCGCCCATTTGTCGTCCCATTGCTTTTCTATTTCCTCCTCCAGCGTTGCCAGCACCGGACGTCCCTCGTAACCGTCGCGCCAGATAGCCCTGCCGATAAGGAACAATGTACTGTTGTCGGTGGGTATGCCCCGCGATAAAGCCCAGTCGCGCAAAGCGTCGATCGGAGGTTGTTTGCCTGTACGGGGTTTCCGTCCCTGTTCGATGTAGCTTATATAATTATCGAACAGGGTTTCTATCACTACCGATTCGCCCATCTTGCGGATCTCTACTCTGACACTATCTTCCAATGCGCTGTTTTTTAGAGTGTTCTTTCCTGTTTTCGTGTTTGTGCCTATATTCCTGTCCGACAGTATTGTTTGCGACAGCTTTAACACATCGGCCGCGATGGCCTCCATGGCTTTTGTAATCGCTGTATCCATTATTTACGGGTTTTGATGTCGAAATCGGGCAGCTTTTGTACAAATACTTCACAATTGTTTGCCGGAAACATATCGAGATCCGGTAAAAGAGATTTGTCCTCAAACTGGTTGTCCGCACCGAACTGTTCGTCTATCAGGCAAAGATTCTGCATATTTATCTGGGTGAAGTTGACCGAAAAACGGCAGCCGCAGGCATTGTTGTCGTAATAGTCGCGCAGGGTGGTGTATGTCCAGTCGGGACGGATACTGATACCATAATCCGGATTTTTCTTTATCCGTTCAATAATATTCAGCCCGATAGAGAAAGCCAGGTTTTGCAGGTGATGCACCGACTCCTCGGTTGTTGGGAGAAACAGGATGGAGAAGTTTACGGAATTGGTGAATACATTGTCCTGATTGCGTCCCGTCAGCGGGTCTTCGAGCCAGAACAGGGGATGGGTTTCCTTACCGCTGCCGAGTTCGTAGTTGCGATTGTAATAAAAGGCCCTGATGGTCTTGTGTTGCTGCGCCTGTTGGCGAAAGATTTGTAGAATGCTGTTTATCATATCTTCTTTGTTGTTAGAGATGTTTTATGATATAGATAAAGTTTTTGAAAATTGATAATAACTCTTCACAAGAAAAATTCCCTTGAGAGTTTTAAACTTTTGTTAAATTATTCAGTCTATATTTGTAAGAGGAAGCTGTTAGCCTTTAGCCAATAGCTTTTGGCTAAAAAACAGTTGTATTACAAAAATGCTAATAGCTAACGGCTATCAGCTAAACGCTAATTACATGAAACTACTCACTCACATATCTTCCATATTTCCTCTACGGGGGCTGGGGGGCTTATTTTTGGTCTGTTGTTTATTATTTGCGGGCTGCGGCGACAAGAACGACCCTTACATTCCCGAACCCGAACCACCGGTAACCCCGCCTGCGGAAAAGGAAAATATCGTCTTTAACCTTGACGGCAATCTCATCCGTGCAGGAAAGACGACTGCGGGCGATGCGGTATTCAATATCGACGGCAATTATATCCGTGCGGGGGAAAAGGCTACGGGTGACGTTGTATTTAATATCGACGGCAAACTGATACGTGCCGGCGAGAAAAAGACGGGCGATGTGGTCTTTAATATCGATGGCGACTATATCCGTGCCGGAGAAAAAGCTGACGGGGATATTGTGTTTAATAGGGATGGGGTGTTTGTGAGAGGGGGAGAAGGGGATGAAAATAATATTATATTCAGAATGATAAAATGGTTGGATGACGATTATAAAATATATTCGGGTGATAATACAAAAGGACAGCCAGTTTTCAGAATAATAAAATGGTTGGATAACGATTATAAAATATATCCGGGTAATAATACAAAAGGACAGCTAGTTTTCAGAATAATAAAGTGGTTGGATGACGATTATAAAATATATTCAGGCGATAAAACAGGTGGACAGCCAGTTTTCAGAATAATAAAGTGGTTAGATGACGATTATAAAATATATTCAGGCGATAAAACAAGTGGACAGCCAGTTTTCAGAATAATAAAGTGGTTGGATGACGATTATAAGATATATTCAGGCGATACTTATTATTAGACTTTAGCATCACTGGGGAGTTGTAATCTCCAGTGATGCTAAAGCATTTATCAATTCCCCGACCATCTATCTACTTGTACAGCATCTTCTTGTGCACGGATAATATCCGTGACAGCGACTTTGGACTCAATTTTTATTGATTTGATTGCTTTTATTAAAGCATCATTATCAATAGATTCGGGTGCTTCTATTGCAGGCATTAGTCCACCAGAAGCAAACTCTCTTTGGAATGGCAGTTCGAAACCCAGTGATGCTTTGGCGAAAAATCCGGTGACATCGGAGGGTGTTAATTCTTTACGTTGTGAATTAATGTAACGTACCAAGCCTAGATTTTTACTTGTTGACTCTCTGTTTATAACATATTCGCCGCCTTCTACTTCTATATTTGTACCTTCGATGCGCATACCGCCTTGCGCATGGCGTTTGCCGTTAAGTAATCCACCGTCGGCAAATTTGGCGAGCTGCTTTGTCATTATACCCACCTGAACGGCTCCCGCTGCCGCAACTACCGCCGCCAGTATAGGACCGAGAATAGGACCATAAGATAAAGCCTTTGTTACTCCTTGTGCTACATTAAAGATACCTTCACCAATATTTTTAAGTAATGTCGCTTTGCGGTTTAGTTTTTCTATTTTTTCTTGTTCTGCTTGTTTTTTAAGTTTTTTCTCTGTTAGTTCTTTTTCTTTTTTTTCAGTTTCTTCTTTTATTTTTATCGATTCAGTTGCAGCACTTTTTTCTGTATTTAGTTTTTCTGTTAAACTTCGTATTGTATCTTCATTATTTGTTGCTACAGCTTCTTTCAATTGGTTTTCTAAAGCAGTTATAGTCGTAGTCCTAATTTCTGCTTCTTTTATAATTCCATCATTCTTAGCTTTAAGATGTTTTATGTCTTCATCAATCGCATCTATCTCTGCCTTATACACACTACTAATAGCCCCAAATGCCGTACCAAAATAATCTGCGGTCTGAGTCAGTGCCCCTTTTATGCTATTTGCCACCGTGCTTAGCTGTTCGGTATACTGCTTCCACTGCACCATGCCGAGATCCTGTTCTTTCTTCTCGGCGGCAGTGATGCTTTGCTGTACAGTTATCAGTTCGGCACCTGCCTGTTTTATATATTCCAGTTTTTTGGTTTCTATTTCCTTGCGTTTCTCGGCATTGTCGCCGGCGGCAGCTATTTCTTCATTAAATACATCAACTTGCGTCATCATATTTTGCATCATAGATGCCCGCAACGCCTTATCTTCATTTATCTGGTTGGCATAGTTGGTTCGGGTAGCCTGTATGTCGAGGTACTTCTTTGTGGCATCGGCAGCTTTGTCGGTAGCTTCAGCATTCTTCTTTGTAGCATCGACAGATTGATTGTTGGCTTCTGCTGCTTTTTCTGCTGCATCGGTAATTGCTTTTTGCGATTTTACGGAATGGTCTACAATCTGGCTGACAGTCTTGTCCGAAAAGGTCTTATCTTTCAACATCATATCCTGAAAGAAGGAATCGAGTTCATCAGCCACTTTCTCCGTACTTTTCTTTATTTTCTTCGAAGCTGTATCTACATGTACTTCTATCTTTTCGCCACGCTGTTTCAGGAAATTCTCAAATGTACCGGCTTTGTCTTTCTGGTATTGCTGTTCCAGCTTGGCCGATTCCTCATTATATTGGGCGTCAAGGTCTTTTAGTTTCTGAAACCGGGCTATCGCCATCGCCTGCCTGTCGGCATTGGAATATTGTATGTGGGCTGTTTTCTCGTCTTCGGAGGCAATGGTGAGGTCGGTTGCATTTTTTATTGCCTGCGTTTCCAGTTTGTACTTGGCTTCTAGCGAGGCTTTCTGCTTCTCGTAGTTATCGTCTATGGCAGTAACCATATTTTTCATCGACTCTTGTATTATCAGGGCGCGCTTGTCGTTGTTGTCCTGTATGTGCCTTGTTATTCCGGCTTCTGTTTGTTCATATAGTTTCCTTATCAGGGTTTCCTGCACGGTGGTATCATCCCCCCTTTTTTTAGCATTCGCGAGCGCAAAATTCAAAACGGAGAGATCTTCTTTTTCTTTTTCTTTTGCCGATTTTATAAAAGCGGCTTCTTCTTTTTTTATTTCATCCAGCTTTTTTTTATGTGCATCGCTTATCTTTTTTGCACCATCCAGTTCTTTATTTATGCCCGTTTGTATAGACGCCTGCACTTCCTGCAATCCTTTTGCGCTGCGGGGCAATAGTTTCGACATGCCTTCTACAATTGTACCCATCTTTTGGTAAGCGGGTATAATCTTATCCATATTCTTTACCGGCTCGGGCGAGGTGAGTATGCCTTGTAATATTTCCTGAGCCGAAATTACGTTTATGGTCTTTATTTCCACATTCTCCAGCTTGTCCTTCAATGCTACAACATCGCTACTGTCAATTTTTAATTTAAGTGTTTTGTCTGCCATAAGTGTTTTTAAGGTATAGATAAAGTTTTTTATTTTTGATAACAGATTACAATTGTTAATTTAAAAGTCTATATTTATAAATGGAAATACTATAAAACAATGAAAAATATCTTATATCTTATTATAACATTATTTATCTCCTTTAATCTAGTGTCTTGTGAAAAAGAGGAAGATATTGGAGGTTGGAGTACAGATGATAATTACATTAAAGTATATAATAAGAATTTAACAGGTTATTCTTCCGAGTTGGCATATACAATAATTTTCCCCAAATAGTTACCTCCTTATCTGCCTTTCAAACTTATACTGCTCATCTTCAGCCCGCATCTTATCTATCCGGTAAAGGAGGAATCCGAAAACTTCGACAACTGCCTTTCCAGTGATCTGGTCAAATAAGTATATTTTATCCTCCGCCAGATCGGCAATTGTTTTATACCACCCCCATTTATTACAAAAGTCTTTGTATCCTTTAGAAACCGGTTTGCCTGATCCACCACCGTTGAATAATGGTGCAAAATCTCCTCTGATTTTTTCTTTTTGTACAAAAAAAAAGCGAGCAACGGTAGGGCTTTGTCGCAAGGCAGGTTGCGGAACGTCTCTTGTCGTATGGCGGCAGTATCGGGATTGTAGCTTTCACCCGCCGGACGGCATACGATAGCCAGCGTTTCCGAAATTTTGGTTTGGCTGTCACCGTTGAGCGTTTCCTCTACGTCTATCCATTCGCTCAGTGTGAGCTTGTCCGATACGGGGATAAAGAAATCCTGCCCATCGATATTGACCCTTGTTGCAGGTTCGAAATCGGTGTCGAACACAAAGCTGACAGCTTCGTATATGGCATCGAACAGTTGGGTAGGGGAGTCAAGCAACCATTGGCTGTCCAGCCTGCAAATGCCGGCTATGAAGTGCACGTATTCCATCTTGCCATCGGGGCGGTGCTTAAACCATTTTTCATAATCGGCAAGGCTAAGGTCGGCCCATGATTCGGGTAAGGAGATTTTCTGGTTGTTGATTTCGATTTTTAACATGTTGATTCTTGTTGAATGATGAATTTTTATGATATAGATAAATTACTTTTATTTTGATAAAAGTTTAATCAATTCCTTTAATGCACTTATAGTTAAAAACATTTAAAATTGTGGAAAAGAGAGGATAGGGTACAAAAAATATTTTATTGTTTTTTTAAGCAGGCTCGTATTATTTTTGATATATTTGAAAGAATATGGTTAACTATTGAAAACTAAAAAATGTATAAAATGCAAAAGAAGTTATTAATCACTACTTTACTTGTTATTGCTCTAGTATCCTGCGGCTCAGTGAAAGATGCAATGTATTCTGAAAAGAATGTCCGAAAAGTGGAATTGGGCATGACCAAAGAAGAAGTTATATCTATAATGGGCAAATCGTACACATCGGCAGGTGCAATCCGGTCACCGGAGGGTAGTGTGGAAATTATCAGGTGGGATTCTGCCTATGATTTTGAAAAGTATGAATTTCACTTTGTGGATAAGATATTGAAAGAATGGCACAGGGTAAGAACAGATTATCAAGACCTCTGGCCGAGGGTGGCTCCATAAACGGATATATTTTATCATAAAAAGCCCGGACAGGTAATTTGTCCGGGCGACTCCCCGCCACGGGTTTCATCACTTTATCGACATTATCTATTTTAACATAGAAACAATCCATTAAACAAAATTCACTTTCGTTACGTTAATACTATGTGTTTTTCATGGTATTAGATTTTAAGGTTAATAATGAAGATTGGTTGTTGTGAAACAACCTTTTCTTTTTTTATGTGGTGCCTGGCACGTGTATCGGCTATTTTGTGCAAATTAACGGGAAAATGATAAGATAGTTCCCTGAAACATAATTTTCTCTTCGATAGTTGCCATTTTTGATGAAAACATATACATTTATCAGATTATTATAGAAAATGACCATCCGAAAATGGACGGAGAATGGAAAATAATGTATCGAGTCTTTATAAATCATTTTTTCTGATAGTTGTTTGTTAAAAAAAATCTATATTTTTCACAATAACGATTTAACCTAAATTATTGGTTTTGTTAAAATTGATATAATTTTATCTATGAAAAAATCTATATGTAGCTTTTTTGCATATGTTAATATGAAAAATACAGTGTAATTTTATATATTCCTCGCACAAAACTTTATCTATACTTCTTTTTATTCATTAATTAAAGTAAAAACGAAACAATTATGAGAATTAAAACTTTGTTCCTTGTGTTCCTTATCTTTTGCTATGGCGGAACAGGCTATGCAGCCACTGATGAAAATGTTGATGTTGCCTTACATAATGCAGGCGGACCCGGTCAGGGCGAACCTATAATGCCTTTGGCCAGAATGATAACTGTATCTCCGGTAACAGTGACTGTGACGGATAATGTGAATATGGATATATCATTCAGAACTAATTTGGGTGTTGTGAATGTGATAATAAAAGATGAAGCAGGCATGGTACACTATATGAAAAATGTAAACGCTTCAAAATCAGTAAATCTGTCTGTCGATATCAGTATACTTCCGTCAGGAACATATACTGTCTCATTGGAAAATGCTGGCGGGACATTGAAAAAATATGGTACTTTTGAGGTTAATTAATTATTCATTTTATATAATAAATCTTAGAGGGGTTCGGGATTACCAGCCCGGACCTTTTCGATTCTAGGTCTTAGTTTAATGAAAAATATAGTATTTGGTAAAAGTTATATACTTTGTCTACTTCTAATTTTCTTTTTCTATTCCTGCAAAAAAGATAATCATTCGGCGGAATTATTAATAAAAGCACAAAATAAAGTAGAGGATAATCCATCTGAAGCTCTTCTCCTACTTGATTCTATCCATAATCCGGAGCAAATGAGTGAGGATAACTATATGCAATATATAGTAACGAGAGTACAGGCGAAATCTAATGTTCACAGGCCTGATATAAAGAATGACACACTAATCTTCGACGCATATAAATATTTTGATAATCAGAAAAATATTCATCAATCGGCTTTAGCCCATTACCATACGGGTATTTTATATAATCTGAATGAATTTGCGGATAAAGAGCTGGAACATTTTAAACTGGCAGTATATTATGCCCAAAAAGCGCATGACAGTATTTTGGCAGGCAAAAGCTTCCATTGGATCGGTAACTTGTATCACCGGAAAAATATGGTGGATAGTGCCATTGTTAATTATCGGCAGGCTTTAAAATTTTATGCAACATCTTCAAAGGTGGAGATATACAGGTTGCACACACTGTTTTATATGAGTTTTTCTTATGAAGTGGCAGGGAAGTTAGATAGCGCAATGGTTTATGCTGATAAAGGCATGCAATTAGCGAAAGAGTTTGACAATAAGCCTTATTTGACTTCTTTTACTCATTTGCAAGGTATAATCTATCGTGATTTAGGAAACCTACAAAGGTCAGAATCCTATTTGCAAAAAGCATTGGACAAAACCGCAGACCAGAATGAGTTGCGGCGCATCTGCCTTAGTATGCTCTTGCTATATAATGATATGGATAAGCTGGATTCTGCAAGGCAGTATACAGACCTGTTGATTAAGTACATTCCTGAGATGACATATATTTACACCATACAGGAAAGCTATGCCGCTATCTCGGATTATTATAAAAAAAGCGGTAATTATAAAGCGGCGCTTTACTACAACAGCTTATATGATGCCACTACCCGTAAAATAAAAGAGGCCGACAGTTCTAATAAACTGGCCGAAGCCGACAGGAGATATAAAGCTATTATAGAACAGAAAGAACTGGCAGGCATGCGTCTGCGTAATAATCTCTACACGCTGGGCACTATATCGCTGATACTGATTATACTGGTATTAACCTGTTCCTGTAAGAAAGCATCGCAACTCAAACGTCAGAGAATTACCGAGCGAAACAAGCTGCTGGAGGAGCAATCGCAGGTTCAGGAAAAACTGCTCGAACAACAGCACAAAAACCTTACATATATGCAGGATATATATCGCAGCATAGTAGACGAATGGGTGGATATCGATAAAAAAGTGAAAACGCTCGCGAAAGAATTCGGTGTAAAGGAAGAACCTGAACTCTATATGAAGATAAAACAAATGATAGAGGGCTTCAAGGAAAATACTAATCATCAGCTTGTAGGGCAGGCAAAAGAATTTTTCCTGAAACAACCTTACGGCGAAAATGCCATTTCGGTACTCAAAGACAAGGACTTTTTGTTGTTCATGCTCTACTATTGCGGATACAAGCGCAACGATGTGGCGATCTTGTTAGGAGTGAATCCGCACAAGGATAACATGGCTTTCCGTAAATTGAACCTGAGGAATAAGCTGCTCAAAGCCGGGATGCAACAGGAGGTTATTGAAAAAATATTATTTTCGGAAGAAAATGCAAATTAAAATATCTAACTTTATCGATTGGCAATAAATGCCAGCTTAGAACACGCAATAATTTAAAAATTAATCTATTATGAGAACAAAAATTTACTTTTTAGTGTTTATTATGTTGTCTTTTGGGGGAATTGTTTATGCTTCCGATGCCCCGATTGATTTAAAGAATGACGGTAATGGCGAAGGCGGTCCAGGAGTGAACCCGCGCAGAATCGCCCTTCCACCGATAACTGCAACGCTTACAGATAATAACAGCGTTGAAGTTACATTTACGGCCAACGCAGGTCTTGTGGATATAGTTGTGAAAGATATAAACGGTACGGTATATTACGAAAGTAGTATCAATACATCACAATCGAAAATATTGTCGGTTGATGTAAATACACTTCCGGCTGATACATATATCATTACAATTAAGAACAGAACCGGGACTCTGAATAAGTACGGGAGTTTTGAAATTGACTGATACTTATTCTAAAATAAAATAGTTAATTAAAATGGTTCGGGAGATATCTCCCGAACCTGTTTGTGGAGTTTTATTCAATGAAAAAAATAGTATTTTGGGGAAGTTGTATATCTTGCCTATTACTAATTCTCTTCTTTAATTCTTGTAAAACGAATAATCGTTCTGTTGATTTATTGGTTCAGGCTCAGAGTAAAATAGAAAGTAATCCGGCAGCCGCTCTTCTGTTACTCGATTCTATTCGTAGCCCTGAAGAAATGGATAGAGGCAATTATATGCAATATATTGTGGCGGATATTCAGGCCAGATATAAAACATATCAGGATATAAGAAAGGATACATTGATATTTGAAGCCCAAAAATATTTCGACAAAGAGGACAATCCCTATCAGGCAGCTTTAGCAAACTACTATACAGCAAGCGTATATCACGAAAATAAGATAACTGAAAAAGAACTGGAGTATTTTATGCTGGCAGAACATTATGCCCGGATAGCAAACGACAGTTTACTACTTTCCAAAAGCCAGCATTCCATAGGCAATTTTTACTATGAGAAAAACGTATATGACAGTGCTATCGTTAATTTCAGAAAAACATTGAATTATTACCCGAAAAATAGGAGTACCGAAAGTAGCCGGTTAAATGTAATAAAGACTATCGGTCTTTCGTTTTATAGTACCGGAAAAATGGATAGTGCATATTATTATTTTGAGAAAGGTCTACAGATGTCGGATCAGTTTCATAACCATGATTTTCATGTTATATTTATACATATGCTGGGAATAACACTTCGCGAGCAGCGGGAGTATGTAAAAGCTGGGGAATATTTACGCACTGCATTTTCGGAGACTTCAAATCCCGAAGAAGCACAGCGTATCCATATAGGTTTAATGAAGTTATACAATACAGCCAATCGACTCGACTCGGCAAAACATTATGCCAGCCTGTTTAAAGAAGACGTATGGAAAAATGCTTATGTCTATTCCCGACGGGATATGTATAATTCTCTTGCTGAGTTTTATCAAAAGAGTGGTGATTACAAGAATGCGTTGCATTACAGTAATTTACATAAGGAGGCTCTTCAGGAAATCAATGAAGCCAATAACTTTGATAGAATAGCCGAGGCTGATCGTAGACACAAAGCCACCCTCCACCAAAAAGAGGTAGACCGCCTGAATATGCGCAATTACCTGTATTTGCTGATAGGCGTATCGGTGATATTAATCATTCTGGTTGTAACCTATTTCAATAACAGGACTATGCGGCTCAAACGCCAGAGGATAGACGAACGAAATAAGTTGCTGGAAGACCAGTCGCAGGTTCAGCAGAAACTTCTTGAACATCAGGATGAAAGCCTGACATATATGCAGGGAATATACCGTAATATTGTAACCGAATGGGTGGAAATAGATAAGCAGGTGAAATCACTGGCCAAAGAGTTCGGAGCCAAAGAAGAACCCGAACTTTATGTGAAAATAAAGAAGATGGTGGAAAGTTTCCGGCAGAATACCAATGAGCAGCTTGTGGGACAGGCTAAAGAACATTTTCAGAAACTGCCATACGGAGAGAGTGTGCTTTCATCGCTGAAAGATAAGGAATTATTGCTTTTTATGCTCTACTATTGCGGATACAAACGCAATGATGTTGCAATCCTGCTGGGTGTACGTCCGCACAAAGAGAATATGAATTTCCGCAAACTGGATTTACGGAATAAATTACTCAAGGCAGGGATGCCGAAAGATGATATCGGGCAAATATTATTTGCAGAAGACAACGAAGACTGATATTATCCGGTTTTCCTCTGTATTCAAACCATTTTCTTTTTTAATATTTCTATAGTTTTGGTTAGGTGTGTGCATTGCCTGATTCATTATTTAATACCACAGTCGAATCTTTCCCTTATCTCGTCTGTTGTCGATTTGGTATGCATATGTGATCGTGTTTTGAACGGACGAAGTTAAATAAAACTCATTCATTCTGTTATCAAAATCAAAATAATTTATCTATACTCTAAAAACACCAATGGAAAAAACAGAAAATATGAAACAACATTCGACAGAAGCTAATTATGCTGTAATTAAATTGTCCCGATCGGTAAAATCATACCCGACATTCACCCGCAATACAAAAGGCTGGGTAAGTTACGACCGTGATAATCTGTTGCCGCAGCGAATCATTGAACTGAACAACGAATCGGCAATCAACAAAGCCGTGATAGACAATAAAGTGACTTATATTTGCGGAACAGGAGTGAAGGACGGGGAATATTACGGACAACCCAACCCTGCCGGCGACTGGGATGCATTAATAGAAAAAATAGCTAAAGATTATGTGACTTTTGGCGGATATTGTTTTCAGGTGATACTGAACCAAAACGGCAAGACCATAAGCCTTTATCATACCGATTTCAGTAAAGTGAGGGTAGGGGAGGTCAACGAATTCGGTACTTATCTCAGCTTCTTCCTCTCTAACGACTGGCGTAAGACATACGGGAAATTCGCTCCGGTAGAAATAAAAGCTTATGGAGCTGAAGAAATGCAGAAAGGCGTTCCGTATCTTTTCTATTATAAGGATTATGAGCCGAGCCTTGATTATTATCCTGTTCCTCAGTATTATTCCGCATTGAACTATATAGAAGCGGACGGATTGCTGGGTAAATTTTACTGCAACTCTATCAACAATGGTTTTGTACCTTCTACCATTATTACCATGCCGAGTAATCCGGCAGAGGAGCAGAAAGAACAATTCCAGAAAGATATCGAAAGCAGCTATGCAGGTACTAACGGGGCAAACAGCATCGTTGTGCTCTGGGGAGAAAGCCAGGAAGTAAAGCCCGTGGTGACATCATATACCGCAAGCAACAACGCCGATCTGTACAACAATGTGGATGAGATTATTTTCCAGAAAATCATATCCGCCCACCGCCTCACTTCGCCGACACTGGCAGGCCTGTCAGGTTCGGGCAACCTGAGCGGAAATGCCAATGAGATAATCAATTCATATGTGCTTTACAACCATACGGTTATCCACCAGCTTCGCCGCAAAATATTGGATACGCTAAGTATTTTTACCATCAATAACGGATATAAACGCTTGGTGGTGGAAGATTTGGATATAGTGAAAGAGCTTGCTACGGATAGCAGCAATTAGTTTTGTATTTCATGTGTGGGTACGGACTTTAAAGTTCGTACCCTTTTCTTTTTATTCAATCCCCACCCACCATTCTTTAAATGTCTGCGTGCTGTCTTTCAGATTCACCGTTTCGCCTATCATTGGGGTCAGCAGGCGTATATTTTCTTCTTTGCTTGCAGCAGTTACCCTTTTCAGCGGATCGTCCCATGAATGGTTTGCAAGGGCATATTTAGACGAATGTACCGGGAACAGTGTTTCTGTATGTAAATCTTTGGTTGCCTGCACCACTTCTTCAGGCGTCATATGTATATATTTCCATCCTGTGCCATATTGTCCGTTTTCGAGTATCGCCAGATCTATCTTGCCGAAGCGTTCACCTATTTTGGCAAAATGTGTGTCATATCCGCTGTCGCCGCCCATATAGATATTCATTGTAGGCGTTTGCAGGAGGAATGAAGCCCATAACGACTGGTTCGGTGAAAGCCCCCGACCCGAAAAATGCCGCGCAGGAAGGCAATAGGTCGTAAATCCGTCACCGATAACGGCATCCTCGTTCCAGTCCAGTTCTACAACCTTATTCATATCAAAGCCCCATCTTTCGAAGTGCTCTGCTACGCCCAGTCCGCAAATTACTTTACCTGTGCGGCCTTTAAGCGCCATTACACTTTTGTAATCGAGATGATCCCAGTGATCGTGCGAAATAAATAAGTAATCTATATCAGGTATATCTTCAGCCTTATATCCGTCAGCTCCATCGAAAGCCCTGTTGGCAAAAGAAACGGGCGATGCAGCCTTACTGAATACCGGATCGGCCAGTATGCGCTTGCCGTCTATCTGTATAAAATAAGATGAATGCCCGAACCAGACGAGTATATCATTATTCCGGTCAAGATGCAGCAAGTCGGTTTTCACTGAAGGAATTTTACTGGCAGGAGTCACACGTTCGTGTTTGACAAAAAGAAACTCGTACATAATACCTATATATCCCTTATCTCCTGTTAGTTGCGGTGTGTGGCTCAGATTCCGGAATTTTCCGTCCCTGTAGTTCGGTGAGTTCTTGACCCGTTCCTTACGTTTCCCGCTTGGTGTGCTGCCGAAACTTGGCTGATTGATGAATATTGCAACTGTGACAGCTAGTAATGCTACGACTGAAAGTGTTATGATCATTGCCCTTTTGATTCTCTTTTTAGTTTTCGGCTTCATGAAGTTTCTATTTTTATGTTAAAAGCAAAATTTGTGCCATAATTTATATGGAACTTTAAAGAGAACACTGATCCAGGAATGATAGATTCCCGGATAAATATCGGATGGTGTCAAACTTGGGTTTTTATTTTTCCTTATATTCCTTTCCCTGTCCGAAGGAAATAAGTATGTGTTCGAAGCCCATTGCCTGCAAGATAGGGCGCAGCAGATTCACTGCGCTGTCGCGGCTTTTTCTGTCCATATCCAGTTTTTCAGCTTGTTCGCGTAACTGCTTCTCGGCCTGACGGTAGGCTTCGTCCGCTATCTGTGTCGACTCCCACAGTCCAAACTGCATATCGTAGATACGCGAAGCCGAGTGATCTATGGTTACATGACAGACTTCCGGGGCGGGCAAAGTCAGGCGTATGGAATCGCCGGAGGTGTATATGTCTCCGGGTTTGAGCTGTGTGAGGTCTATGCAGCAGATTACTTCACCCGATACGATGAGCGCTGTCTTGGCATTGGGCAGCCACTGGCGTACTTTCTTGTATTCCACCATATCCTGAATGTTGTATTTCAAGACTTCCAGATTGCCGAGGCTTTCTATTTTCTCTACAATCATATTGTGCGAAACTTCCACTTTGTCACCTCCTTTGTCTTTACCGCCAAAGAGGTACATGATAATGCCACCGATAAGGATACCGATAGCAAGCATATTGATATAACTGCGTTGTTTTATTATATTTCTGCCGGACATATATTGCGTTTCTCTGCTATTTGAAGTAAATGTACGAAAAGCATTTGTTTTTAGAACAAACAGACAGGGTAATAGTTTTTCTCAATTTTTTGAATGATATAAAAAACAGACTTTACATAGACATAAAAAGCCGGAAATCTTCCGGCTTCAAACGATAAAGTATGGAGACTTTCAAAAAAATTCCTCAGTTATTGTTGTATAGTAGTCGATACATTGCTTTATGTCGGGAACGGAATTATCCCAGTTGTTTTCATATTCTATGGATATGTATCCTTTAAAGTTTTGCGATTTCAGTATTTTCAGCATTCCTGCCACATCGAGTATGCCTTTTCCCCAGATAACGTCGTGTTGTTCGGTTTCACCCTCTTTCTTTTCGGCTATATCCTTGAAATGCAGCGATACGATGCGTCCGTCCAGTTTCCTGAGGCAATCTATCTGGTTTAAGCCTTCGCGACGCCAGTGACCTACGTCGCAGCATGCGCCTATCATCGGACTGCGGTTGGATATCTGTGCCAGCAGCAGGTCGGGGTTCCAATAGGCCGATGGCTGAGGATGGTTGTGTACGGCTATTTTGATGCCGTATTTGTTTACAAGGCTTTCTATCAGGTCCCAGTCCTTTACGGCCGGTTCGCAGGATATGAATGCCATGCCCATGTCTTTGGCCAGGATAAATTCTTTTTCCCAGTTGTCGGGGTTATCCGTGGTATATACCCCTGTAGAAATTATTCTGATGCCTTTACTCTCGGCAAATTCTTTTATCTCTTTGCGTTCTTCGGCAGTGAGGTCTATACCGAATACTTTGTCACCCCATTTATCGCCCAGCCTGTGTCCGGGGAATACTTCGATGTATTTCACTCCCAGTTCACGGGTTTTGTCGAGTGCTTCGGCAAAAGTGAAGCGATGAAAGGTATAGGACTGTAATGACAGGTACCATCCGTTTTGTTCGGCTTTGGTTAAAGCTTCAGCCTCGGTACGGTTAGATTCTTCCGATTGTTGCTTGTTTTTTGTATTGCAAGATGCATAACTGCATAGTATGCCTGCAATCAATAGGTATTTACAGATTTTTTTCATATGTCAGATTTATTAGGCCATATCTTAATTGGCAGTGGTAAAGATAATTAAAAGTTCGGTTCAGGATATATATAAAAGATGAATTTTGCAGTGGCTGGCATATCTTTAGCTTTATTCATAGTGAAATGTGTCCTTTTAGGATTAACCAAATTTAACGCCTGTGTCGCAACTTTATAGTGTTAATCTGCGTTGTATTTATGTAGTTTTGTAAAGTTTGTGTTAAGGTTAAAGAGGTCTGCGATGTGATATCGTGGCCTTTTTTTTGATCTTTCATTAGCCGGAAACGAAAAAGGCAACTTTCCGGCCAGGAGTGGTCGGAAGAAATATCTTCCGACTATTTTTTTATATAATCATTTGATAT
>NZ_JBHSGN010000171.1:0-873 GCF_042654545.1 Dysgonomonas termitidis
TTGTTTCATAAATAGTATGGTTTTAATAATTATCTAAAATTAGTTGTGCAACAGACACGCAACGCTACCCTATAGAAAAGAAAAAAAGGCCGGTTCATGCAGGTAGCTGGCTGCAACCCCGCACGAAGATGTAACGACACCCCTATGCTTTGCGCGTTTCCAGCCACTAAAACCGATGTGATGGTACAAAATGGCTAATAAGTGGGCAAAAACGGGTAACGGTTTATAGAATATTAACGCCTAATTTTGTATGGGTTTATATGCGTTGAGTAAACAGATGCCCTCACTTGGTACGTGTCAGGAATGAATATAAACGGGTATGTAAAGAGGAGGATTTGCAGAATGGAATTCCGGTAATGGTGGAGTATATGACAATTAACTGTCTACACATAAAACGTTATTATTACTTGTTCATTTAGTTTGGGCTGGCAGGCTTCTTATTTGTGATTCATGATCTCATATACTCTATCTCCGGAAGCCTGCATTTGCCCGGCAGTTATTAACCGTGTTAGCAGGTATGTATAAAATAAAGCTACTGCTGATATTGAAATTAGTTAATTGGCTGCTTTGATTAGCTGATTGGCTGATTAAATACTCGAACCATAAAAACAGAATAAGTATGGTTAAAATTATCAGGATACTGATTTATATCATCTACCCCTTATTGGTTTTCGGGTTGATGATTTTCTGCTTCCAGGCCTTCGGGGAGGATGACAAGCCCGCCGCAGTAGAGGCACAGGCGTCCCCGCCGGGGGATGCGCCCCGCCGGTTCATTCCGCCTGTTATACCCGTGGAGCTTAGCCGTCCTGCGGAGCGTGCCGGCTACCTCATTGCCCATTACTGGGATAACTTTGATTTCAGCGATACGGCGTA
>NZ_JBHSGN010000172.1:0-507 GCF_042654545.1 Dysgonomonas termitidis
TTCTGTAGCGTATATAATAATCTCTTGTGGTTCGCATTCCTCCTCCGGTTCATCCGGGTAATGGAAAATATTTGCGCCGCTAAGTGCTACGGATTTAGGTAAAAGGTTCTCCTGCATTTCGGAATCAAAGTCCTCCCATTTGATCGTTACGTCCTGCAGGCTTATCGTATCTTTTGTCCATTTAAAGCGTCCCGAGGCAAAGTGTCCCGTGCCGTCGGGATTGATGACGAATGAATTATCTCTTGAACTTATCGAACCATCATTGTTTAACCGTAACAAGGGGTTTTGTATCGTACCCCCGATACCACCTTTAGAAAACCAGGCCCCGTAATCCTCTACATAGGAAAGCGTCCCGTCTGTAGGCTGGTATTGAGACGGGGTGGAACCTGCCTCCAATTGCGGCGCTGTTATAAGCATTCCGCTGACAGGAGCTTCCAGCCGGATAAGGCAATCCGTCTCTTTTGAGTCCTTAAAGGTGAAAGGGACGGAATACCTCTTCCAATCTGT
>NZ_JBHSGN010000173.1:0-783 GCF_042654545.1 Dysgonomonas termitidis
CGTGTTATTAACTTTCATATTTTATTCTTCGTTTTTCACTCTTCATTCTTCATTCTTCACTTTCCTCTTTTTATCCCCTGTTTTTATGAGCTTCCGGTTTTCAAAATATTTGAAATGCTGCGAGCCTCACGGCTCACAATATTTCTCCATACACAAACGTTACACAAACTACATGTTTTTCAATGAGCATATTTAACTCGTCTTCAATTCGGTGAATGTTGTTTGAACTTTGGCAAATAGCGCGAAGCGATATATAATTCTTCTTCATTTTTAATTTTTACATTGGCACATTTTCACATCGGCATATTGCCTCGCCTACGTTTCAGCGAACGTTGTTTGGTACATTAATTTCATTTCATTTGCTAATCTGCTAATATTCGAATTTGCTAATTTTCATATCTGCTAATTCTCAAATTATCCATCCCAAAGCGGTAGACCAGCGACACCCCCGCACCCGTAGGGCCCCAGTAATTTCTTGTCCCGGTCTTTCGTTCCGGGTAACAGTCCGTACAGCGGCTGCGGTTGTAGGCATGGTATTCCCCTGTGAAATAGCCCGCATTCACGCTGAACTCCAGGTTCAGCTTTGCAGACAGCGGCAGGGAATAGCCATATACCGCTCCCGCCGACCAGCTCCAGTGGCTCAGGTAGCCGTAACTGTCGAGGCTTTTGGTGAACAGCCGCAGGTCGTAGACACCGCCCGTGAAGTATATCCCGGCAAAGTGGCCGTTCAAGGGGCTGCCTTGCCTGTTGCCCCACCACCGCCGTACTTCGAGTCCTGCGTAA
>NZ_JBHSGN010000174.1:0-32386 GCF_042654545.1 Dysgonomonas termitidis
AAGACGCAAAGGCGCAAAGTTTTACATCTTACGAGTTATTGACTGATGACTGTTTACTGATAACTGTTAAAAGCTAATTATTAATTTTTCATTCTTAATTATTAATCGCTTTCTCTTATTCTGTGTATTTTTGCATACGAAAACATTATAGGATGATTACTGAACAACATAAAGATACAGCACAATGGGCTATGCGGCTCGCTTTGCAGAACGGATGCCAGGCTGCCCGGGTCTCAATTATCACGGCGAATAATAATTCGTTTGAATATCGCAATACACAACTGGACAAGTTGCATCAAAGTTCCGAAAACAAATTGTATATCGAATTATTTGTCGATGGCAGATACGGCACATTTTCTACCAACCGTATAGAGAAGGCAGGACTGGAAACATTTATCAAAGAAGGAATCATATCGACCGGATATCTGGCTCCGGACAGGCTACGCCAACTACCAAATTCTGACAGATATTATAAAGGAGATGGCAAAAACCTGGACTTATATGATAATTCCTTTGAAAATATCAGCACCGATAAAAAACTGGATATAGCACGGCAGGCTGTTGAAGAAATATACGAATCGGATAAACGTATTATTTCCATCACTTCGTCATATGACGACGGTGTAGGAGCTGAATATATGGTTGCCAGCAACGGTTTTGAAGCTGAAAGCATAGACTCGGCTTTCAACCTGACTGTGGAAACCGCCCTGAAAACAGACGGCGATGCCCGGGCCGAATCGTATTGGTTCGACAGTTCTGTTTACTGGGACGACCTGAAGAAAAGCGGAATAGGAAAAATAGCGCTTGAACGGGCTTTGCGGAAAATAGGCCAGCGGAAAATTAAATCGGGCAAATACGATATGCTGCTCGACAACACCACCGCATCACGTTTATTTTCTCCAATAATGGGAGCGATGTACGGAACAGCATTGCAGCAAAAGAATTCATTCCTGCTGGACAAACTGGGGCAGCAGATCACATCCGACAAGCTGACTATCACAGATACTCCCCATCTTGCCCGTGCGTTCGGAGCCAGATGGTTTGATGGCGAAGGCGTCGCCACCAAAGAGCGTGTCATCATAGACAGGGGTATATTACAAACATACTTCATAGATACATACAACTCGCTGAAAATGGATGTAGGGCCAACGATAGCCTCGCCATCCATTATACAGGCCGCACCGGGAAGCAGGGACTCTGACGGAATACTTCAATCTGTACAAAAAGGTATCTGGATAACGGGCTTCAACGGGGGGAACAGTAACCCCACAACCGGAGACTTTTCGTTTGGAGTAGAGGGTTTCCTTATCGAAAACGGCATAGCAACTACCCCGATAAGCGAGATGAACATTACGGGTAACATACTTGTTCTATGGAAAAACCTTGCAGAAGTAGGAAATGACCCGCGTGAAAGTTCGCCATGGCGGTTACCATCCCTCTTGTTCAGCGATGTAAATTTTAGCGGATTGTAAAGCATGAAATTATTCAACATACTCACAATATTCTTTTTATTTCCGATATCGTTCTTTGCACAGGTACCCTCCACTGAAGTAAGGGCCGCATGGCTTACTACCAACTGGGGGCTGGACTGGCCCAGACAAGGCACCAGCGTAGAAGCACAAAAAAAACAATTATGCGATATACTCGACCAGTTACAAGACGAGCATTTCAATGTGGTGCTATTTCAGGCACGCGCGCAGGGGTCTGTATTTTACAGATCGAAAATAGAACCTTTAAGCACCTACTTTAATCAGTCGGAAGGTTTCGATCCATTGGCATTTGCCATTGAGGAATGCCACAAAAGAGGGATGGAATGTCATGCCTGGCTTGTAACCTATACGATGGATAAAGCAAAAATAAAATATACGGGAAAAGGTAGAAGGAGAAAAGGGACTGTAGTTAAAGACAAACCTGATTATTACAAAGAAGTCCACGGAACCTGGTATCTCGATCCCGGAAGGCCTGAATCTCAGAAATTGATCTCATCCATTGTAGACGAAATAGTAAAGAATTATGATGTCGACGGCATACATTTCGACTATATACGCTATCCCAGCAATACTCAGAAATTCCCCGATGATGATACTTTCAAAAAATACGGCAATGGCAAAGGTCTGCACGACTGGCGCAGGGAGAACATAAATCGGTTGGTTACAGACATTTACGACAATGTGAAAGCAGTCAAGCCCTGGGTGCAGATAAGCAGTTCTCCCCTGGGACGGTACCGGGTACTGCAGCATGTAGCTCCCAACGATGGCTGGACAGCCTATGAAACTGTTTTTCAGGATGCAGGCCACTGGATGAAAAGCGGGAAACACGACCTTGTATTCCCTATGATGTATTATAAAGAACACCGTTTCTATCCATTCCTGGACGACTGGGTGGTAAACAGTAACGGACGCATTGTTGTGCCGGGGCTAGGCGTTTATCAGATGGACGAGCAAAACTGGTCGTTGGAAGATATCCTGAACCAGATGAAATATACCCGGGAAAATAAGGTAAAAGGACAGGCGTACTTCCGCACGGGGAACATTCTAAGCAACCTGAAAGGAATCAGGGATTCTATCCATACTTACTACCCTACTCCCGCTAAATTACCTCCGCTGACCTGGTTGGATAATATATCACCTAACTCTCCGGTTATTACGCAGGTGTATAAAGATGAAGGTTACCTGAATATAAAATGGGATGCTCCCGACAATAACGAAACTTATACTTACAATATATATGCCTCTTCAACAGAAGAAATAGATATAAACAATGCCCGTAACATGCTGGTTACAGGGTTGCGCACCAACAGCTACTCATTTCCGGTAACGGTCGGTGAATTCGGGTTCCACTACTTTGTTACAGCCTCCGACAGGTATCATAACGAAAGCGTGCAGTCGTTTCCCGCATACTTCGTGCATTCCGGAGGAGAGCATTAGCCCAGTTCGGTTTTAAGCTGATTGATTGTCTTATGTAAAACAGGATGGATGTAATCGCCTGCTATCTCAGCCAACGGCAATAAGACGAAAGCCCTTTCGTGTAAGTGCGGATGCGGCAGGATAAGTTTCTCGTTGGCATACACCTTATCGTCGAACAATAGCAGGTCGATATCGATTATCCTATCGGCATACACCTTGTTCTCTGATTTGGTTGTACGTCCCATCTCCGTCTCTATCTCCTGTGTCCGTTGCAACAATTCCATTGGCCGCAGCCTGGTCTTTACTTCACATACGGCGTTCAGGAAGCGGTTCTCCGATTCGAAGCCTACCGGTTCGGTAACGTAAAAAGCGGAAGTGGTAACAACCTCACCAATCCGCTCTTCTATTCTGTTTATAGCATGATTAAGGTTCTCTCCCCTGTCTCCCATATTGGAACCCAGACCTAAGAACACATCATGCTGAATATCTTTATCCAGTAACATTTAAATTATAAGCATTGCATCACCATATGTACCAAAGCGGTACTTCTCTTTCACCGCCATATCGTATATATCCATAATACGATCATATCCTCCGAAAGCGGCGGTCATCATCAGCAGAGTCGATTGAGGCAGATGGAAGTTGGTTACCATTGAGTCGGCAATACCGAAATCGTACGGAGGGAAGATGAATTTGTTTGTCCACCCCTCATTGGTTTTCAGATGCCCGTCTGTGCTAACAATCGTCTCTATGGCTCTCATCACAGATGTACCCACGGCACATACACGGCGACCTTCATCCTTTGCGCGGTTTACATGTATCGTGGCTTCTTCTGTAATCAGCAATTGCTCCGAATCCATCTTATGTTTTGTCAGGTCTTCCACATCGATATCACGGTAATTACCTAAGCCTGAATGTAATGTTATATACGCGAAATCAATGCCTTTGATTTCCATACGCTTCAGCAGTTCACGGCTAAAGTGCAATCCGGCAGCAGGAGCAACCACTGCTCCTTCATTCTTGGCAAAGATAGTCTGGTAACGGTCTTTATCTTCAGCTTCTTCGCCTCTGTTCAGATACTTCGGAATAGGAGTTTCTCCTAATGCATAAAGAGCCTTACGGAACTCTTCGCTAGGCCCGTCGTATAAGAAACGGAGTGTACGTCCGCGGGAAGTTGTATTATCAATTACTTCGGCTACCATTGAATCATCGTCGCCAAAGTATAACTTATTCCCGATACGGATTTTACGTGCAGGATCTACCAGCACATCCCACAGGTGAAATTCTTCGTTCAACTCCCTGAGTAAAAATACTTCGATAGTGGCTCCGGTCTTTTCCTTATTCCCGTACAAACGGGCAGGAAAAACCTTTGTGTCGTTAAAGATAAATATATCCTTATCATCGAAATATTCGATAATATCTTTAAAAACCTTATGCTCAACTTCTCCGGTCTTGCGATTGACAACCAATAAACGGGATTCATCCCTGTTTTTAGCAGGATGAGAGGCTATCAATTCCTCAGGCAAATCAAACTTGAATTGAGAAAGTTTCATATTCTATATATAAATTAATTTAGTTTCTATTATAATCTGCAAACATACAAGGATATATCCTGATATCCTAATCCAAAAGGGCGTCTATCACGTCTTCTATCTGTTCTCCTGCAACACACTGGTCGAGAGTAATATCTCCTATCCGGATGCGTTCCAATGCCGTCAGATACCCTCCGGACCCTAAAGCCAAACCAATATCCCTTGCCAATGCCCTTATATAGGTTCCCTTACTGCATACCACCCTGATCTTTATCTCAGGCATAGTATAATCGAGTAGCTCAATTTCATCTATCGCCAGCAGCTTGGGCTTCAATTCAATATCCTGTCCTTCTCGGGCAAATTCATAAGCTCTTTTCCCCTCTACCTTACAGGCAGAATACGTAGGAGGTATTTGCTGGATCTCTCCGATAAATTGTACCAAGGCCTGATTAACCAACTCTTCGGTTATATGCTCCGTAGGATATGTTGCGTCTACTTCTGTCTCTAAGTCGAAAGACGGAGTAGTTTCCCCTAATTTTACGGTTGCAATATACTCTTTGGTCTGATACTGGAAGGTTTCTATCAGCTTGGTCTTTTTCCCGGTACAGATAATCATCACTCCCGTAGCAAGCGGGTCAAGCGTTCCGGCATGACCTACTTTCAATTTCTTAACGCCTAATCTCCGGCAAAGTTTATTCCGCAATTTCCGTACCAGATCAAACGATGTCCAATTAAGCGGTTTATTTATGTATAAGACCTCTCCTGAAATAAAATCCATTAAATGATAGTTAATTCGTATCCCGAAAGCAATAGCGCCAACAGGATGCCACCAACAATAATACGATACCAGCCAAACAGTTTAAAACCATATTTAGTGACAAAACCGATAAAGAACTTGATAGCAAGTAATGCGACAATGAATGCTACCACATTACCGACAATCAGGACTCCTATATTTTCTTTTAATAATTCGAATCCCGTATCGGACATTATCAGTTTCAGCAATTTATAACCTGTTGCGGCAGCCATAGTAGGAACAGCCAGAAAGAATGAAAATTCGGCAGCATTCCTGCGGCTGAGCCCGCGGCTCATCCCCCCTACAATAGTTGCCATAGAACGGGATACGCCCGGTATCATGGCGATACACTGATAACAACCTATTATAAAGGCGTTCTTATATGTAATTTCCTGCTCACCGTCTTCAGGACGGTTAAACCACCGATCAACGAACAGCATAAGGATACCTCCCAAAACAAGCATAATGGATACGACCAATACGCTCTCTAACAATTCGTCTATCATATCATTGAATATGAATCCTAATATGGCGGCAGGAATGAATCCCATCAACAGCTTCCAGTAGAACTCATATTTATATAAAGCATATTTCAAAAAGCCAGCATTTTCAGATCCGGGAACTTCCCTGAAACGGAAAAAACGTCTCCAATATAATACAATTACCGACAAGATGGCTCCAAACTGGATAATTACGGTAAAAGCTTTTACAAATTCGTTACTCTCAACGCCCAAAAGACTTTGCGCGATAATCATATGTCCGGTAGAAGATACAGGTAGAAATTCAGTCAGTCCCTCTACAATAGCAATAATAATTGCTTCAATAATGCTCATTACAAATTATAGTTTTATAATTGGTTGTGTTCTTTTTTTTCGTCAGCCAACACCTTCTTACGGGGGTACAGGATACCCGCAATCATGAGCAGAAAGCCGGCGAAACAGATCATCGGTGCTACAACAATTCTCTTTGCACTGAAAATATCCGGTTCAAAACCTCCTTCGACACTCGATGCAGGACCGGTCATCAATATAAATCCTACAATGATGAGAACAACAGATACTGCACAAATAATGTAATTATGTTTGCCAAATGCAAAATCTTTCTTATCCATATTCTTAGACGTGATAAAGTTTATTTGTTGTCATTCTTAAATACCTGTTCACTGCCGATATTGTAGCCAGAACGGTAATCAGTATTCCCATGATTAATACAAGTCCGTATACAATCAGCAATTCAGTCATGGTTACAATCGATATCAGTTCGGGATATTCATTCGTAAAGTAATATATAACCCCTGTTATGGCTACATTAGCCAGAATAGCAGCTATTATGCCCGAAACAACCGTACTCATTATAAACGGACGCCTGATAAAACCATTCGTTGCACCAACGAGCTGCATGGTATTAATTAAGAAACGTTTCGAATATATATTTAATTGTATTGTATTCCTTATTAATGTAAAAGATATAAGAATAAGTATAATACCCAGTATGAGAAGGATAGAACCTACTTTCGAGAGGTTCTGATTGGCCAGTGCAATATCTTCCTCCTTAAAAGACAGGCCTTTGGTCAATTTGAAATCCTTAAAACTGGCTTCTACTTTTTTTATGCTATCGGTATTTACATACTCGGACTTGATGAACACATCGAAATAGCTTCGCGACGGGTCATAACCCAGCACTTCTTCGGGGTCGCCCCCCAGATCGTCTACCAGTTGTTTCTTCACCTCCTCCTTACTTATGTAAGTTGTAGATTTCACATACGGGTTAGCCTCTATCCTCTCTTTTGTCTTCTGAACAGCAGCAGCATCCATATCTCCCGTCAATTCGACAGACATACCCATGTTTTCCTTAAAATACGCTGCCAACCCCTTTCCGGTAAAAGCCACCAGAACAGTTAACCCCAACAAAAAAAGCACAAGAGTGATACTTATGGTAGATATTACTCCTGAGGTAAATAAAGATATTGTTTTAGGTTGTCGTTTATCAGACATCTGCACTGAGACAATTAACGGTCACTGACCTATTTGTTATTTTGCATGTAAACCACACATCTGTTACAACTGAAAATGTTGCGCAAATACTCTTTGCCGGATAATCCTTACATGCGGGTACAACGCACCCAAATTCGCTGCAAAGAAACAAAATAAAAGCATGTATTAGAACTATTTTTGTTTTTTTTAATAAATAAGGCTTCTTTTTGCCTAAAAATACAATTCAACCACTATAAGGAAACAGTAAAAACAGGGCATTTGTTTTGGAACCGGTTCAAATTTTAGTTCATGGTAAATATTTTTTCAAGAGTGTTTTCCCTCCGTTCATCTTTAGGGTCTTTTTTTCATTCTTATTGCAAACACATGTATTTTATCAAACGAATTTTATCTATAACTTACCGGCCGATAGTTTTAGCTCTTGGCCAATAGCTTTTTGAAAATTTGTATCCATATTTGAAAATCGATATGAAAAGCGTTCAAAAGGTGTTACTTTTGTTACCTTTTGGAAAAACGATCATCATTTTCATATTTTATTTTTTTTAATAAACATTCCCTTATATGCACGAATAGAGGGAAGGGGTTCGTTAAAATATTATTGTATATTTGCATTTAACAACCAGGACGGAAAATATATTCCGAACAACTATAAGTCACACATTTAACTAACAAAATAATATCATGCAAACAAATGAAACCAAATCGGGGCTGAACCCTGCCAACTTCTCGGGAAAAGTAGATGGAAAAGATGTACGTATGTATGTCCTTACCAATAACAAAGGAGCTGAAGCTACGGTCATCAACTACGGCGGGAAAATCGTATCGCTTTCTGTTCCGGATAAGAACGGCAAACTAACAGATGTCGTACTGGGACATAATAGCCTGGCTGAATATCTGAATTCGGAAGAACCATATTTCGGGGCAGTCTGTGGGCGAACAGGAAACCGTATAGCTAAAGGACAGTTTGAACTTGACGGTGTAACATATAAATTAGCCATAAACAACGGCCCGAATAATCTTCATGGAGGCTTGAAAGGTTTCAATGCCGTAGTGTGGGATGCCAAGCAAACAGGCAATCAGACTTTGGAACTGAGATATCTTGCAAAAGACGGAGAAGAAGGATTCCCCGGTAATCTGAGCGTAAAAATGATTTATACCCTGACAGATAGTAATGAATTCTCTATAGATTACGAGGCTACTACCGACAAAGCGACTATCCTCAATCTAACAAACCATTCATATTTTAACTTGTCGGGAGAAGGCGATCCGAGCATAAACGACCATATACTGGTAATGCATGCATCCAATTACCTTCCTACGGACGATACTGCCATCCCATACGGTAAGCCTGAAGCTGTTAAAGGAACGCCTTTCGATTTTACTTCCCCCCATACGATAGGCGAAAGAATAGAAGCGGATTTTGAGCAATTATATTTCGGCAAAGGCTACGACCATACTATGATATTGGATAAAAAAGAAGGTGAATGCGCGTTGGCTGTAGAATGCTACTCTCCAAAAACAGGCATCCGGATGAACATATCTACTTCCGAACCGGGAGTCCAAATATATACCGGAAACTGGATGACCGGAAACTTCGAGGGCAAGCACGGACACCGTTACCCTATGCGTGCTGCGGTATGTTTCGAAACACAACATTTCCCCGACAGTATCAATAAGCCTGAATATCCGAGTGTCGTATTACGCCCCGGAGAAACATTCAAAAGCAAAACCGTACACGCGTTTTCCGTAACGGAACAATAATTAATCGTATAATGAATATTCAGGTGGTAGGGATTATCCACTATCACCTGTCTGTATATATTTAATCCATATTATAATGAAGATATTTCTCTATCTGTCATTTATATTTATCTTATCTACCTGCATATCATGCACAAGCAATAGCGAGAAACACTTTATAGAGGAAAATATTATTTTTGCCACCCGGCAAACATCTGATATGTTGAAAAATGTAGGGGAACCGGACGGAAAAAACTATCCGCGTTCGACTGATAAAGAAGGAAAGCTGATTACTACAGGTATGTATGACTGGACTCCGGGATTCTTCCCGGGTTCTTTGTGGTATTTATATGAGCTTACCGGAGATTCCGTATGGAAAGACAATGCCGAAAAATGGACAACTTCTTTAGAGCCCTTGAAGACATTTACAGCTCATCATGACTTAGGGTTTATGATGTATTGCAGTTATGGAAATGCGCTCAGGCTTGCCCCGAAAGATGAGTATAAAGACATAATCATACAAAGTGCTTATTCGCTGGCAACCCGTTATAACGAGAAAACCAAGGCCATTAAATCATGGAACTATCATAAATCATGGGACGGGGAAGAATCGCATTTCCCTGTTATAATAGACAACATGATGAATCTGGAATTATTACTTGAAGCCTCTAAATTATCGGGAGATAAAAGACTGCGCGACATAGCTGTAGCACATGCAAACACAACTCTGAAAAATCATTTCAGAGATGATTACAGTAGTTACCATGTTGTCTGCTACGACTCTCTTACCGGAGAAATCCACCACAAGGTCACAGCACAGGGCTTTAGTGACAATTCGACCTGGGCCAGAGGACAGGCATGGGCTGCATATGGCTTTACGATGATGTATCGTGAGACAAAAGACCCGGCATATCTTGATGCTGCTATTAAGATCATGAATTTCTATCTAAAGCACCTCCCCGAGGATTTAGTCCCCGTCTGGGACTTCAATGTAGGTCAAAAAAGTTACATACCAAAAGGGAACTCTTATGCAGTGGAATTTCAAGCAAGCCTGAAAGATGCATCCGCGGCCGCAATAGCTTGTTCTGCCTTATTCGACTTAGGCAGTTTCTCTAAGAATCGGGATTATACCGATACAGCTGTGAAAATACTGAAAAATCTGGCATCCCCTTCATACAGAGCTCCGTCAGGTACAAACGGAGACTTTCTGCTCATGCATTGTGTGGGTAGTATCCCCCACCATTCGGAGATTGATGTTCCATTGGTCTATGCCGATTATTACTTTCTGGAATCTTTAGTAAAATATAAAAAGTCAGCAAGCTAATTTACGCAGATATGTTTTTTCGTATCACAACCGAAATTATAACCAGTGATGAAGCGTTGAATCAAAACAGGCTCACTCATATCTTTTTGTTCACATACAACAAGATCAGTTTATATGCTAAGGCGATGTGTTCATTTACGGTGCTTTCGCTGATAAGCAACAATGCTGCTGTTTCTCTATTTTGGAAAGTTCGAATACTGTGTTGGGTATTCCTTTTAACATTTGCCTATGTGTAGTGTTTTTTCTGAAAAATCATTGCAAAAATTTGCCGGAATCTCAGATTCTGTATATACTTTTGAAGCTGAATCCCAGTTGGGAATGCACTTCATTCTTATCAATACATTATATTCTTTTTGTACCCGGAAATGACGGATTTAGATTGGGAAAGTTATACAAACAGCCCGGTTGTCAGGTATAACCGGTATTCCAAAAACAGGAAATGCGGTCATAACATAAACTAAATAATTACAACAATGGAACACTTGCCACGATTTGTGAATGATCTTGCCCTTATCCTTATTACTACAGGGATAGTCACGATTATATGTAAATATCTCAAACAGCCTGTCGTATTAGGATATATCGTTGCCGGGCTTCTCATCAGCCCCCATACAACGTTCTTTCCATCTATAGCTGACCTGGAAAGTATACATATATGGTCGGAGATCGGAATTATCTTTTTCCTGTTTGCGCTGGGGCTTGAATTCAGTTTCAAGAAACTGATGGATGTAGGGGGGACGGCATCCATTGCAACATTATTCAACATGACCTGTATGGTAACCGTTGGATATACTATAGGCAAGCTGTTAGGCTGGTCGCACATGGACAGTCTTTTCCTTGGAGGTATGCTATCCATGTCTTCTACGACTATTATTATTAAGACATTCAATGATATGTCACTACAGAAGACAAGGTTTGCAGGTATTGCCTTTGGCATGCTCATCGTAGAAGACCTTGCCGCCATCTTAATGCTCGTCTTGCTGAGTACGGTCGCGGTCAGCAAACACTTCGAAGGGACTCAGCTGGTATACGAAATCTTTAAACTTACTTTCTTTATTGTTATATGGTTTGTGGGCGGTATATACCTTATCCCTACATTCCTGAAGAAACTGAAAAAACACCTCAATGACGAAACTTTGCTTATCATATCGGTCGGTTTATGTTTAGGAATGGTATTATTTGCCACATACGTCGGGTTTTCGGCTGCATTAGGCGCATTTATCATGGGGTCCATTTTATCCGAAACATTGGAAGGCAAGCATATAGAACATATGATGCTGCCTCTGAAGAATCTGTTCGGGGCTATTTTTTTCGTATCGGTCGGCATGATGATCGAGGTTAAGGTAATAGCGGAATACGGGGTATATATAGCGCTGTTTACATGTGTGATTCTTATCGGACGCCCTCTGTTCTCCACAATCGGTATTTTATTGTCGGGACAAGGATTGAAGGTTGCCGTCAAAGCCGCATGCAGCCTGGCTTTGGTCGGAGAATTCTCGTTCATTATCGCTACATTGGGTACAAGTCTGGGAGTGATAAGCAAAGCGCTTTACCCTATTATTGTAGCGGTGGCAGTTATCACGACCTTCATATCCCCGTACATGCTGAAAATTTCGGGCCCTTTGGCCGACTGGATAATAAAACGGATACCGCCTAAATGGGAAAAGCTGATAGAAGGCTATGCTTCTTCGGCTTATAATACGGTTACGGAGGAAAAGACATGGAATATCCTTCTGAAAAAAGTTTTCACATTTGTCATCGTGTATCTGGTGATAAGTATAGCTGTCATACAACTGTTCAAACTGTTTATAAACCCGTTCATAATAGAAAGTATTCCGGGTGTTTTCGGGAAAATCCTGGCTACTGCATTAACGCTGACATGTATGGCCCCGTTACTGCGTGCTATAATAATGAAGAAAAACAGGTCGGACGAGTTCCGGAAATTGTGGGACAAACAGCCCTCGAACCGTGTGGCCCTGGTTATCCTCATCTTATTCCGTATAGCCTTGTGTTTTTCTGTCGTTATATTCGAATTGCATATACTATTCCCGTCCTCATCCATAACGGCAATAATCATTGCTATCGCTTACCTTGCCGCTATCGTTTTCATAAAAGGAGTGAAAATTCAGTCACGCAGGATAGAGAAAAGATTTATCGACAACTTCAACAGTAAGGAAAAAAATGCAGCAATATCATCAGCTGTAGCAAAAGGTCTGTTATCCAAAAATATACATATCGAAGAACTTGAAGTGTCGCCCGGTTCGCCAAGTGTGGGCAAGACATTGGCCGAACTCAATTACCGGCAAAGCACGGGCGTCAATATTATCACGATTATACGGGGAAACAAGAAAATAAATATTCCTGACGGCAAAGCATATCTGTATCCGCACGACAGGATCATTATTTGTGGGTCGGACGACGAAATAATGAGGTTTGTAGAATCGGTCGAGAACCGGAACAATGGAGAAACTGCAATGAGTGAAGCCGTACAGCATCATATCAGCCTCTCCCAATATCCTGTCGGGGAAGGATCGGTAATGATAAATAAAAGCATCGCCCGTCTAAGTGTCAGGGAACAAACCGAATGCCTGGTCATAGGTATAGACAGGGGAAACGAATCTATAACGAATTTCAGCGCGAGCTTCGTATTTCATGAAAACGATGTGGTATGGATTGCCGGGGAAGTGGATAAGTTAGCGTCATTTGAGGCCAACATCAATAAGCTGTTCTGAAAGATTTGCCGGAGAGAATTCAAAAGCTGCAGCCGAAACCTGTAGATGAAAGATGATATGGCAACTGCGATATCCGGCGGTTATTGGGGATATCGCAGAGGACATTGCAGAATTACCTGGACAAGGGCCTTATCCCTTATTCCCAGATGGGGCACAAATGCTACTATAAGATCTGGGATGCAGAAGAATTTATTGTTATTGTTTTTCTAAAGAGGATATTATCAGACGAATTTCCTATTTGAATTTCAAATTCTCCGGGTTCAACAACCTTATCCATCCTTGCATTGTAAAGAGCCAGTACCGAAACCGAAACCTCAAGCTCAACTTTCACTTTTTCCCCGGCTTTTATAAATTCCTTTTTGAAAGCTTTCAGTTGATGTACAGGTGTAGCCACCGAACTTATTTTATCTTTTACATACAACTGTATCACCTCTTTTCCATCTCTCTTCCCTGTGTTTTCCACTTCTACTGAAACTTTGATTGTCCCGAATTGAGAGAAGATACTATCATTCAACACACAGTTCGAAAACCGGAAATCAGTATAGCTCAGGCCATATCCAAAGTTCCACAGAGCATATGGCTTCTCAAATATATAATGCCCCCTCGGCTCTTCGTATGATCCTCCACTGTCGAACTGTTGTTCACGGTCGGTGGGAAGATAGTTGTAGAAACAAGGGGTATTGCCTGTACTACGAGGAAAGGACACATTCAGTTTTCCCGAAGGATTTACATTGCCTACTAAAATGTCTGCCATTGAATTTCCCTGCTGCTCACCACCATACCATTGAGTAAGAATAGCATCTGCGTTCTCCTTTACCCATGTCATCACCATCGGTTTTCCGGCTATAAGGACAACTATCATCGGTTTCCCCGTAGCTTTTATGGCTTTCAGTAAATCTTGTTGCCTGCCCGGCAGGTCAAGGGATGAAAGATCGAAGCCTTCTCCGGCGGTCGACTTGTCAGGGCCTCTTCCAAGATATGTACTTCTGGTACCCACGGCAACTATCGCTATATCACTTTGCTTTACCAGTTCTACAGCCTTCTTTATATCGCTGGCGTTCCGGCTCCACCAGTCGCAACCATCAGCCTGGGTAATAACGGCTTTCTTTCCGATTACATTTTTCAATCCCTGATACAGAGTCACTCCTTCTTTTGTGTCGCTGCCTGTCCAGGAATAATCACCGAAAACAGTCTGGTTGCTATTCGGCCCTACAACGGCGATCTTTTTATACTTATTCAGGTTGAGAGGCAATATGTTGTTTTCATTTTTCAGCAGGATAGCGCTTTCATCCGCTATCTCTTTTGCCAAAGCAACTTTCTCAGCATTGCGCACTACTGATTTTACCTTTTCAGGCTCCCCGAAAGGATCGTCGAAAAGACCGAGTCTGAACTTCACGGTAAGAATGCGGCGTACAGCCTGGTCGATGTATTTTATATCCATCTTTTGATTCTTAACCAATTCGGGAAGACGTTCATAGGTCCAGTCGACATTCAGGTCAACTCCGGCCTCAACAGACATCTGCGCAGCCTCTTCCGGAGTTTCTACGGCATAATGAAACGATTTGAGGCGTTCTACAGACCCCCAGTCGGAATATACGTATCCATCGAACCCAAGTTTGCCGCGAAGTATATCGGTCATGTAATAAGAGGAACCTGCCGTAGCCACACCGTCATAAGCACTGTAGGCGCTCATCACCGACAATGGTTTTGTTTCCTGTATTACCCTTTGGAAAGGATACAGGTAGAGGCTCCACAGTTCCCTTTCGCCACCGCTTACATGTGCACAGTTGAGGCCGCCAACGGGCGTACCATGCGCCACAAAATGCTTGGGCATGCAGGCAATACCTTTATTCTGATATCCTCTCACAAATCCGATTCCCATTTCGGCAATCAGGTACGGGTCTTCCCCAAATGTTTCTTCAACACGTCCCCAACGTAATTCCCGGGCGATATCCAACACGGGAGACAATACCTGACGGATGCCGATGACGCGGGCTTCATCTCCGGCCGCTTCAGCCATCCGTTGTATCAATGCAGGATTGAAGGTACTGCCCTGCGCTATGGCATGGGGAAACAACGTGCATTGATTTTGTAAAATACCCTGAATACCTTCTGCGGCTGTCAGCAACGGAATCCCCAAACGTGTATTGTTAAGCATATATTGTTGAGTCTTATAGAGTATATCGGCACACTCCTGAGCCGACTTGCCCATTTCGTGAGTCGTTCCGAAGCTTCTGCCATCGAATGTTTTTTCCACCTCGTCAATGTTACTGTTGGGCTTGTTCTGCATTTGCCATACTTTCTCTTCCAGCGTCATTCTGCCGAGCAAATCCTCTACCCGTTGTTCAATGGGAATATTCTTATCCTTATACAAAGGCTTCCCGTCACCGGCTAAAGCCATATTGGCTATAAATACCAGTCCCGTTACTATCAAACTAACTTTTTTCACCCTCTTATGTCTTAATTATTAATATATTAGATATTTATCATTCATTTGTCAGCATATAATCCCGGGCCATCAAATTTATACCTGAACCAATTGAAATCGGCTATACCTCCATCAGAAAGGGTATTATAGGAAAAAAGACCAATGCGTGCTCCTTTCCAGTCACTGGAGCGAAGAGCATAGGGTTCCCCTACAGGGATAAATTCTTTATTATCGAGACTGAAAAATAGCTGATGTTGATTCTTTACCGCATCCAACGATGCTTTGAAATAAACTCTACCGGAAGAAAGAGGCAGTATATTGCTAACTTTTCCGTCATTCTCGGAGTAGATATAGTACTTGCCATTATCATTAACGACACCTACCGCGTTAAACAAATTACCGATGCAGAACAATCCGGCGTGTTGCCCGTTTTCCATCTTATTATAATCGACTTCTGTTGAAGCATCTCCATGATAACCGATAGCTTTTTGGGTAATCATATTTCTGGAAGAACGGAGGTTTTCAGCCTTCAGTGCTTTCAGCCTCAGATATCCTTTGCGTTCGGTCAGAGACCAGTTGGCATGTACAGGATTGTGATCGAATTGCCATTGGGGTTTCAATTTGGAAGATGAAAACTCATCACTACCCTGAGAGGCAAATATCTTACTTTTTTTCTTTGTTTCGGGCTTGCCCCATTCACTTACAGGCTCGCCTATTCCATTCCCGTCAATATCTTTGCCTATTTCAGGCCAGCCGTCTTTCCATATTACGGGCTGTAGATGTACAACACGCCCCAGCGGATTCGTATCCTGGAAATGATAGAACCACCATTCGCCATCGGGCGTATCGACTAAAGAGCCCTGATGGGGCCCGTTTATCTTTGTACTGCCCTGCTCGAGTACAACTTTTCTTTCGTATGGCCCATAAATATTTTTTGACCTCAGTACTGTTTGCCAGCCTGTGGCAACCCCTCCTTCGGGAATACTCATATAGTAATAGCGGTTCATTTTATGTATCTTGGTTCCTTCCGCAACAGGCCCTTCATATATCGTTACTCCCTCGTCCAGCAAACGTGTGCCGTCAGGGCTCATCTTATGCAGAATGATAGGGCCTGCACCCAGCCGGCTTCTGCCAATGTAAGCCTGACCGTCTTCGTCCCAGAAAGGGCAAGGATCTTCCCAACCGCTTATGTGCTTTACATTCAGTAAAGGAGACCAGGGCCCCGCCGGATTTACGGCATTCGACATAAACAGTCCTTCATTCGGCGTACAAAAGAATACCCAGAATTTGCCGTCATGGTAGCGGATTGCCGGAGCCCATGAGCCGCCTCCGTAACGCTCATTCTTTTCCCATTCCGGGAAATCGAATTTGTCATAAATCTGCGCTATGATTTTCCAGTTTACCATATCGTCCGATTCCAGAACAGGCATACCGATATAATGGAAATCGGAACATACCATATAGTATTTATCCTTAACACGTATCACATCCGGATCGGAATAATCGGCGGCAAGAACAGGGTTTATGTATTTACCGTTACCCTGGTCGCCCCACGGTACATCCTGCGCATGAATAGTTATTGTAGCTAAGGCAAAGGCAAGCAGGCAAAGTTGTTTTTTATAAAAAGTCATAATCTATATTGTTTAAATACTGGATGAGGCTATCCCAAAAGTAAAATTACACTATTAAATTGTTACCCTCTTTGTCATTCTGAATGCAATGAAGAATCCAGACTCTCCGGATACGGGATGTTTCACTCCATTCAACATGACAAAATGATATAAAAAATACTTTTGGGACAGTCTCCAAGAACAGAATAACCTACAATCTTGTATTCACTATCGTCTATTAGAAACTCTATTTATTTTGGCTGATTATTATAAGGGCTTGCTGTCAGGACAGGCTCTTCTCCTGCTTTCAGAAGACTTTCATCAAACTCTATCTGAATGTTCTTCGATTCCCCGTTCAGTAATGTAAAATAATTATCGTTCAGTATGGCCGGCAATATCCTTTCCTTTGTCTTCGAATTATGCAATTGCACCCATACTGCAAAGGCGGCGGCAGGAGAAGAGGACGGGTTGGTTATTTTTGCTTCCACAATACATTTCCCATTCCGCTTTACAACCTTCGATGCAACCTTCAGATTCACTTTTGGCAAACTGTTCAATGCCGTAAAATCATTTCTGTCTGTTCCTCTCCAATAAGTATTTTCGTCAACGATATTACCCTTATTGTCTTTCAGTGTCAGACGGACAAAGTGTACATCTGTCAGGCCTTCGTTGTGCTGTGTACCGCCATATACTTTGAATTCCCATAAAGAATAACCCCAATCGGAACCTCTTTTTATTCCTTGCATACGTACATATCTGGCTGTAACATCATCAAAATAGATGTCATGGAGGCCTGTTTCCCCATGTTCTTCGGTATATACGTCTTTCCATTCTTTTGCATCGGAAGACACTTGTATTTTATATTTTTTCCCGTAAGCATCTTCAAAATTCAGCCCCACGCCATACACATTTTCGTCTTTGCCCAGGTCTACATACACCCATTGATCGTCCTGCCCCCGGCTACTCCATCTGGTGGTCATGTTTCCGTCTGTTATATCTTTAGGCGTACCTGTTTCTGTCGAAGAGGCAACGACTTCTTTACCTGTTGCGATATTATTATTGGTATAGAATGGGATAGTGAAAGCATTTGTCGCCGTATTTATATACGAATCCACTTTTGCCGAGTTGCTCAATCTGCTGACTTCTTTTCCATCGGAATTATACACGGCGGCTTCTGCTGTCAACCCTTTATGGTCTTCCGATGTAGTGTTTATCACTTTTACCGAATTGTTGTACGGGTTCCATTGGATATGCAGTGGGACACAGGCGTTTTTGGCACCCCAAAAAGCTCCCGTAAGGTCATAATAGTAATCGTATGTTTGCCAAACCATAGATGGATACGCCGATTGACTCATCCAGATAAGTATGCCTGAGGCGTCGTTCCACATATTGTCCAGCCACCCCTCATACATAGCCTGATTGGTTTCAATATTCAGCAATTGGGCTTTCCTGCAAAAATCTTCGATTCCGGTGGGTGTTCCATATCTTTCGGCGATTGTCTTCTCATATTTATCGGGAGTTGCATTGAATGCCAGTTGCCCGAAGAAATGCTGGTTCCACATCTCGTTTCTAGGCCATAGTTTGTCTTCCGGCATGAATTTTTTGAAACTCTCGTAGTTAACAAATACAGCCGTACCTATCTCGGTTCTCAGGCCCCAGCTTACATTTCCTTTGGTGCTGCTGGCCGGGTATTTTATGAAATACCAACGAGGGTCGAAATTACCCCATACACCACTGCCCGAAAGGTTGTCGTCATTCGACTTTGCCTGATAGTACCTGTCTCCGGCATCGAAGGTTGCAATATTCTCTTTCAGCCAATTTTTGAGAGGGGCAACCGGATAGCCTTCATTGTTTCCACACCAGACAGCTATACTCGGATGATTCCTGACACGCTTTATTTTTTCGATTGCATTTTTGTTGAAGGCATGAATATCGGCAGGAAGTACAGGATTGGCATTCAGCCAAAAGTCATCCCATACCAGGATTCCGTATTTGTCACATGCTTCATAGAACTCGTCATCGGTAGTCGATCCCAGCCAGTTGCGAATCATATTGAAGTTCATTTCCTTGTGCAGACGGATTTTTGTATCGTACTCGTCGCCACGGCAACGCAACAGATATTCAGACATACCCCAGTTGCCTCCTTTAAGGAACACACGCTTTCCGTTGACAGACACATGCAGAACATCACCATCGGTATCGTAAGAATAGCGTTTGATACCGAATTTTACTTCTTTTTTGTACGAAACATTCTCTCCAACGCTAAGTTCCAGGTTGCAGGTGTACAGGTTCGGTTCGCCATAACCATTAGGCCACCATAACCGGGGATTATTGATAACCAACTCTTTAAACTTGTTTTTATTCAAATCCAGCTCCATCGTACTATTTCCCCAGATTCCGCCCAGGTCTTGTGTAAATTGTATATTTCCGGGATTTATGGTAACTTTCAGTTTGGCAGATTGATAATCGGGGGTTGTATTCTTCACACTCATTTTGATAGACAGATCGGCCTGCGCATTAGTTGGCAAGTCTGTCCTTACCCATGGGTCTTCTATTATCAGTGCTCCCGTATTCGACAAGTATACCTTATCTGTTATACCGGAGTTTAATCCGGGCACATAGGGCATCCAGTCCCAGCCTGCGCTCGAAAGATAGGTAGGGCTACCCACATTATTCAATGGCTTTTGAGGGATATGAACAATTACAACAAGTATATTATTCCCATCTTTTTTTGCGATCGAACTTATGTCAAATTTTCCCCGTTCCATGAAACCGTCTAATTCTCCAAGCCTCTTTCCATTCAGAAATATTTCTCCTTTGCGGTTGATACCTCTAAAATTGAGCCATGTTTTTTCTTTTGTGAATGTCCCGGGTATGGAAAATTCGGCACGATAGACAAAACTCTTATCGTACTTTGCCTTATCTACCTGAGATATATTGTCTGCATAATTCGGGTCTTTTTCCAAACCGGCCTCTACATACGATATGAACACTGTTGCGGGAACTATAGCTCGGACCCAATCATCACTGTTGTAGCCCGGCTGAAAAAGTGGATCAATATCCCTGATCTCATCCTGGGGCTTTACTTTCCATTTTACGTTAGGATTGTTGCTGTCGAGTGATTCTATTACTTGAGCAGATAATAATGCAGGAAAAAGGAATATCCCTAAAAGAATACTTATAAATATCTTATGTTGTACCATTATATAAATTTGAAAATCTGACATTTCAAGATTTGACTACCGCCAGATATAATTTTTGAATAATTTTTCTAAAAGGCAGAACCTGCATATCTGTCATGCAGATTCTGCTATATTTTAATATTAAAGTCCCAATATCATCAGTTTAATCCAATTGATATGATACCATGTATTTGAGCCGGGTATCGTAACAGTCCAGCCTAAGGTTACCGTCTCCGTGTCCTCCAGTTCGAAATATATTATATGGTTACCGGAAGCACCTCCATTCTGCCTTATTTCATGCGCTAAAGTATTACCTTCGGCATTTTGGATGTCAGGCAAAGCGGAGCCTTTGGCTATGGCAAACATGGAAGTTGCATTTCCTCCAAATCCGTCACTGTAATATTCGAGTGAATATTTTCCTGCAGAAAGTGTGATTGTCTGATATATTTTACCATTTGTAAAACCAGAGCCGCCCCAGTCCTGCGATTCCAGATGAATGACCCCTTTCGCATCCGTAGACCATCCTCCGGCTGTATTGCCGTTCTGGTTGAGTATATTTGATGTACACTGCCAGTCTTTCAGCACTCCCCACTTGCCGCTTCCGTTGTCGGCACGCAGGAACGGATTACCCGGATTTTTAATCTGCACCCGTGTTATATCTTCTTTGGCGACCATATCTTCTACTACAGCTTTAAAAGTGTCGATGGCAGATATATTGGGTAAATAATAAGCCTGTAAATTGATAACACTCATGCTTTTATAGTTTTTCAACACAGTTTCTTCATCTGCTGTCAGGGCCTTAAGCGTATGGATATCTCCATTGATATCCTCATAATTGATTTTTACGAACGGGGAGGTTTCATCTCCATTATACCACCTGATAACAGCACTGTCCCCTTTCATCTCAATATCTTTGACAGCCCTGTTGTAAAGGCCGGCCTTATATTCCGCCCCGTAAGAAATACCTGTTTTCTTTATCGTTATAGAAGGTATGCCTTTGTCATCGTACGAAATCACTTCGAAGTTATATCTCCCTTCGGGCAGGGCAATCGGATAGAACAATGTGTCCACACCGCTTGTCCTGTTGATGTCCAGCATCAGTGAATCTTTCCGGCTGTTCCAGTACACTTTTACCTTTCTTATCTTAGGGTCGGAAGTCAGTAAGCCTGTAAACACCACACGTTCGTCGCCCGAACGGAAATTTACCGAGTCGACAATGCCAGTGTAAGTCGGAACACTATCCACATATTTCAGATAATCATCCATATCTGAACATGACGTCAATTTGCAACACAAAAAGATTATATATCCTAACCAGAGGAATTTGATTGTATTTTTCATTGTAATCGTTTTTTAATTATCATCACCCCATACTGTTATTTCACCAATACACATATTTGTATTACCCGACCAGTTTTTAGTACAAACGATACGCAAGTACCTCACTTTCGGCATTTCGATAGATATATCAGCATCATCTCCGTTACGGCCTGCCGTCCGGTCATCTTCTGTTATTATACCGATAGATAATCCCGATGGTTTTACGTTTATTATCGAAACCAGTTTTGTCCACGAATCGAAGCTACCCGACGGATCAGGGTCCAGAGAACCCCATATTTCATAGAAGCGGGGAGATACATCGTTAAACCAGTGCTTATCGTCAGGGATCGTTTTTACGTTGACGCGGCTCAGTTTGGCTCCTACACCCAAATCGAATGAAATATGTTTTGGAATGGTACTTGCATCGTTTCCGGTATGGGCTGAGTTACCATTGACAATGTCATCCCACATATATTCCAGTGAGCCTCCCCATTGTGTTGCAGCAGCATCGTTAGGAAAAACAACCGGACGGAACAACGATTTATTCAGTTTTACTTCATAAATAGGTGTGAGATCTTTGTACAGCGTATCCGACAGGTTACCCCATTTGTCGCTCACCACAACTCCGAATAAACGTGGTTCGGCTGCATATCCCCTTATTGCAAATTTTGCGCTGTCGCGTGCCGTATAGAAAGTCTCGGCAACCATTTGCGAGCCGTCTACATCTGTAGTGATTACGATAAAGGACAAATCGGCTTTTGTTTCATTTTTGAAGGTAAAGCTCATTCCTCCGAAATCAGGCTGTACTTTCAAAGACCTGGCTGTAAGTTGTACCTGAGGTTCCAGTGGATTAATCTTAATCGCAAGAGGTGCCGACTTGTTCTCACTACGGTCTACGGCATACAGGTTGACAGTATATTCGTCTGTATCGCCAAAGCCTTCTACCTTAATCTTGTTTGTATAGTATGAAGCCCTGAAGTCGAAAATCTTACCGTGCTTATTTTTATATTCTGCTATAACATACAGCAAATCGTCATCAGATGGCAGGCTGTATGTAATCAGGGCTGCACCCGGCATATTCTCCACGACTACATTAAATACCTGCCCGGGGGCTTTGTCATCCTTGTCTATCGGTGAGTTCTCATCATCTTTACAGCTTTGCAGCGAAAATAATGAAACCATCATCCCTAAAAATATTATAAATAAATTATGTTTTTTCATAATCAATCTGTTTATAGTTCTTTACCAGCCCGGATTTTGTACCAGACTCTTATTGTAATAAAGCGATTCTTCCCGCAATGGCCACAAATAATCGCGTGGAGCTACGAATTCCTGATCAAATAAAACTTTCGGCCTATAGTATGCTTCAGGAACTTCCTGATCGATATCCCAACCGTGTATTTTCTGGTTCAGCACAGTAGCTGCCGTTTTCCATCTCCTCAAATCCCAGAAACGTTGCCCTTCAAATGCAAGTTCGACGGTACGTTCCTGATGGATTATTTCGCGAAGTCCGGTTTTAGTCTTAAATTTATCCGGCTTAGTAGAGTATGTTGTCCATGACTCATTCACTCCTTTCAACCCGGCCCTTTCGCGCACCAGATCAATCCATTCCAATGCGGCAGTCATTTGGTCGCTTTCATTCAGGGCTTCTGCATAAAGCAGATACAGGTCTGCCAAACGCAGTTCAGGCCAAGGAAACCACTCTGTGGTAGAACTATTGCTTGATAATACAAATTTCCAACTGATAAGTTTTTTAGGCCAGTACCCTGTCACAGAATAATTATACGCGCCAAGTTTTGCCTGAGGTTGTCCCATACGTGCTTTTACGGTGAAAGTGTTTTCATCCGAACGGCTAGGGCTGTTTTGCATATACCATACAGATCCATCGAAAGCAAGATTTGCATAATAACGGTTTTCACGGTGATAATTGAGCTTTGCAGTCGCATAGCCTTCAGCCAGATTAAAGCGTTCCTGCGTTCCGGCAACCTGACTGGTATATCTGCCCGAATAGTCCCATGTCTTATCTTCATTTAAAGGTACGCCATTATCAGTATAAAAATTATTGGCAATTTCAATTGTAGGATTCAGACGTTCCTGTGCAGCCCACATATTTCCGAGATTCGCAGGGTCTATGCGCGCCATGCACACAGATTGCAGAGAGTTTACAGCCCTTCCCGACAGTCCCCAGATAAGTTCGTTGTTCCATTTCTCGCCAATACTATTCCTTATACTCATTTGTATTTTGGTCGTGTCGGACAAACGATCATTCGTATGGAAAGTATATAACTGTATATTATTCAATTTACATGATTCTATCGCATCATGGCAAGCTTCAGCCGCTTTTACCCATTTGTTCTGGTCGTATTCGGCATTAAACAAATGTGCACCCTCTTTGTCCGTAAAATCAGTATAGTCCGGATTGCCATTGAATAACGGACTGGCTGCCGTCACTAATAGCTTGGCCTTCAATGTCAGGGCAATGGGTTTGGTTATACGTCCAAGTTCTTCTGTCTTATTTGTAACCTCCTGCGGCAAGTATTCATAAGCCTCATCGAGCAGACCGGCTATATAATCTACAACCTCATCCACAGAACTGCGTTTCTTCTGCATTTCCAACGGAGGCGCATCTATCGCAATATTCTTGTCCACAATAACAATCGGACCATACATTCTGAACAGCAGGAAATGATAATATGCCTTTAGGAATTTAACTTCTCCAATCCAACGTTGTCTCATCGTTGATGTCAGGTCTGGCACTTTGTTGGTATCTTCTACATTTTCCAGAAAAATATTACAATCGCGCAGTGCTTTATATAGTGCTTTACCACCCCTATATCCTTCCCAGTAATTCATATACGGATTATTCGTATTTTGTTGCCCCCGGGCAATCATCCACGGATCAAATTCGCTTCCCGGATAATATGCCCACAATTCATCTGCACCCATAAGGCCAACATTGCCGGTATATTCGTGATGGGCAGGGATATATGAGTAGCATGTCATCAGGTATTTTTCTGTTTCATTCTTATTTGCAAATGCATTTTCGAGTGTTGCTATTTTATCGGGAACAATATCCAGATAATCGCTGCAGGAGAAAAGACCGCCGATAAGTAAAATAGACAACAGTATTTTTTTTGTAGTCATAATATCGATTGTTAAAAGTTAACTTGTATACCTAGGTTAATAACTCGCTGAACAGGGTAGCCCAAGCCATTCCCTCCCATTTCAATATCCCAAAGGTCGAACCCACTGAACAATAACAGGTTTGTTCCTGATGCATAAGCCCTGAGTGAACTTACATGAAGCTTTCTCAATATGTGTTCAGGGAATGTGTAGCCAACTTCCACACTTTTCAATCTGAGGAATGCACCATTTCTCATAAACCACGTATTACGCGGGTCAGTGTTGTTACGCACAAGAGTCGGACTTAAGCGCGGCCATAAGGCGTAAATATTGCGGTTGCTTTCAGACCAGTGGTTGTCCGCATAGGCCTGTATAAGAGGAACGTCACGATGGTAAGGATTGTCGTTATCCGGGGTTTTATGGTCGAAAGGGCTTGTATCCTGAGCATTTATCCAGAATGACGACCGTGCCGAACCCTGAAAGAACATAGAGAAATCGATCCTGTTATTTCCTGCCGAAAATCCAAATCCATACACTATTTCGGGTACAGTAGGATAACCGATCGGCACCATATCGGCATCTGTTATTACTCCATCTCCGTTCATATCTACATATTTAATATCACCCGGGCCGTATTCACTCCATGTTTGCCGGGGAGAGTTGGCGACATCGTATTCGTCGATGAATAAGCGTTCTGCAATCAAACCATATTGCTGGTTGAGTGACTGGCCTATATGAGACCGGTATTTTTCATTATATTCCGGCTCTTCATATTTCAGGAATTCACTATGGGCATAAGTGAAATTTCCTCGGGCCTGTACCCAATAGTTTTTAGGCAGCATCTTCTTATAATCTAAGGACATATCCACGCCGTTGGCCCTGGCTTCACCTACATTCGCCCTTACTGCAGCAGACAAGCCCATCGATGGGGAAATAGACCTGTTCATCAATATATTTGTCCGTTTTTCGGTGAAGTAATCTATCTGGAATTCGAAATCATTGAATAAACCGAGTTCCATACCGAAATTCGATTTATATGATTTTTCCCATCCTATATCACGGTTTTCATATCGCTGTATTGATATACCGTTTTTCCCGTATTGGAAATTTTCTCCGAAGGAGTAAGATTTATCACCGTCATTCATTTTTACATTTGAAAGATAAAAGAAACGGTCATCTTCGCTACCGATGGCGTCATTTCCGACAAGCCCGTATGTAGCTTTCAATTTTAATTTGGAAACGACCTTGCTCATTGGCTTCCAGAACTTCTCGTTAGAAACGGACCATCCGGCTCCAACTGCGGGGAAAAAGCCATAACGGTTGGTTTTATAAAAACGTTCCGAACCATTATATCCAAAATTGAATTCGGCCATATACCTATTGTCATAGGCATAAGTAAAACGTCCGGAAAGCCCCTGGTTCCTATAAGGCAGTGATTTCTGCAAATCGCCCCTGTTTGCTTCCAGTTTCTCGCGGCGCTGGAATACGAGCATGCCTCCCACATCGTGTTTCTCGTCAAATTGCCGGTTATATGACAATGCTGTTTCTATATAAACAGCCGATGATATATCTTTGGAATTCTCCTTATAATCAAGATATTCTGTCGGATTATCATTTTCGTTGATTTGCGCTATCGTATATGAATCGGTTAGCTTGTCGTACGAACCGACAGCATAATAATAAGGATTGTATTTGCGACTGATACTATAGTATGAATACCGGGAAGTATTGAACATAGCCCTCACATTGAGCCCCTGCGTAATAAAACGTAAGTCCTGTTTCAGCTCAATCGTTGCATCCATCTGGGATCTTGCATAGTCTGTATACCCCTTTACCATTTCCGCATAAGGATTCGTATAATCTGCACTTGTTCCTGCACTTTCCTTTCCTCGCGTAGCATTCCCGAACAGGATATGGTTAGCCTGAGGTTGCAATGATGACGGGTAATATGCAGGAAATAACACCGGGTTTGTCCCCATTATTTTCTTATACATAGCTTCACCTCCGTCTATTGGCCCGGTATAATCATCGAAAGTCCCGCTTAGCCGTACTATAGCTTGTGTCGTCTTGGTCAGGTCCAGATTTATATTTGATCTTAACTGATATGTCTCTAGATTGATATTATTATTAAAGTTATTGCGCTTATCCATTTTCAGGTTTCCGTTGTCCTTGTTGTAAGACGCTGCGACATAGTAACGTCCGATACCTCCGCCTCCGCTGATATTCACATTCAGCCGAGGGTTATAAGCTGTATTTTTCATCAGCATCTCACGCCAGTCATTAGCCGGATAAACATAAGGATTAAGTCCCTGCCTTGTCCTGTCTATTTTTTCGTAAGAATAAGGCAACGCTTCCTGCGGATTCCGGGTCCTTGTAGCCTCATTAGCCATTTGCATAAATGTGATAGGGTCAGCCAATTGAATGTTGCTTGTGTTGGACGACCAGGAATTTTCGAAACGTACCGATACTTTCAATGGCCCTTCTTTACCCTCTTTTGTCGTTATCTGAATAACCCCGTTGGCTCCGCGAGCGCCATAAAGAGCGGTAGCGGTAGCATCTTTTAATATGGAGAAAGCCTGTATATCGTCAGGTTGTAAACGGGAAAGATCCGTTGATGTAGACTCAATGCCATCTATCAGGATAAGAGGGTCCTTCTTATACCCGAAAGTAGTAACTCCGCGTATGAAGAAGTCGGCATTATCCTTGCCCGGTTCCCCGCTGCGCTGATAAGCAATAATTCCGGATAAACGCCCAGCCAGAGCGGTGGTAAGGTTACTTGACGGAACTTTCAGTTCACCGGGGTTAACCGTCGAAATAGAGCTGATCATACTCTCTTTCTTCTGTGTGCCGAAAGCGACGACAACCACATCGTCCATCTTCACGGCATCTTCCTTCAGAACGACATCGATGGATGTCTGGTGCTTAACATCCACTTCGGCTGTCTGCATACCAATAAAAGAATATACCAGCACAGCTTCAACCGGTACATTTTTCAGGCTATACTCCCCATTGGCGGATGTCATTGTCGCATTTGTTGTCCCCTTTACCAGAACGGTAACCCCTGCCAGAGGCAGATCGCTTTCATCTTTTACGATACCCTTTACAGCTATCCGTTGTTGTAGATCTTCGCTCGTTTCATTAATCCCATTGACCGCAAATAAATGAAACGGGAATAACATCAGAAGCGAAATAAGAATACAAGTCTTGAATAAAGACCCAAATCTTATACATTGTGTTTTTCTCATAAGATTAGATTAGTAAATTATTATTGAGTGAATATGTGTATATAGTACAGTGTTATGGATAAGTTCATTCCGGTTCCATAGATATTATTTTAAGGTTCGACAAACAAGAATTATTAATCAAAAGTACAATTTCGGAAATCTATTACCATTACATAAATGTGTCAAAAAGTAGGATAAATACATTTAAAGATGTACATATGGAAATAAATGAAATATTTATCCTACTTTTTGACACATTCGTCAATATTCATTTCTTTATATTTGCAACATATATAAATTATCATGCTATGAAAAGGCTAATTTGTTTCATTTTTTTATTCTTCTCTTTTTTGATCCACCTATCTGCCTACGATTTTTTCTTTACTCAAATAGACGGCAGGATGGGGCTATCACATAATAATGTAAAAGCAATAATACAAGACAGCTATGGCTTTATGTGGTTCGGAACACGTAATCGCTTAAACAGATATGATGGAATATCATTAAAACAATTTGACTGCTATGATCCTCATTTGGGAAAACGCAATAATAATGTAGGTGCGCTTTATGAAGATACTAATAGAATATTATGGGTTGGAACCGATAAGGGAATATTTCTATTCGATCCTGTTAAGGAAACTTTTACTTTTTTTGATAACAAAACTGAAAACGGGATTGGTATTACAGACTGGATTGCTGACATTCAAAGTGATCCGGATAATAATATCTGGATTATATGTCCTAATAAGGGTGTATTCAAATATATAAGAGCACAAAACAAGCTGTCTCATTATACTGTTGTGGAAAACCTGAAACTCAGCGTGAGCAATCCTCAGTGTATGACTATTGAAAAAAACGGAAAAGTATGGATAGGGACAAATGTTTCGGGGGTCTATCTCTATGATAAGCAGAAAGACAAGTTTACACAGCAGCTTGGCAACAGTGACGGGAATAATTATTTGTCCGGGAAAAATATCTATACCATTTCACATGATAATGACTATATCATAATAGGTATCCATGAAAGCAAGCTTCTGAAGCTGGACAAGCGGCGGAATATAATTGTAGACATGAAGGTAGACGAAATCAATTACAAGATAATAAGGGATGTGCATGTATTCAACGACAATGAAATATGGGTTGCAACCGAGTCCGGCATTTTTGTTATCGACCAGAAACAAAATATTATCCATCATGCCAAAGAAGACCCGAGTAACTCGTATGCATTATCTGATGTGCTGACGGAGAAAATTTATCAGGATAAGGAGGGTGGTATCTGGATCGGTTGCAAATTTGGTGGCGTAAATTATCTTCCAAACAGAGTCAACAAATTTGAAAAATATTTTCCTACTAAAGAAAATACGCGTATATCGTCCAGACGTATAAGGGAAATAAAAGAAGATAGAGATGGGAGTATCTGGATTGGGACGGAAGATGCAGGAGTAATGCACTTCGATCCCGAAAAAAAAGAGTTCAAGGCTAAAAACGATCTTTTATATAAGAAAACGCTGGCTATTTACCCTACAGACGAAGAACTATGGATAGGATATTTCAAAAACGGGCTGGATAAAATAAACAAAAAAACGAACTCTGTGATCCATTATTCGAACGAAGACCTTGGGTTGGATGAAGAAAGCGTGGGGTCACTCTGTGAAGACCGGTATAGAAGAATATGGCTTGGAAACGGATGGGGGGTATTTGTTGCAGAGAAGGGAGATACAAAATTCAAGCGGATGGATATTTTCGGCTTCAACTATATATTCGATATAATGGAAGACTCAGATGGCTTTATATGGGTAGCTACCATGGGAAACGGAGTATTCCAGTACAATCCCAAAGATAATAAGATATCCCATTTCACAAATAATGGGCCTGGCACATTGAGTTCCAATTCGGTCAGCAATATTACGGAAGATCATCTGGGCCATATCTGGTTTGCTACCGACAGAGGCGGAATATGTGTATACAATAAAGGGAAGAAAGAATTTACCACCTACTCCATCAAGGAAGGTTTACCGGATGATATCGCTTACAAAATTGTAGAGGATCAGAAGCATAACCTCTGGTTTGGTACAAACCAGGGTTTAGTGCGCTTCGATCCGGAAACAAAAGCCATAAGGGTATTTACAAAAAATGACGGATTGTTGTCGAATCAGTTTAATTATAAATCAGCGTTATTCAGCAGTGATAATAAGCTATATTTCGGATGTGTCGACGGATTGATCGTCTTCGATCCCGAAAAATTCAAAGAAGAAAAATATACACCTCCTGTCTACATCACCAAGTTCTTCATATCGAATGAAGAGATCAAACCTTTGAGTCCAAACTCCCCTTTGGAAAACAGTATAATGCATACCTCGAAGATAGTGCTTTCACATAACCAGTCGAATATAGGTTTCAATTTTGTAGCCCTCAATTATAAAGCATCTCACTCTAACCTTTATGCCTATAAGATGGAAAATATCGATGACGGGTGGATATATACCCGTAACAATTATTCGGCATCTTATGCAAAACTACCTCCGGGCAAATATACCTTTAAGGTAAAAGCATCAAATAACGATGGAGTCTGGAGTGAGAATGTACGGACAATTGACATAGAGATACTGCCTCCATGGTGGGCCTCTGTATTTGCTATTATTGCTTATATCTTTTTATTTCTCATCATATCCTATCTTATCCTACGATACTCCTTAAAAAAATACAGGAAGAGAAATAAAGAAAAACAAAAACTGTTTGAAACAGAGAAAGAGAAAGAACTTTACGAAAGTAAAGTCAATTTTTTTACAGAAATAGCACATGAAATACGTACTCCGGTCACCCTAATCAATGGGCCGCTGGAAACGATTATGAAAACAGAAATAGCAGATAAGAAAGTCCGGCACAATCTTGAAATAATTGAAAATAATACCAAGCATCTGCTGAATCTTATCAATCAACTATTAGATTTCAGGAAAGTAGACAGCGATAGGTTTTCATTGCACTACAAAAAAATAGATTTAGATCGTTTTATCGAAGAAATAACGAAAAGATATGAAGGACAATGGACCGTCGGCAATAAAGAATATAATGTGATATATAATCCTGCCGGAAACCATATTATAGCGGATAAGGAAGCATTGACAAAAATATTCGACAATATGCTTTTGAATGCTATAAAATATTCATACAAGAAAATAGAGATGGAAATTTCTTTAGACAATACCTATTTCATTGTAAAGGTATCAAATGACGGAGAACTTATAAAAGACGAATTTAAGAATAAAATATTCGAACCTTTCTTTCAGATTAACAAGACTTACAGTGAGAACTCCGGTTCGGGCATAGGTTTATCACTTGCCCGGTCACTTGCCGAACTACACGGAGGATACTTACTGTATAATATTCAGGCCAACATGAATATCTTCACATTGAAAATACCTGTAAATCTGGAAGCCGAAGAGGAAAGTATAGAGGAAACAAATAATACAACACATCTAAACATTATACCGAAGAAATATAATCCCACAATCCTTATTGTTGAAGATAATAAAGATATGTTAGCTTTTATTGCCGAGTCTCTATCCGATGAATATATTGTCCAGAAAGCAAAAAATGGTATCGAAGCACAACAGATAATAGCATCTGTAAATATCGATATAATTATCAGTGATATTATGATGCCTGAGATGAACGGGTTTGAATTATGCAGCTATATAAAGTCTTCAACCGAATACAATCATATTATATTTATTCTGCTCACAGCCCGCAACGATCTGGAAAGCAAGATTAAAGGGCTGGAATTGGGAAGTGACGCCTATATAGAGAAGCCATTTTCACCAAGTTATCTCAAAACCATGATTGTCTCTCAGATAAATAACCGCCAGAGAGAATTGGAAATATTCAAGAAAAGACCATTTCTTCCATTGATCGACAACAGTATAAGCAAAGGTGATAATGAATTTATAAACAAGATGGTAGAAATCATCAATGAGAATATTAGTAATCCTAACTTCAATATAGAACAACTAACTGAAATTTTATTAATTAGCAGGTCGAGCCTCCATAGGCGTATCAAAGCGATCACGGATATGTCGACACTTGATTTTATACGGTATATAAGGTTACAGAAAGCAGTACAACTGATACATGAAGGGAAATTCAGGATCAATGAAATAGGCTATCTAATAGGTATAAATACACCTTCTTATTTCATCAAATTATTCCAGCAACAATATGGGATGACACCTAAAGAATATGAAATACAATACAATGACAACAAGGAGAACTTACAAGATTTCTTTAATCCTCCCCAATTTTATAAATAGGAATGGAAAATTAAAAAGTGCTCATGGATCAATTGAAAACAAAAATAGAGCCACCGGCATTCAGCACCTCAGCTGCCCCCAAACAAAAAAAAGTCCCTCACTGTTTAGTGAGGGACTTATCTTAAAAACGGCGGTAACCTACTCTCCCACTTGCGCAGTACCATCGGCACG
>NZ_JBHSGN010000175.1:0-6193 GCF_042654545.1 Dysgonomonas termitidis
CCATCTGACTAAATCAATTATTGCCATATATTTTTGTTTTTGAATGATTCATTTTCAATATTCCATCTCCTATTTAGGCTCATTAAGTACCTTGATAAACAACTGTTTATTATTCATTTTACATATGTCGACAGGAATGCTGATAACCGTGTCTTTTCGAACCTCTATAGTATCTGTAGGTATTTCATTTGTCGGATTATTAACTGATGTTTTCGGTTGGAATTGCATAGATTTGGACTTGTCATAATACGACTTGCTAAACCAGCCGCCGGTAAAAGCAATCGCTAAGACTATAAACATAACGGATGCGATGGTGAGTTTTTTCATTTTTCCGGTTTTTGATTTGGATTCATCTATTGTTTCTACACGGATATTAGGTTGTACATTTTCGTTTTCTATACCGACAGGTTCCTGTTCATCGCTTTGATACTCCACAAGAACTGCTGTAATATTGTCTTTCCCTCCCTTTTGGTTGGCTAACTCAATCAGTTGTTGTACTTTATCGTCGAGAGTGCGTGTGTCTGCCAGCACAGATACCATTTCCGAAGATTTAACCATATCGCACAAGCCATCCGAACAAAGCAGAAGTGTACTGTTTGGCTGTAAAGGGAAAACGGCAGAATCGAGAAAATCTTCATCATTAGTTTCGTGACGACCGGAACCTATATCCCTGTTGATAACATTGCGTTGCGGGTGGTTCATGGCCTCGTCTTCGCTCAGGTCGCCTACTTCTTCGCGATAGCCCACAAGCGAATGGTCATGGGAGAGTTTTTCCAATTTATTATGCCAATACTGGTACAATCGCGTATCTCCCACATGTACCATGTTGATTTGTTTGCGGGCTACCTCTACCAGACATGCCGTAAGTACACAACTCATATTGGCAAACTGCGTTTGAACGGTTCGCTCTTCAAAAATCTTGTTGTTAGCCTCGATAACAGCCTGTTTAAGTAATTCGAGCCGTTCGCCGTTGGGGTATTCCTGAAGATACTCTACTATGGTTTTTTGAGCAATTTCGGCAGCCACTTCTCCACCGTCGTAGCCTCCTACACCATCGATAGCGACGGCAAGGATATGATTTTCGTCCCAAATTTTTTGGACAATATAAGCATCCTCGTTGTTAGTGCGGATTTTACCCATATCGGTTTTACCCCAAAAAGAAATAGTATGTCCCATTTTATATATTTTTTAATTAGGATAATTATTGCGGTGTTGTTTAAATAAAAAGACGACTAGCGCCAGAATTGCTATGATCAATAAAAATTTCAACATAATTTATTTCGCTTTAAAATCAATAATAATATGATCATTTATAAGTATTGAGGATGATTTTGCCAAATCATACCATGTTATATCTGCTCCCTGACTGAGTTTAAGTGTCCGCGAATTGAGTTTGGTATTTCCAAAGGCGGCAATCTGAAACACGTTCTTTTCAAATTTTATAATCACATGGCTGTTTATCATATCGTCACTATCGAGTTTAAGGAATTTTGTTCCGCCACGGGTATCTTTCTTTCCCGATATTTCAATTTGCTGGTCGATCATAAAGTAGGATTTGGAAACTGATCCTTCTTTGAATTTCAGTACGGCATAGGCATTGGCTTCCATATCAGAGCCGGTTATGCTTACAGGTTCCTTGGCTGCACCAAACTCCTTATCGAAATTTATCCTGAATTTATCCTTATTCAGGATGTCCATTCCTAATAACGCATCCTTATTCATATTGTATGATTCCGTAGTTAGTGAACCTTGGGGTTTGCGGGTTGTTTTAATGTTAGTACCGGATGCCATATTAGCCGCTGAAAAATCGATGGAATAAAGTGAAGACATTATTATTGCCTCACCTGCCTCTACTACGGAGAACGAACCATTGCCTGCCTCTACATTATCACCGGCTCCACAGGACGAAAACTGGAAACTCCAATAAGTGGCGTGTGGAATATGATCGGCATATTGGGCCAGTTTTCCCTTTAAAAACTTATGGAATTTGGATGCAGAATCTTTCGATGTTTGCGCAAAACCCTGTTGGCGTTTGGCATAATCATCGGGATGCAGCACAATATTAAACGAAGTGGGATAAAGCATACTTTCGTCCGTGGTTTCTTCCGCAAAGCTCAGTTGGAAGTGTTCCAATATTTGGTTCACTAATTGTTGGCGGGAAAGTTCCCCCGGCTTATTTACACCCGTTGCATCGTCTTTGGGTATAAAACCGCTTGCGATTTTTTCAATTTTTTCTTTCAATTTTTGTAACATAATATAATGATTAGAAGTTTAACGATTTCATTTTTTTTCATTCACTTACTTATTTTTTTCTTTGCTTTGCAAGGTTTTTATCCGTTATTAAGTCGCTTTCGGTTACAATTTTCCAGTCACCGTTTATTTCCCTGAATACCAAATATGATGGATAATCAGTAACGTTATTATCTGCTGTAACACGTTTCATAAAATTACACCTGTATTCTGCATCGCTTATTTTCTCCACATCTATATTGCCAAATATTGCCTGTTTGAAATCCGGGATTTTAGAGAAAAGCGATATTTTTTTCTCTATACATATATTTTTATCCAATTGTGTACCGTAAAACAGGACAATACCATTAAATAAATCTGAAAATAAACCTGTATCTTTTGATAAATGGGCATCATTCCACTGAAAAACCAGTTTCCTTAATTCCTCTATTGTCTTTTCTGTTGCTTCCCGGGGTTCTGCTAGTGTTGAATCATGCCGTAGTGTGGAGATATAAACACATAAACCGAGGGCAATGATAGCAAATACGATTGCCAAAACAATAAAAAGCGGATTATACTTGGGTTTGACATTTTCTATACCGACACCGCAGTTTTCGCAAAAGCGTGCGTCTGTGTCATTTTCGAAATTACAATTCTTACAAAACATATTTTATTCTTTAATCCAACCGCTAATACGATACCTATATTTTTATTTAACTATCTTGAACTGCAGGCAAGCCGGAAGCCCACAAAGTTGTTCCGGTTGTCGGGCGAACCGTCGCCGCGGCTCGGGACGCGTACACCCTCCGCGAAGTCGCCCCAACTACCACCACGAGCCACGCGGTCAGAGCCCTCAGAAGCTCCGGCAGGATTTGTCTGCGCAGAAGCAGGATAGCTGCCGTACCAGTCGCTGCACCATTCCCATACATTGCCGCTCATGTCGTAAATACCCAGCTCGTTAGCCTGCTTTGTTCCCACCGGATGCGTCTTGTTGCCTGAATTATCTCCGTACCAGGCTACCTTGTCGGGAGAATAACTCCCGCTGTATTTGGCATCTGTCTTTTTGCTGCCGCCTCGGGCGGCATATTCCCATTCCGCCTCTGTCGGCAGGCGGTAAGTCTTGCCTGTCATACGGCTCAGTTCGCGGCAAAAACTCACAGCGTCGTCCCAGCTTACATTTTCCACCGGCAGGTTATCACCCTTAAAAGACGATGGATTGTTGCCCATGACCGCCTGCCACTGCGCCTGCGTTACTTCATATTTCCCAATGTAAAAATCACTTAATGTGACCCGGTGCGCAGGTTTTTCATTATCATAGCAATCATTGCCCTGTTCGGATGTGCAGCCCATGGTAAACGTACCGCCCTGTACATAGACCATTGCAGGCTCGGAGGGGTGAGGAGGGGTAGCGACAGTTGAATCACTAACTGTCCCTAGTGTGTTACTCTCAAGATATTCTCCGTTAAGTCCTATTTTCAATAAATTCCATGCAAGCACAGTAATTATTACGGTTAAAACCAAAATAATAGAAATAAAAACTGTTCTTTTAGGTTTGGGAGTTTCTATTTCAATGCTTGCACCGCAATTCTCGCAAAAGCATGCGTCTACATCATTTTCGAAATTACATTTTTTACAAATCATATCTTATTTTTTACTGTTATGCATTTTTTTCATCAGTGACTCACCCAATTTTCGATTGGATTTCTTCCAGTCACTATCTGTAGGAGACGGCCTATCCACACCTACATTATTCGGAACATACTTAAAGATAAGCGCAGTGAAAATGGCGGAGAGCAATGTAATGCAAGCACATATAATCAGAGAACTTATTTCGACATTGTTCATGATAGGAACTAAAACGATAAAAGCATACAGACTAATCAATATGGAATTAATAGCTAATGGTAAATGAACTATTTTCAATTTATATAAAACGATGACAGCTACAATTATAAATAGGAATCCGAAAATTGAAATAGTAGAAAGAGAGTTGCTTATATCAGCAAGCGAACTGTTCTCGTTTTCATATATTTTAAGACTATTATTATAAGATTCATCATGCTGTGTTACGGAAGCACTATATTCCTCCTTGGCTTTCGGCTCGGATACACTTGCTATAGCAAAATACAGGGCAAATAGTGTTAAAACATAAAACAGTATCAAATAACATTTTATTAATCGTTTGAGCGCTTTATTAGTTTCAATGGGACTTTTTTCAATACCTGCGCCGCAATTTTCACAAAAGCGTGCGTCCTTGTCATTTTTAAAACTACAATTCTTACAAAACATATTTTAATTTCTTTTTAAATCACTCATTAAAATAAAACCTCTTACATTATTACCTTTTTCATCACGATAAGTAATTTTTCCAAATCCTTTAAATTCATATTCAATCAAAAGGGTTGTTCCATATGGATAATAAGACCCCGCAGGAATTTTATCAAAATAAGCATCTGTTTCGGAATTTCCGTAATAATCATATATGTATGCAAATTCTGTAATTACATTATAGTAACTTTCTGTATTTTCAGAAATCGTTTTTTTCGATGCCGCTTCTGTTTTTACTTGAGAGGATACCATACTGTCTTGTATCACTTTACTCAAAGCCACACTGTCTTTTGCCGCTTCATTTTCATATGAAATGCTATCTACTGCTTCAAACGTTGGGTATTCTGCATGATTGCTACTACCTTCGTTTATGCTTATTATTACGGTAAAAACTACTATAATAAAACAAAATACCCCATTAATTATTAGCGACAAATTCCATTTGTTACGCGGCTTTTCGATTCGAATTTCCTGCAAATCCGCTCCACAGTTTTCACAAAAGCATGCGTCTGCGTCATTCTTAAAATTACATTTCCTGCAAATCATAACAGTTTTTTATTTTCTGCAAATGAATATTTATAAATAAGTATTGTAACTATGGCGGTAACGAACACAACAATTAATCCTAGTTCTTTACGTGCATCATAAAGTAATACAGGGATTACAGCATAAATACACAATAAAATGGCTGTTATGCCAAATGACAGTTTGATTTTTTTCATAACGAGCAACACGATAAGCATAATAAAAACACATATAATAAGAATACCCAATAACATTTTTGTTAAATCAAATGTTTCATATGCTCTATGGTATTTGTCTTGACTTGCTTCATATCCATATGCTAAGCGTGCGTCAGTATCACTACCATAAATACCTGTTTCTCTCTGCATTTGATCAGCGCGTTCAGCGGTAGTACACAACTCATCGAAAAATGCATGTTGGTATTTATTTGTAACAAATACGCCTACAACAAACACGTACAGCAGCACAATACAGCTCCATATCATTTTTTCAAGCCCTGATTGACCTTTCACCTGCAAACCCGTTCCGCAGTTCTCACAAAAGCGTGCGTCCTTGTCATTTTCAAGATTACATTCTTTACAAATCATACCTTATTTTTTAATTGTTCCTGTTTTCACTCCGTGCTCCGCACCATTTGCAGAAATGTGCTTTTTCATTGATGTTTTTACCACAAACCAGACAAGCTTTACCTGATATAATGCGCTGGCTTTCTTTCTGAGGAATAGCCTCTTGCGATTTTGGCACCGGCTTTGTTTCATTTTCTGGCGTTGCTTTGCTTTTTTGCAGTTCCTGGATTCTGGATTTTAATTGTTTTATTTCGTTTTCCTTATCATTATTTCCTTGCTGTAACTGAGCCGTAGTTTGCGTCAACTGATTGACGGTTTGGACAAGGCGTGTATTTTCAGCCTGCAATTTCCCTGCCAATTCATTATCTGCCCACCCCTTACTGCCGGCAAGCTGCCTTTCAACCTCGTCAAAAAATACTTGTGCATTCCTGTAACGGTTTCCTGGCTTCTTTTCAAGACATTTCATGATCATTGCTTCCAGCCAGACAGGATAATCCTTTTCATACTTTTTGCCCGGATTCGCTTCCTCAAATGCAGAACGGCGC
>NZ_JBHSGN010000176.1:0-2800 GCF_042654545.1 Dysgonomonas termitidis
ACCCGTTGAAGAGTATTTCCTCAATGGCGTTTTATGGATTAAGCTATCGACCCTTTGCATACGAACGGAATAATGCTCCAACATTGTTCCGTTTTTTCATTTTACAGGCAGTTTATGATGTGTTCATGGTTTGGATAAATTTGATAATTATAGGTTCTATTTATTACGGATAATTACGGTCGTGTCATTTTCCAGTGAATACCGGATTGGGGAAACAAAAGCAATCAACTGTAGTACACCTTCCAGGTTGTTGTTTTTAACCGTTCCCGAAAAGCGGATGTTTTTCAGATCATCGGAGGCAAAATGTATCCGGACATTATACATCCGTTCCAGTGTCTTGGCTATATTTTCCAGCCGTTCCTGCTCGAATGCGAGCTGGTTATTGACCCATGAAGAATTTTTCTCCGCATCCGGCATTATGCTTTTGGTAAACGCGCTGTTATCCTTGTTAAAAGTCAGTTTTTCGTTCGGCTCCAATATGGCCGATTGAAATGGTGAATTTACCCGGATGCTGCCTTCTATCAGTGTTGCGGCGATATAATTATCATCGGGGTAAGCCTTGACATCAAAGCTTGTTCCCAGCGCTTCGATAGAAATTTCATTGGCCCTTACAATAAAAGGCCGGGCCTTATCCTTGCTTACTTGAAAATAGGCTTCTCCTTGCAGGTAAACGACACGTTCCTTCTTATTGTATGTGCCATCATAGGTCAACGAACTGGCGGAATTGAGCCATACATCAGTACCGTCCGGCAGTTGCATTTTCGCTTTTTGCCCGGTCTCTACCTGTATCGTCATTTTATTACTACCCTGTACCGGTTTGCTTCCGGAATAGAAATATCCCAGTCCTATGCAAAGTAACGGCACCAGTATCGAAGCGGCTATGCGCAGGTATTTTTTCCAAACGGTGCGCTGTACCGGCACCGGTAAAACGTCAGTAGATTCAGGGCGTATTTGTTCACGTAACTTCAGCCAGATACGGTCTTCCATATCTTTTTCCGGGGAGGAAGCCGCCTGTTCCCATTTTTCATCGTATAAGCCGGAAAGCATATCTTCTGCTTCCGCCTGCATAAGCAGTTCTTTTAAACGGTTAGCTTCCCCGTCGCTTATCTGCCGGCGGAGGAACTTTTCTATCAATATGGTTAATTCGTTTTCCATTAAATTTCTACTGTATATAACTTATATATACGTGAGAGGGAATTTTATTAACAGCAGGATTGAAATTTAACGTAGTTTAACTTTTGTGTTTGTTTTTATTGGAAATAAATGCAGGCTAGTAGAGCGATGTAATTTTTTAAGTGTTTGCGGATATAATCCAGCGACCGCCGGATTTGCTGTGCGACATTTTCTTCCGAGATGGAAAGCCTCGCAGCTATTTCCTTGTTGCTCATATCTTCCGTAAAGTGTAGCAAGAATATTTTTTTACGCACTTCGGGGAGATTATCTATCAGACGGAAAATGGTTTCCCCCAGGGAATCGGCATGGATCGCTTCCTCTGTGGAAAGGTCTTCTTCATTCCGGCGCATTTGAAGGATATGGCTTTCATAGCGGTAGGACAGCACCATTTTTTCCGTTTCCCTGAAAACCATATTTTTGGCTATGGCATAGAGGTAAGCTGAAAAATTCTTTTCGGGTACAATATCTTCCCTGTGTTCCCAAACTGACAGGAAAACATTCTGGGTAATATCTTCCGCCAGGGTTTTATCATAAAGCGTATCCGATACGAAATGATAAATTTTCGCATTGTATTTTCTGAAAATGGCTTCGAAGGCTTCTTCATTTCCCTGTTTTAAAGCATATAATACCTTGATATCCATAATGCAACGGTAGATATGTTTAAAAACAAAAGTATATAATTATCCCGATTATTATAATAGATTGGGAACAATTATTTTTTGCTGCGTAGTTTATATAGACAATCCTGTTTCTGGCCTGAGGAAGTGATACATCGTACTGCAAACGGTTTGATGATTGTAATTTTCTTACGGTAAAGCTATAAAGTTTTATTGCGTTCACATATTAAGAACAGGTGTTTTCCTTTTCAAAGGCGAAGTTATCCCGCACCCTTTGAAAGCAAAGCGCCTGCCTTGGAGAAGGCGTATAATATAATTAACCCAAGTTGCCACTTGACAGGAACAGTGAAATATGGCTGCGTCACTTCGACTTGGAATAAGACGGTAACAATTGGAAGCTTAGCATGCAACAATGGTACAATAGGTCTGAGTTCCTATCATGTGGAATAAGCATACGCTGCATAAAGTAGTAAAAAATGCATATCCTATCTATTGCCTAATATCTTTTTCATATTGATTTTAATATCCGTAAAACTTTTTACTGCGTATGCCGTTTTATGGATATAGTTTTGTAAAGTTTGTGTTAAGGCCCTGAAGTTAACGAAGTGATTTTGTGAACTTCCTTTTTTGTTTAGATTGAGTTTGAATCCTGTTTAAATTTTATTTGCCCCGGTTTTTAGACAAAAAGAGGCTGTGGGTTATATAGGATTGATGTAATGTTGCTACTGTAAGCTATGCATCTGTTACACCTTGCTTACTAATAGATAGTAATTTCCTATTAAACCATACAGTATAGCTTGCTGGTTGCTTACAAATTGATGAGGCTATTGCTGCTTTTGGTTGCAAAAATCTTGTTTCTGCTCTTTTACTCTTATGATATACAGATCACAGAACCAGGATAAATAATATAATAATCCTGCTCCTGCTTATATATGGACAGCAAGGGATTATAAGCATCAATAAATATGATTTCCAAACAATTACATTGAATCCGCTTTACCAATTCCTGT
>NZ_JBHSGN010000177.1:0-798 GCF_042654545.1 Dysgonomonas termitidis
CGGAGCCAACTTCGGGAATATCTATTGCGGGACCAAAGCAACGGGAGCCGGGAGGATAAGCCTTCCTCAGGGACATACATGGAAAAGCTACTGTAAGTTCCTGCTGAGAACACTTCCCGGAGAAACCCGCAGGATATATACGGCCAAATTCATAAAGTTTACCCGTTACTGGAACAGTACCGGTTCTCCTGTTAGCGAGGAAGACATCTTCGAACTGGACCCGGATATGATCGTCAATACCCGGCAGTATAGCAAACGGGGAAAGGGCGACAAATATGTCGTGCGTTTCAAAACCATACCGGATGCATTGCTCGGCCTGGATAACAAAACGGATTTCCTCTCCTGGAAACGTATGTGCATGGCTATCCTTAAAAATGATATTACGTGCAGGACCCTGTCTTTCTCGATGACAAAGAAGCAGATATTAAGGCAACAGGAATTGATCCGGAAATACGAAGAAATGCTATGAAAAATCAAAACGAAGAAAATCATGTTTTTCAACAAATGACTGCATCTGTATGCCGGTATATAAAAGACATGAAAGATACGGATGAAAAAATAGACACCCTTAATTATGTCCGCTCGATGTTACATGAGGTGAGCCCGATGAAACACCATCCGGTAGACTTCGTCGCATGGGAAAGGTCGGAAAACATAGAAGGCAACGACTATAACCCGAACAGTGTTGCCCCGCCGGAAATGGCCCTGCTGGTTACCTCCATCGAGGAAGACGGCTATACCATGCCTGTTGTCGGCAGTCCGGAAAAGGATATCATCCGGATCGTGGACGGGTTTCAC
>NZ_JBHSGN010000178.1:0-2898 GCF_042654545.1 Dysgonomonas termitidis
ACATCATCTTTATCCATGCCCTGTAAAGGGTTTGATCCGGACGCGAATACTTCGGCCAGCTTTGATTTGCCATCCTGTAAACGCCGGATCTTTTCTTCTACCGTGCCTGACGAAATGAAACGGTACGCAATCACATGCTTCTGCTGACCTATCCGGTGGGAACGGCTTACCGCCTGGTTTTCCACGGCGGGGTTCCACCAGGGGTCCAGGATGAGGACATAATCGGCTGCGGTCAGGTTAAGCCCTACGCCTCCCGCTTTGATGGAAATGAAAAAGCAATTCACTTCCGGGTCATGCATGTACAGGTCAACCTGCTTCTCCCTGTCCCGGATTTTCATATCCCCCGTCAGCCACGCATATTTCCAGTTATTTTGGTCGAAGTAGCCGGAAAATAAGCGTAGATGCTTTACAAAGGAAGAAAAGACCAGAACCTTATGCTTGCTGTTGCGCAATGTTTCCAGGTACATCGCCACCTGTTCAAACTTACCTGAATCCCCGCAGTAGGACAAGTCCAGCAGTTTCGGATGATTTGCCAGCAACCGCAATCTGGTTAAACCCTGCAAAGCCATAAATGACAGTTTCTGGGTATCGGCGGATTGCTCTCCGGCAATCAGGCTGTTACGCAATTTATTTTTCTCCAGGTTATATGATTCAGCCTGGGACTCGCTCATGTTGCAATAAACGGTTTTCTCGGTCAGGGGCGGCAGCTCCGGAGCAACTTCTGCCTTTGTCCGCCTCAGGATAAACGGTTGTATGATTTTCAGTAAAGCCGCTTCTTTTTCTTTGTTGTTCCGCCTGAGCGGATTGGCATAAGCCTTCCGGAAGTCTTGCAGGTTACCCAGCATACCTGTATTTACAATGTTAAACTGTGCCCACAGGTCTGTAAGCGAATTCTCTACAGGCGTACCGGTAAGCGCTAATTTATGCATGGCCTTAATCCGCATCACGGCCTTATAGGTCACCGAGTCCGGATTTTTCACATACTGGCTTTCATCCAGAATGAAATAATGGAAAGAACAGCATTCCAGCATTTCTATATCGATGCGGAGCGTCCCGTATGTGGTCAGTACCACATCGAACATACTGAAAAACATATCCGTGTCTTTTGTTCTCATCCGCCTGCCTCCCGAATAGATATATACTTTCCGGGCGGGCGCAAACCGTTCCAGTTCATGCTGCCAGTTATACAGCAGGGATGCAGGGACGACTACCAGCGAAGGGGGATACTCCCGGGAGCTGCTGCTTTGGGATATATCGTCTTCTGTGAATAAGGACAACTGGCCTGAAACTTTTGACTGCCGGTTTGGTTTTTCTTTTTTCCTGTGCTGGTAAAAATATTGCAGCAGGGTGATTGCCTGTAAAGTCTTCCCCAAACCCATATCATCTGCAAGGCAACCCCCGAAATTATTTTCAGACAGGCTCAGGAGCCATGAGAATCCCTTATGCTGGTAAGGCCTCAATGTGGCATTCAGCCCTTCGGGAACAGGATATAAACCATCGGAGTGTATCTCCGGGACAGGCTTATGCGTACCAGCGTCAAGGATGCCTGCCAACCGGAAATGATGCCTTTGCAGGCGGATATTCGCTCCGTCCTCCCTGCCGAAAAACATCAGTTCATAATAGCGGCTGAACCATTCCCCGGGCAATACGGCAATGCTCCCGTCCGGCAAAACATATTCCCTGATATCATTCAGTATGTGGTTCCGGAAACGGATAAAAGGAATCCTGAACGTACCGAATACGGCTTCACTTTTTACATCAAACCAGTCCGGGCTTTCATCCGGTTTGTTTTCCAGGGATATTTCACCTAAAAAATATCTCTTATCCGGGATATCCTGTACCAGGTCGAAAAGGCCCAATATTTCCCGGTGTGCCTGAATCCAGTCAATCAAGCCATTTGTATCATCTTCCGGTTCGGTTTGCTTTACCCGGAAGCCGTTAAGCCACTTCCTTTCCAGCCCGTTATCCGTGAGTAGCTTAATCAGTGAACTTTCCCGTTCCTTATCCCTGTAAAACCAGACTAATGCCGTGGTGCCGTCAGCCTGCCTTGCATATACAACCTTCTTATCGGGCGTATCGATGGGACAGGCTTTTCCCTCATATAAAAAATCGAGGGACAGGACAGGCTGCATATCCAAACCGTTTGTCAATGTCAGGCGCGCTGTGCACGGTGGGTATATTTCCTGTATATCGATCCCCCGGGCATTTACCTCAACGTTGTTCTTAAGGCAATTCGCTATAAATTTCTCTATGTAGGCTTTTTCCGAGGCTGGCGGAACCGTTACATATTCCTTCGAAAAGAACGGCAGTAATTTTTTTGCATCGATATCCTTAAACACAAGCAGTTTCCTGTCCACGAAAACACAGGCGGGATCACTGCATATGACGCCGAAAGGCTTGCCGTTCAAATCAATTATTTCATTTCCGGCGGCAAGGGTGATGAAATACCGCAACTCCTGCCCGCCATTTTTTATGAAATTAAACACAGCCCTGGCCGGGTCGGGGTATACTTCCGCTTTGGCGGAATCAAACAAGGCCCGTACTTTTACCCCTTCCCTGAAATAAACCTCCAGTCCGGACTGGGGTAAGCGCTCAATAATACGTTGCTGGTATCTTTCTATAGCCGGGCGGATATAGGTCTCTATTGTTTTTTCAGTGACATTTTTTTCAAAGCCGGATACTGTTGTTTCCTTAGAATAGCTTTTCATAAGGGATTTAGCTGTACAACGGCCTGCCAGGGCAACAATCTCCCTGTGAGCCTGCGGCAGGAATGTAAAACTACCGGCTTTTTCACCGGCTATTTCCACGATGGTCAATGAATCCGTCTTCTCCCTCCTGGCCCATAATGGCTGAAGAAGGTAGCCGAAAAGGGGATGCTCTATGATGCTTATAATAAGT
>NZ_JBHSGN010000179.1:0-1538 GCF_042654545.1 Dysgonomonas termitidis
GGCAACTAAAAAGCCCGCTTTTTAGTTTAGTTTTCATTCCTCATTCTTCATTCTTCATTATTTTTTCGACCATAGCGATACACGAGGTAATAACAGGCACATAATTATCTGCCGTTGCATACTTCCAGCCCTCGCTGTCCATCAGCCGCCTTGCGAACTCCCTGGGTTCATCCCGGTAAGGCCATGCATCCGCATAACCCGTTTTCCGGAATATCGCCTGATGGTCGTATAAGCACTCTTCATAAGACTTGTAAGCTCTAAAGTACCTGTACACGGAATATTTATATTTGCTTCCGTGAGGAGTAACAGACACTACCCGTTCCGGATATACGAACTTCTTATCCGGGGTATCGAAATATTCGGTAGTCAAAGCCCGTTCAACGGGGCCGTCCCAGCTAGTACCCTTAGTTATCCCGAACAGGTTGTACGGGAGTTTTCCACCCAGCAGCCAGCCTTTCTCCAGTCCTGCCTGTGCCGTTTCGAATACCGGATGAATGGAAGCCTCCGGCTTTTCCATGTGTAAGCGGTATGCCGCCGGATATATCGTCCTTACAAATTCAGTTTGCTGTTTCCCTGTCGCCATCTTTACCCTCCTTTTCTGTTTTATTATCGGCTTCTATACTTAGGTTACTCCCGATGTTTATTTTCAGGTGCTCGAATGTGGAAGCCAGGATAAAGATGATGCTCTGCGCCGCCCCGCAGGCTACCACTATCAGGGAGGCCGTTTCCTTCATCCGCTCGCCGTCGCATATCACGCACCAGGCAGTGAGGACGCCCCAGAATACCGTAATTATCCACCGGCGGCTGCGGAATTTAGGATACCACCTGCCGGTAACGAACGTAGAGCTGATAAAGGTGGCTAAGGCAACCAACCCGACCGCTATCTCACTGTAATTCAAATTAATCTGTTCCATTTTTGCAAATCAAATTTTTATTTTTATTTCTATTTTTTTCTTTATCCACCCCATAGCCATTTAACAGCCGTTTTCGGCAGCGCGTCAAACTGTGCCTGTGTTAATCCGGTATTGCTTGAATAAGAGCCCGAAGACGCATAGAATATACTGTCCATAAAGTTGTTGTTATCATTGTTAGCAGCCCATGCAAATAAATTACGGATATCTATATACAGCCGGTTACTGTCATAGTTACCGGGGGAAGCACACGCATACAGGGAGTATACTTTTGCAGATTCATTATACAAAATAACGATCCCGTGATCGTCTACACCGGATATTGTACTTATGATGTCAAAGACATTGGCATTCCATGTCGGCCTGAGAACTACTTTTCCCTGCGCTTCCCCGTTACCCCATCCGCCACCGCCACCTGCCTGCGTGTAAAATACATCGAATATTATCCTGCCGTCCCAGCCTGCTGAAGTATAGGACACATCGACAAGTTTGAAATACCTGCGTGCATTTACTATCCCTACAGCCGATGCATAATCGCCACCGTTACCTGAAATCCTGACAACACCGTTTTTAACAAGCCCCAACGCATTCAGGTTAACGGGTATAGATATATTGGCCGAACCGTCG
>NZ_JBHSGN010000180.1:0-1446 GCF_042654545.1 Dysgonomonas termitidis
TCGAGTTCCACCAGATGTGAGAATCCCGTCTTACCCCCGTTCATAATATATTCGATAACATAGCGGTCTGCTTTTTCCGATAAGTCCGCTTTATTCCTGATATAGCGTTGCAATGCGCCTGCCGAACGGGGTATATTGCTCTGGAATTGCAGGGCATACTTAGCATCTTCCTTAACGCCAAGTATGGAAGATGCAAAAATATAGTCGCGTGAAAAATTTGTCGCTACGAATATAGGGTTGCGGGTTGTAAAGTTGGCTGCCATCTGTCTTGATACTTTTGCTATAAACCGCAAATCCTTATGTAAATCTTTTGCATTTATCCCATTAATGGCACGGGCTACCGCAGGATTGCCATTGATATACACGGCATATTCGGCCCCGTTCTGTGAAACATATACTACGTGCTGGCTGGCCTGTGTCTTTTTGATAAACAGTCCCCCTATATCCAGTTTCCCCCGGTTTTGTACAGCCAGCCCCTGCTCCTGTAATTTTTGCATCCGTTCCTCAAATTCCTCTATATTTATCCTGTACTGATCCGTATTTTCAGAGTAGGCGGGAGCCTGTATCTCATAGACAGGGACGCCGTCTTCATTCAGCCCGGTTTGCATATACCAGGCCTTATTTACTCCGAGCAGTCCTGTCTTGTCTTTTAACGCCAGCCGCAGTATTGTCTGGTTCAGGATATTCCTGTTGGCGGAGCTGACCGCGCTTTGAGCCATTGAGAAGATAAAGGCCAGGGGGCTTTCCGAGCGTGTCCTCCGTCCTTTAGCCCTGATAAGCGGGGCGACAAAGTATGTCCCCATATTGGGGCTGTAGTCCCACCTGTCCTCCGCCGTTTCGTCATCATGCCCGCGCAGGGGGATATAATAGTCATACCTGCCAGCCAGTTCGTCATAGGTCTTTTTGTCTATCAGCCCGCCCTCAAGCTGTTTGCCTATGGAGAACAGGGTGGCATTCTTAACGCTCTTCCAGAAATGATATATAAGTTCTTCCCCTGCCTTGTGCTCAAATTCAGCGATAAACCCTTCGGCATGTGTTCCCACTTCTGCCTCTACAGCCGTAATCCCGGAGAAATCATCCGGCAGGTTTATCTCAAAGCGTCCGAGTTGCTGCGGCGTGGCATCCGGATACCGTTCCGCATACCGCCTGACAGCATCCTCTTTCATCCATTTATTCCGTTCCAGCCCGTGTTTGAGTATGGCATAGTTCTCGATGGCGCGGTAATCGAAGCCTGCTTTTTCCAGTTCGCCGACAGCTTTATTCAATGGCTTCTGGAATTTTTCATTGTAATTCTCCAACCCTGCATCTATCTTGCCGTTTATATGGGTGGCCTGCTTGTAATAGTCGTTATATCCGGCAATATCGGTTCCATGCCTGCGGAGAACGTCCAGGAACTCTTTTACCGCCAGATGCCTGTCTTCCCATGCTTCGCGGATACGGAAGCGG
>NZ_JBHSGN010000181.1:0-4555 GCF_042654545.1 Dysgonomonas termitidis
AACGGTAATAGTGAACGTTTCCCCGGCAGCAGGTGACGATCTTGTTGTAGGGCTTATGGATATATTTGGAGCCACATAAGCGGCTTGTGTAACAGCACATGCAGCATTTAATGTTCCGGCTGTGACAACGATGTTGCCAATTCTCTGACCGCCTGTATTGCCTGTTACCGTTACGTTGATTGTCCCGTTGCCCGTACCGCTTGTAACATTCGCTGTGCACCATCCCGGAAGCGACACCGTCCATGATGTATTGCTTGTAACGGTAATAGCGAAGGTTTCCCCGGCGGCAGGCGACGATTTTGTCGTAGGGCTTATGGAGAGGGTATAGATAACCGCCCCCTGCTGCGATACATTGACAAGTCCGTTTGTCCCGTTGTCGGAAGGGATGACGGTAACTATTCCCGTGCGGACTTCACTTGCGCTGTTCGGGTCTACCGATACGTTAAACGAGTCTTCAACGGCAGTTGCCACAATATCCGTTACTTTCAGCCATTCCTGGTTGGAGACAGCCTGCCAGGCTACACCGTCCTCTATACCTGTTATTATTATCTTTTGCTTTGTTGCCATATATTAATGTGATAATTTGAAAATGTGCCGATGTGCCAATGGTAATTACTGACTCCGTATCATTGGCATATTAGTTTATTGGCATATCGGCATATTGAATTTGCCCATTCGCTGATTATTCATATATTTACATCGAAATTTCTCTGGGATTTCACTTCAAATCGGTAAGGCTGTATCTCTCTTTTATGCAGTCTTACCTTTTTTATTTCACCGCCTTGCGTCATTGGCATATTGGCATATTTGCTAATCTGCACATTGATTATGAAAGTACATTCCCCGCAGCATCGAATGTGACTGTTGTAGGGTTTACCACTACAGCCGACCGCGCTTTCTGTGTTACCGCTACCGTTGCCGGGGCTCCCCCGTCCGAAGGCGTCACTGTTACCGTTGCAGACCTGTCTGCCGATGTGGATGTGTAAGCAGCACATGCGATTGTAAAACTGCCGTTGCCCGTACCGGTTCCTCCTGTAAGGGTACACCATGCCTGATTGGAAGAGGCTGTCCAGCTTACGCCGGTTGTTACGCCCGTTACCGTTATCTGTTTTGTTGTTGCCATATTTTTTAATGTTATAATTGTTTAATATGCCGATGTGCCAATTGGCGCGAAGCGACAGTTTATTCATTTGCTAATTAGCTGATCTGACATTTGCTAATTAAATTGGCACATCGGCACATTAATAAATTGACCCATTGTTATATCACATTCCCTCCTGCATCATATACTGCGCTGCCCGGTGAAGGGACTATCTCCGACTTCTTATGAATGATATAGGTTATTGCATACTTTCCCGGAGCAAAACACCGGATAATAAACTCCGTTACCATACCCGGATAAATAGCTGCCTGATACCACTTGTCCACTTCATACTCCTCCGAGGTAGGCAGGGTTACGAATACCAGCGTCTGCGAAGTATTGCGTACACGGATACTCATAACATAACCGGGCTTTAATTTCTCCAGCCGGACAAGCGAGAGCGTTTCCGAGGCGGATATGCTTACCGTTGTCGTACCCATAGGGATTATACCGGATACGGAAGTCAGTATCTGCGTATCGGTGTAGAAGTTCACATATGCCCCGCCTGCACCTGTAAACCGCCACTTATCTTCTTCCATATTCCAGTAGGCAAAATTGCCTTCCGATAATACAAGGGCGTACCACCCTGCCTCTCCCCCCTGCGGATATTTTATATACAGGTCGTCGATATAGACCACAGGCTTTTTCTGATACCTGAGCAATGGTATTTTATTGAAGTCGTAAGGAGGGATACTATCCCCGCATCCATTTTGCTGACATCTGTTCATCGGCACATTTTGATTACGTTACACTCCGTCGAACGTTGTTTCATATTGGCATATTGCCTCGCCTACGCTTCGGCGAACGTTGTTTGGCACATTAGATAATTAGCATATTAGCTAATTGGTATTAGCACATTCCATTGCCCTGGTTTCCATTACTTTCGCCATTGCGGGCTTTTCAAACAGATCGAACACCATGCCTGCGCACAGGTACGCCAGGGGGATAAACAGCTTGTCACTTATGACAGTACCGTCACTAAGCGGAGCGGTAACGGGTATGTACAGGGCTTCCGATATTTCATGCTTATATCCTTTGGGGAGGGAGTAATATTCCAGTACGGTGCTTATCCCTTCATCCGTTTGAAGTATATTCCTCACGCATACCGGACGGCAGATATTCCCGCGCGTATATTCGTTCGCCTGTATAGATGCAATGGGATCGGAACTGTCATAGAGCGTCTCGGCCGCCTTTTGCCATCCTTTCATCCTGAACGAGGCCAGCCTGTAAAAGTCTGGAGGCAAAACCACATATCCCGTACCTTTGGATATATCAGGGGAAATTGCCTGCCCGGAAAAGTCTTTGACGGTGAAATATGTCCTGGGCAGCAGGTTGACGGCTTTCCGCCATGCATCTGCAAAAACGGCCCCTATATGCTTTTCCACCTTTGTCGTATCCGAACCTATAAAAGCCTCCGGGCCTGAATCGTCCCATCCGGTCTCATTCATTACCTGCATCACACGCGCTGTAAATTCTGCCTTCATACCTGCTTTACCTTTTTACCTGAGTGTATAAACTGCCTTATAATTTGAGCTTCGGAAATGAAATATTCAGTTCCCCGGCTGCCCTGAGTATTTTCTCCGGAGTGCCTAACTGCTGGTACGGGATATTGTAAGGGCTCGACCGGAGCAGTTCCTTTGCCTGCTGTATATTGGTTACATGCCCTATTTCCGTCGAACCGCTTTCTTCCTCTTCCTCGCTTTGTTCCCCGTCAGTGCCTGATGCCGTATAGACCAGTCCCCTTTTGAAATAAAAACTGTCCTCTATCGCCTTTTGCTCCTCCTTACAGGAAGTAGCGTATGAGCCCCCGAAATTCGAGAACGTAACATTCTTAACTCCCCCGCTTAACTTTACGGCGAAAACGATTTTGGCCTTATCCTTTGAAAAATATACTTTCCTCATATTGTTATCCTTCGAATTGTGAACGGTTTAAATATAACCTGGCATGGGCGTCAGGGAATGATAATGTCAGGCCGCTGGCTTCGATCAGCAGCCTGCCCTGGCTATCGGCTTCCCCGTTCTTTACATTATCCAGTTTTTCAGAACGCCATCCCATCGTCCATTTTGTCATATAGTCGGCATCCAGCATATAGGCGCATCCCTGCAACCCGGCCTCGACCATCGACTTATCCAGTATAGGCACGAGCGTCCCGAAAGGCGATTCGATGGGGGTTACTTTCAGCCCGAAGAAGTCTTTCTTTGAGCCATACCACATATTCTGTGTCAACGGCGCTTTGCACAGTTCGGCCATAAAGTCGGGAGAGCACATCATCAGTTTGGTATCGGAGGCGGCGTTATCGCTAAACCCCGCATTCATCCAGTCGATAAGCAGGGATGCGGTAATGCCTGTTCCGGCGGCGTCCAGGTCTTTTCCCGCCTGTGTCCATATCCCCTCCGTAAAATAGGTATCTTCCGGCTTCCTGTTGTATTTGTTCTTGACATTGCGGATTGCAGCCGATGAACGCCAGTATGAGTTGTTGGTTTCCTTGCGCATCTGATCCAGGGCCTGCTGGACAATATCCGAAATAGTCCACCTGACCTCTTTATTGCGCATCTCGAAGAAGGTGGATTCTTCCACTTCCGCGATGAACTTCTGGAGGTACTGGCTGGAAGGCGTCGGCAGGATGTTATAGACATCGGTGCGTATCTGGAACTCGGAAGCGGCGCGTCCGGCTATGGTAACTTCCGAATCTGCCGGGATGGCCGGGATTGTAAAGCCTGCGCCCTGCCCGTTCACGGCAATAACAATAGGCCTTCCGTCCGCGTGCCTGTCTACGACATACAGCAATAAGGGCCGTGTATCCTGTACATTTGTCCCTGCTTTGCCGTTAACCTTATATCCCAATACCCCCTTTACGATCAGGGTCTGGTTGATAGCTATAAGTGCATTGTCCTGCCCGTCTTCACCGAAAGTAAGGGGTGTTTGCGCACTGCCTCCTGCAAATGCGGTTGTTATTATACTGTCGGACGGTAAGGTGGCGACACTGTAATAAGTAACCACCTGAGACTTGCTGTTCTTTGTACGGGCTTTGCCTATACTCCGGGCGATGGTATCGAGGGGATACCTGTAACGGTTGATCTTTACGATCTCCGAGTCGATTTGCTCCAGCAGCAGCCTTTCTACGTTATCCTCCGTGAACTCTACCGACATCCCCTCATGACGGTTGGCCCCGTCCCCATGTGCGGCTACGCCCTGCGGCTTCCCGTTCGAGAACTCTATTTCCACAGCCGGGGCTACATCGGCTGTCATCGCTCCCGCATCCATCACCCCGAATACGGAACACAACAGCATGATTATTAACACGAATAATCCGCTGTCCTTCATTTTCTCATAAAATCTCTTCATCATTTTTATTTTATCGTTTTAATAATTTTCTCTTCGTACCATTGGCACATTTTCAAATTGGCATATTG
>NZ_JBHSGN010000182.1:0-1964 GCF_042654545.1 Dysgonomonas termitidis
TCATATATTATTTGTGAACCTCTCTGTAATTTGTCCCTGAAGACCGGCGCACAGTCCGGGAATTCAATGAGCCCATTTGTGGCCCGCTTACCGGCGCCACTTACGTGCTTAAGCACAAAGGTAAGACAGACAAGCGGATTCAGGGCATTTTAGCCCGGATATTTATCGGGGAATAAGATTTATTCACCTTTACTGTTATTATCGCCCTTTTAGCACCATTATTTTAGAAGCGATGGACAGGGGCTGCATGCAGGAAGGATTTTCCTTGATATACAACAATAATATTTTATCAGGCAATATCCCGTAAAAAAATATTAAAATCATTATATTTACAGGTATAATTATGAACCAATTTTTCAAAATTATGTACAATACATCATCAAAAGCTGTATCTGCCCATGTAGCGGTTGCGGCATTTATCGGAAAAGTCTTTTCATTTAACAGCAGCCTGAAACTGCATCACTGGCATATTACAGGCCCAGGCAGCTATTCCGCCCACATTGCATTGGATCAGGCTATCGAAGACCTGCTGGATGTAACCGACCGCCTGGTAGAAACATCGTATGCTACAATAGGAGACCTGGATATCGTAATTCCTGAAACAAAGAATCCATCGGATATCGTAAAGCATGCGGAAGAGTTTGTCAAATACACGGAATCCCAGAGGGAACTGTTTACGGAAGCCTTCACCCAGGCTATTATCGATGACTATCAGGAAGCAATCCGGCAATTATTGTACCGCCTGAAACGCCTTCAATAACAGGTAGTAATCTTTTATCCAAATACCGGTATTTTCTTTATTCGCAATACCGGTGTTTGCCGTTTATTTATTCTTAAAGAAGGAGTTAATAAGCATGATTCCATGCCGGTACTTTTTAGCGGATCATTTTGAAACCTCGCACATCAATACCCCCTTTCCCGTCACATCCGCTTTGGCAATGGTAACGGCTTTTCCCGTATAGGTTTTAGCGACCGCCGTACCCGCCGCGTTCCAGAGTTTCCATGTATAAGTATATTCCGTACCTGCCGCGTCCAGCTCCTCTCCGCCGCGGTATAGCACTGCTTTAGCGTCCACATCGTTGGCGTCGTTCTTAATAATAAATCCCTTCTGGCTCACGATATCCACCATAACAGGGTCGGACATATCCGAGAAGGAGATAATATCACATACGATCTTATTGGCGGAAGCATTGCCTGCCGAAGTATCCGTGTCTTTAATCGCGCATTTGAAGGTTTCAAAATTCAGGACGGCATCGGCGGTGATGGTAATCTCATTGCTTGTCCACCCTGCCGTTACTCCGCGCGGGTTGGAAGAAGTCAGGCACGACCAGCCCGCTCCCAGCATGGCATTGTAATACGGGTTCCTGACCGTAGCCCCGGATGCGGCCTCCGCCGTCAACGCGGAAGTCAGGGTAACTGCTTTGGTCGAAGTATTGACCGTCGAGATCGTATGTGTAGCCGTACCGATAACAATCTTCCCCCCGGCCTCCATATTGGCTACCGAAGCGACGGTTACGGTAACGGCCCCGGTCGCGGCAGCAGCCGAAAGGGTCGTATTGGCAAAGACGGAAGAATCCTTGATACCCCAGCAATAGGTTACGTTGGTCGTATCGATTGCCGCCCCGCGCCACAGGTCGCAGTGCGCCTTTAACGAAGCGACCTCGCCGTTACGGAAAATGACCCCGTCCGGGGCATAGGCGATAGCGCAGATCGTGGCTCCCGCCGACTGGTGCCGGGTGAATTGTATCTCCGAGCGGAAAGCGATCTCCAGGCCGTTCGCATCAATATACACCGCTTCGAAGGTATACCGTACCTGCGGCGATGTAATGCTCATATGGTTCGTATTGACCGTCAGGGCATATTTGGATGCTGCTGCGGCTATAGTGCAACTGTCTTGTCCCGAGGTGACGGCTACTCCGTCCTTATACCACCTGGACGAGCCGGTCTTGATTCCGGGTGTCAGC
>NZ_JBHSGN010000183.1:0-532 GCF_042654545.1 Dysgonomonas termitidis
TTTAGCCTGTACGTCCCTTATCCTGCCTATTCCATACCCTGTAGCATTGATAGCAGAGAAGGGTATCTGCATGATAGCCACCGCCCCGAATGTCTCCAGGTTCTGACGCGGATCGAAGAAGCCTTCTATCGTTTGTTCACCCCTGACTATATTTGCCAGGTCTGCATACTTTTCCTCTGCATATTCTGTGATTGGGCCTTGTATTCCTGTCGCGCTGCTTAGTCTTTTGGCTGCATTCGTTTTTAAGAAAGCAGGTACGGGTATTCTGAATTTCTGGAACAGCTTATCGAGGACGACCTCGCCGAGTACCTCCGACTGGTTTTCGATAAATGCGGAAGTCATACCCTGTCCTTGTGACTTCCTGTTACCGAACATGATATTCCCCTGTCCGTCTTTGTTCACGGCCTGTCCCTGCATCTCCTGATAAGCCATTGCATAAGAAGATGGGGAGAACATTGTCTGCACGGCAGGGCGTACACTGAGGTCTATGGCTCCTTTTGCCAGGCTGCTAGCTGTTCCTCCGATACCACGT
>NZ_JBHSGN010000184.1:0-662 GCF_042654545.1 Dysgonomonas termitidis
ATTATATCAACGCCTGTTTCAAGGACAATCATCAGGGAATAGATAAGGTTGGGATTGTCGAAATATTGCCTGCGGACAATATCCCCGACCTTCAGTCCCTGCATCTTTTTGGAACCGGGAGCTATAAGTATTTTATATTTGTTGTATGTTTGAGTTGCCATGATGGTGCTTTGTAAAATGGAATAGAGAGTAATTAATATTTTTCATCCATTATTGGCTGCTTATATTAATATATCTTTCAGGCTTGATTAAGAATAGGGTATATCAATAGGGACAGGTTTAAGTAATGATTTGCATCAGCACTTTTTCCTTGTAAATTAACCGGATATTTATATCTTTGCAAACCTTTAATACTAAAAAAACGAATATGAGCTTTGTATCGACCGGGGGCAAGATACAAACAAGGAACGACATGGCAAAGGAAAATAAGGATTAATTACCTTTTGATATGTATGTTTTTAAATAGCTAGTAATCAGTACTTATATAAGTATAAGAAACATAATAATTTACGAAAAACGAATAAAGTAACAATTATAAAAATCCATAAGTAACAAACAGGTAACAAATAATAGATAAAAAACGATTATGTAAATGAAAAATAAAAATCAAATTTTACTCTTGTTAACTAATATAAATAGCTATATATAAGTGTATTTAGTTT
>NZ_JBHSGN010000185.1:0-657 GCF_042654545.1 Dysgonomonas termitidis
TGTAATAACTATGGTTACGATACCTGCCAGCACTAAATAGCCGAGACGTTTCGGCTCTTTTACCAGGCTCTTATAATTGACGGCAAGCAAAATGACTGCCGTTACAAACATCAGTACCGATGAAATCAGGTGCGTGAAAATCAGCAGGCTATATGCTATGGCTAAGACATACCATTTTTTGTAATCACCCTTAATTATAAGACAAAGCCCTAAAAGGACGAAAGGAATAAGGGAGAGGGAGATACTTTCACCCAACGCGGCCCGTTCATACAAATTGATTATACGATAGACACTGAATGTATATAACAATGATGAAACCGCGGCAGCAAAAGAATCCTTAAAGAGATAGTTCACAAACAAATAGGACGAAATACCACACAGGACAGTGATGGAAAAAAGCATAATGAGGTAAACGTATATCAGGGGAATAAATTTACCCAGGATGGCAAAAGGGATCAGCATGACGTCCGGGTAAAATGCTTTTGTAAAATATCCGTAGCCGTTTGCTCCATCATAGTCCAGATAGATAAGAAACGGGCTTCCCAGATTATCGATCAGTGCCTGCAACCTTCCGCAATGGAAATAGAAATCATGACCGGGGGCAAAAGGAATATAAAGCACTATCATTGCCGCAGACAGCAAGATAAGAGCAGTCAG
>NZ_JBHSGN010000186.1:0-3162 GCF_042654545.1 Dysgonomonas termitidis
ACCGGGCTTAACTTCTCTGTTCGGAATGGGAAGAGGTGGAGCCCCGGTGTTATAACCACCTGAATATCTTCAGTTAACAGTTTACAGTTAACAGTTTACAGTATTAAATACCACAACCGTATGCCTTGCTGTCAACCGTGTAGGATTGACTGATGTAAAAGAGCGAGTATCGTTATCTTATATTCGTAATATAGCAAACCTCTGGTTTGTTGTTTGGCGTCAGTTAACATCATTCTGGTTACTGACACCCTTGAAAGCGTCCGGGCTATTAGTACTACTCGGCTATGACATTGCTGCCTTTACACCTGTAGCCTATCAAGGTCGTAGTCTACAACCACCCTTAATGGATATCTTATCTTGAAGTCGGCTTCGTACTTAGATGCTTTCAGCACTTATCCAATCCGGACTTAGCTACCCGGCGATGCTCCTGGCGGAACAACCGGCAGACCAGGGGTCCGTCCAACACGGTCCTCTCGTACTAGTGTCAGATCTCCGCAAATATCCTGCGCCCACGATAGATAGAGACCGAACTGTCTCACGACGTTCTGAACCCAGCTCGCGTGCCACTTTAATGGGCGAACAGCCCAACCCTTGGGACCTGCTCCAGCCCCAGGATGTGACGAGCCGACATCGAGGTGCCAAACCATTCCGTCGATATGAGCTCTTGGGAATGATCAGCCTGTTATCCCCGGAGTACCTTTTATCCTTTGAGCGATGGCCATTCCATACTGAAACCACCGGATCACTATGCTCTAGTTTCCTACCTGATCGACTTGTGGGTCTCTCAGTCAAGCGTGCTTATACCATTACACTCTACGAACGGTTACCAATCGTCCTGAGCACACCTTTAGAAGCCTCCGTTACTCTTTTGGAGGCGACCACCCCAGTCAAACTACCCACCATACACTGTTCCTGCATCCGCAGGTTAGATTCCAAACAATTAAAGGGCCGTATTTCAAGGATGGCTCCACAAGTACTGGCGTACCCGCTTCACAGCCTCCGGCCTATCCTACACATCAAGTGCCCAGAATCAATGTAAAGCTATAGTAAAGGTTCACGGGGTCTTTTCGTCCCATCGCGGGTAATCGGCATCTTCACCGATACTACAATTTCACCGAGATCACAGTTGAGACAGTGTCAAGATCATTACACCATTCGTGCAGGTCGGAACTTACCCGACAAGGAATTTCGCTACCTTAGGACCGTTATAGTTACGGCCGCCGTTTACTGGGGCTTCAATTCAATGCTTCTGATTGCTCATGACATCTCCTCTTAACCTTCCAGCACCGGGCAGGTGTCAGGCTATATACTTCTTCTTTCAAATTTGCATAGCCATGTGTTTTTGTTAAACAGTTGCCTTGACCTATTCTCTGCGGCCACCCTTACAGATGGCACCCTTTATCCCGAAGTTACAGGGTCATTTTGCCTAATTCCTTAACTGTGAATCGCTCGAGCGCCTTAGTATTTTCAACCCGACTACGTGTGTCCGTTTGTGGTACGGTTGCTATACAGATTAGCGTTTAGCGGTTTTTCTAGGCAGTATGCTTACCTGCATTATCTACGCTCCCGAAGGATTGTAGTACTATCAGTTTCAACTCCAAAGGCGGATTTGCCTACCTCTGTCTACGTCTACTTCCTTTAACCAAGTAATCCGTCACTTGGCAGCAGTGTCACTCCTGCGTCCCCACATAACTCTGTATAACAGTACCGGAATATTAACCGGTTCTTCCATCGGCTTCGCCGTTCGGCTACACCTTAGGGTCCGACTTACCCTGATCCGATTAGCGTTGATCAGGAAACCTTAGTCTTTCGGCGAGGAGGTTTCTCACCCCCTTTATCGTTACTTATACCTACATTTGCTTTTCTACACGCTCCAGAATACCTGACGGTACGCCTTCAACGCTGAGTAGAATGCTCCCCTACCGATAATATTTTATCCCATAGCTTCGGTAACATGTTTATGCCCGATTATTATCCACGCACGACCACTCGACTAGTGAGCTGTTACGCACTCTTTAAATGAATGGCTGCTTCCAAGCCAACATCCTAGCTGTCTTAGTAGTCATACTTCGTTAATTCAACTGAACATGTATTTGGGGACCTTAGCTGATGGTCTGGGTTCTTTCCCTCTCGGACATGGACCTTAGCACCCATGCCCTCACTCCCGGTATTAACTTATGCCCATTCGGAGTTTATCTGGACTTGATAGGCGGCGAAGCCCTCGCATCCAATCAGTCGCTCTACCTGACATAAGTAATTCGCCGAGGCTGCACCTAAATGCATTTCGGGGAGTACGAGCTATCTCCAAGTTTGATTAGCCTTTCACCCCTACCCTCAGGTCATCCGAAAGCTTTTCAACGCTTACCGGTTCGGTCCTCCATTTGGTGTTACCCAAACTTCAACCTGCCCAAGGGTAGATCACTTGGTTTCGCGTCTACTCCTACTGACTCAAACGCCCTGTTAAGACTTGCTTTCGCTTCGGCTGCGTACATCATTGTACTTAACCTTGCCAGTAAGAGTAACTCGTAGGTTCATTATGCAAAAGGCACGCCGTCACATTTTAATGCTCCGACCGCTTGTAGGCACATGGTTTCAGGGTCTCTTTCACTCCTCTGTTCGAGGTGCTTTTCACCTTTCCCTCACGGTACTGGTTCACTATCGGTCTCTCAGGAGTATTTAGCCTTACCGGATGGTCCCGGCTGATTCACACAGGATTTCTCGTGTCCCGCGCTACTCAGGATACTGCTAGGCTTCGGATATGATTCGTATACGGGATTATCACCCTCTATGATCGCTCTTTCCATAGCGTTCTACTTCAAATCGGTCTTGCCACGGCGCAGTCCTACAACCCCGCTATTGCCTAAACAATAACGGTTTGGGCTCTTCCCATTTCGCTCGCCACTACTCTGGGAATCATTTTTATTTTCTTTTCCTACGGGTACTTAGATGTTTCAGTTCCCCGCGTTTGCTCACTACATACATAGTGTAATATCCTCTTCGGATACTGGGTTGCCCCATTCGGAAATCCACGGATCAAGGGTTATTTGCACCTTCCCGTAGCTTATCGCAGCTTATCACGTCCTTCTTCGCCTCTGAGAGCCTAGGCATCCCCCATGTGCCCTTTCCTACTTTCTTTTTTCTATCTAACAAATAACCCGAAGA
>NZ_JBHSGN010000187.1:0-1989 GCF_042654545.1 Dysgonomonas termitidis
AAGCCTTATCCAAACAGGCAGTGATATTTAGCCGGAGAAAGCTTGTACAGTATTATATAAAACGATATGTTTGCAGGGAGAATATAAAAATCATGTGAAAGTTAACTGAATAGACGCAGGTTTATGGATCATGCCGGACTTTTAAAACGGATTGCCGAACTGGAAGGGCAAATAGCAGCGCTGACTGCCGAGAAAGATAAACTGCTTCATGCCTTGACCCCACCGGAACCTGCCTCCCCACCGGAAAACCCGTCCACAGGTTCACCTGTCAACAAACATAGTCCACCCAGGCAAAAAATCGAATTATTCATGTCGCTGTTCCGTGGCCGGACGGATGTTTATGCCAAACGCTATTACAACAAGAAACTGGATAAGGGGCTTTATGTGCCTGCCTGCAAAAATGAATGGGATCAGGTATTATGCAAAAAGCCGGAAATAAAATGCAGGAATTGCAAAAACAGGGTACTCCTGCCCTTAACGGACGGGGTTATCGAACGGCACCTGCGTAACAGGGATGAATCCGGGAATGGTATTATAGGCATTTACCCGCTCCTGCCGGATGAAACCTGCCGGCTCCTGGCTGTCGGAACCATAATCATAATAGAAGAACTGGCGTCCGTCCATAACGCTGCGCACAAGCCAGATATATCCCTTGACCGCCTTGTGCTTCCCATCCCGTATAACCGGTATGGTGGTCTCGTCCGATTGTAAGTAATCCGCTTCCATGACCAGTTCCTGCAGGCGGAAGTGTAAAGGCCGCAATAAATCGGCCACTTCCCTGATCCATCCGTTAACGGTCGGGGGCGGAAGGTATACCCCTACTCGCTTGAACATCTCTATCTGCCTGTTTAATGGCAGATGGTCTACATACTTACCGACTGTCAGGTCTGCCAGCAAGCAGGAGGAAGCGTAACTTTTGGCTATCGGCAGAACCGGCATCACACCGGTTTTTATCTCTTTTGTATCTTTGCGTTTTGCCGTATGGCGGATGATCCGCTTAACATAGAACTTTCCGGGTTCATGCATCAGGAGCTCAGTCACTTCTTCTCCGGGAAGCAGCGTCCATTCCCCTTCATTATAGCCTTGAGGATAGATGTGGATTTCTTCACGGGGAAACTCTGCAGGCAGGGGCTTGCGCACAGGCTGTTTCTTATTTGCCACCCGGCGGGCCGTTATAGCCGCTTTTACCGCTTTTATTTCTGTCTCGGCTTCCTGTGCCGCCTCTTCTTCTCCCGGTAGCATATCAAAGCCTTCAAAGTCAAGCCAGCGGTCCAGGGCATCAGGTTTTATAAAACGTTCGGATTTTTTTCCGTATAGTTGACGCTGGAGTTCGCATACCTGTTTCTCCAGGTTACTTATCCTTAGGTCTTTTTTGGCTATGATGGCATCTTTTTGGGACAGTTGCTTATCATAAGCATCCTTTACAGACAACGGCTCCAGCTTTTCAGATGCTATTTCTCTCAGGCGGCTGTTCTCCCGGTAAAGGTGATCACACTTTTCCATGAGTTGCTTTATGAGGTTTGTGCTGTCTGAAGGCATATGACACTAATCTTTTATGATACTAAGATAGTGATTTTTCAGCTAAATTACAATAGTTTCCAGGGGATATTTCGTTATAAATTCCACTTATCCGGACGCCATCTCTTGTGCCGTTTTACCTTACCTGTATCTATCCCCTGAACCATCAGTACAAGCTCATTCCAAAAGGTTTCCTGTGCCTTTAGCCGGTTTTGGCCCGTATCCATATCAGGAAGGTGGAAGAACCCCTGCTCCAGCTTCATGTGGTAGATAACCAAGCCGCCGCATTCCATATGTAAGATTTTCATGGAAGTACAACTCTTGTTTATGAAGATGAAGGCCTCGCCCCTTTGAACATCCATGCCCATCTGGTTAGTCACAAGGCCGCTCAGGGTGTAGAAACTTTTGCGCATGTCGCACGGATACGGGTATAAATAATACCGGTTCGATTCGTTCAGGCTGAACATGGGC
>NZ_JBHSGN010000188.1:0-2134 GCF_042654545.1 Dysgonomonas termitidis
CATATTTCATTAAGAATGCTTACGATATTTTTTTTTGTTATCCTGTCATAATCCTTTTTTAGCGGAGTTATAAATACTCCGGCCAGGTCAACGGCCGCCGGGCTGACGAGCAGATTTTCGTCCCCTAAGGCAAAGAAGCATTCCGGTCTGTGTTTCTCGCGAGGGAATATGCAGCTGTAATACTTCTTGTTTTCGTACCAAGTGAGTATATTCATCATGGGCTCGTTATGCGTGTCTTTCAATTCGAGCAATGCATATAATTTCCTGAAGCAGGCCAGAGCCTCATTTTTATTTTCTGTTTCTAACAGGAAACAGTTTCTGAGATAGTCTCTGATGGCATACAGGATCAGTTCATCGGTGTGGTATATGATCTCCTTGCCAATATTCTTTATCTCCCTTTCAAAAGGGAGGAAGCCCTTTATCCCCGCTTGGAAATGCGCATGGTCAGGCGCAGAAGCCCCGCACTTTGGCCCGTTATAGAACAGTGTATACCCATTGAGGCTTTTAGCCATGTCCAGCATATCGCCATACCTGTTGAAAATAAGCTGGTCGGCATGGGAGTAAGCCGCTATAGTCAAATGGCGCGGGAATATTGGATATGGGTTTACTAAGATCTGGTACTGCGTACCGAATGGTATCCCCACTTGGACGGGTGGTAAATTTTGGGGGCAAAGGAAGCATTTCCTTTGCCGTATAGACTCCGTATCCACTTTTGCCGCCGAAGAAATGATCCTCCCGGGATTGAACTGTACCCTGACAGTGAAGTCGCCGAAAACGAAATCTTTGGTATTTACTTTTTGCAAGGCCTTATAATTCGCCCTTGCCAGTTCCCATTTTTGAAGTTGGGAAAAGAATAGCCCGTCTATGTTGAAATGATCTTCCGCCATGTTTATCCCCCTTTATTTATTTCCTATTCAACGCAATGCGGGCTTCGAGTTCCCATGTACGAATCCTGTCCTTATATGTATTGTGAGCGTTCAACCTGACAATATCGAGAGACGCGTCCGAATTATCGTCCCATCGGCGGCACAGGTATAAGACCTCATAAATACGTCCTATCTGGTATTCGCGTGAAAAATATAACCCCAGCGCATAATCTTCACCATAACTTGTATTGGGTACCTTTATATTTCTCAGTATGGGGGTATAGAATGCCCTTGGAGCTCCCAGTCCGTTGATTCGAATGGCATTGTTCCGTCCGTTGTCAGGAGTCCATTCCTTATGGTCTATAATGCCCGGGGGTATCATTTTCATATCAAAACCGGTGAGCATATATGTTCCCACGACCATTGCGCAATTCTGTTCGTAAAAAGCATCGACAATTTTCTGCAGGGTCTTTTCATGAGCATATACATCGTCGCTATCGAGCTGTACAGCAAATTTTCCGCATTTGGGATGATGCACGCCTAGGTTCCAGCACCCTCCGATCCCCAGTTCCTTATTATCGGGTATTATATGCACCAGCCGGCTGTCAGAGGCAAATTTCCTGATTTCTTGCGTTGTACCGTCGGTAGAATAATTGTCGATAACAATAATGTTGAATTTGAAAGATGTCTTTTGCTCCAGGGCCGATTTTATGGCATCGCCTATAGTCCGTATACGGTTCCTTACCGGAATGATGACCGATGCTTCATATTCGAAGTCAGATTTTCCGAACTCTACGTTTTTGAAATCCGGGGTCAGATAGGCCCCTGTCTTTTTGAGATGGTCGGTGCATGCCAGTTCCATTTCTCTCTGTACCTCCCGGTTTTTCGGGTCAACATAATCGAATATTTTTTCTCCGCTTTTCCGTGTGTCATATTCTATTTCAGTATACAGGTACTCGTTGATATGTACTAAATCCGCCTCCTGGGATACTTTGAGGCGCAGATCGTAAATTCCTGCGAATTTATATTCCCTGTCCATTTTAGATACAGCCATTTTCAGGTCAAGAGATTTGTACAGCAGTAGCGACCCGAAATTGAAATCGTCCCTTAAGCTGCCCTTTTGATAAGCGATAAGCGGATTGTTTTTCTTTTCGTCGCCCACCACCTGGTAATGGTCGGCATACACAAGCCCTGCACCCGAATCTGCTATAACCTGCGCCATGCGGTCCAGGGCAAACATACCCAGGCGGAGCTCAGCCGGTTTTGTG
>NZ_JBHSGN010000189.1:0-681 GCF_042654545.1 Dysgonomonas termitidis
AAAGACTCTATCGCAGGGGGCCGCTCCTGCCCATGCTGCTGCATCAGGTCGTATTCGGCCTTGGTGGAAGGGACATCCGTATTGTACGGGAAGGGAACCTGTCCCGCCAGCATCTCGTACATCAATACCCCGAAACTGTACATGTCGGTCTGCTCGGTGATAAGGCCTTCGTTCTCCCATTTCTCAGGCGCCTTATACTCGGCTGCACCTCCCTTGCGGGTGCTGCTTTTTACCACTGTGCCGTTTTGGATGGACAGGCCGAAGTCAAGCAGGATAAAACTCCCGTCGTATTTCCGGATGATATTCTTGGAGTGGATATCGTTATGTATTACCTTGTATTTGTCTGTCAGGCGTTGTTTGGCGGAGGCGTCGAGCAATACCTTGCTGCCGTCCTCGGGATCGTCGCGCAAGTTGTCTTCCTCCCTGTCCATGCAGAACTCGTAGATCCTTTCATGGCAGTAGGCCAACGCGCTGCTTATTTCTCGCACAAAGCGGAGTACCTCGTCTATGGGGATAAAACGGCTCTTTTCAATGATATAGTCATTCAGGTCTTTGCCGTGTACATATTCCATCTCCACCAGGGCGTGCCCCTGCAACAGGCGCGGTTGGGCGATACGCACGATGTTGGGGTGCCCGCCGTTGCCCAGGCGCAACAGCAGACGGCATTCGGCAAGGAACTTC
>NZ_JBHSGN010000190.1:0-2458 GCF_042654545.1 Dysgonomonas termitidis
ATCGGCCTCGATGGTCGAGAAGGCCAAATCGGGCCATCCGGGTGGCGCTATGGGCGGCGCCGACTTCATCAATGTGCTTTTCACCGGGTTTCTGGTTTACGACCCTAAGAACCCGCGGTGGGAAGGCCGTGACCGTTTCTTTTTAGATCCCGGACATATGTCCCCGATGCTGTATTCCACCCTTGCCCTTGCCGGCAAGTTCAGCATGGAAGACCTGCAGGGCTTCCGCCAGTGGGGCAGCGTAACGCCGGGACATCCCGAAAGGGATATCCTGCGTGGCATAGAGAACACCTCCGGTCCGCTCGGACAAGGACATACCTTTGCCGTGGGAGCGGCCATCGCCGCCAAGTTCCTCAAACAACGCTTCGGAGACTGCATGGACCAGACCATCTATGCCTTTATCTCCGACGGAGGCGTGCAGGAAGAGATCTCACAGGGAGCAGGCCGTACGGCAGGACACCTTGGACTTGACAACCTGATTATGTTCTACGACTCCAACGGCATCCAGCTGTCTACCAAGACCCGCGAAGTGACCGAAGAAGACGTGGCCGCCAAATATACGGCATGGGGCTGGCGTGTGATCACCATCACAGGAAATGACGCCACCCAGATCCGTGCCGCCCTGACAGAAGCCAAGCTCGAGAAAGAACGCCCTACCCTGATTATCGGTAAGACCGTGATGGGAAAAGGAGCGGTCAAGGCAGACGGCACAAGCTTCGAAGACGAAACGGAGACACACGGCCAGCCACTAAGTGCAGCCGGGGCCTCTTATGAGAAGACCATCGAGAATCTGGGCGGTGACCCGGCCAATCCGTTCGTTATCTTCCCTGAAGTCAAAGAACTCTACGAAAAACGTGCTGCCGAACTGGCAGAGATAGTAGCAAAAAAATATGCTGCCAAAGAAGCCTGGGCAAAACAAAATCCCGAAGCGGCACAAAAGATGCAGCAGTGGTTCGACGGTTATGTACCGGCTATCGACTGGGCCGGCATCGAACAGAAGCCAAATCAGGCCACCCGTGCCGCCTCCGCTACCGTATTAGGAGTATTGGCCAGACAGGTGGAGAATATGATCGTATCATCAGCCGACCTGTCCAATTCGGACAAGACCGACGGTTTCCTCAAGCATACCCGCAGCATGAAGAAAGGCGACTTCTCGGGAGCCTTCCTGCAGGCAGGAGTATCGGAGCTGACCATGGCCTGCCTGTGTATCGGTATGACCCTCCATGGAGGAGTCACAGCCGCCTGCGCCACCTTCTTCGTATTCTCCGACTATATGAAGCCAGCCATCCGCCTTGCAGCGCTGATGGAACTGCCGGTCAAGTTCATCTGGACACACGATGCCTTCCGCGTAGGCGAAGACGGCCCTACCCACGAACCGGTGGAACAGGAAGCCCAGATACGCCTGATGGAGAAACTCCAGAACCATCACGGTCACAACTCGATGCTGGTTCTGCGTCCTGCCGACGTACAGGAAGCTACCGTAGCCTGGAAGATGGCCATGGAGAACAAAACCACTCCGACAGGCCTTATCTTCTCACGGCAGAATATCAACGACCTGCCGGCCAAAGTAAACCGCTACACGGAAGCCCTACAGGCTGAAAAAGGGGCTTACATCGTGGAAGAAGATGAGAACTACGATGTTATCCTGCTGGCTTCGGGTTCGGAAGTATCGACCCTTGTGGAGGGAGCTAAGCTATTGAAAGCCGAAGGTATTAAGACCCGTATCGTATCGGTACCCTCCGAGGGTCTGTTCCGTGCACAGAGCGAAGCATACCAGCAAAGCGTACTTCCTGCCGGCAAGCGGAAGTTCGGCCTTACCGCAGGTCTTCCTGTCACCCTTCAGGGCCTTGTAGGCGATAAAGGCAGGATCTGGGGGATGAACTCCTTCGGTTTCTCCGCCCCTTACAAGGTGCTGGACGAGAAACTGGGCTTTACCCCTGAGAATGTATACAACCAGGTGAAACAGTTAACAGTAAACAGTTAACAAAGAACAAACAGTTGCAGGTTGTGGAATGAAAGCAGCCTGCAACTTATCATTCATCATTCATAACTCATAACTCAGAACTATCACATGAGCTTATTTCCCATCCCCTCAAAACCCATCGGACTGGCCAGTGACCATGCCGGCTACCCGGTGAAAGAATATATCATCAGCCTGTTCAGGGAACAGGGCATCCCTTATGCCGATTTCGGTACCTATGATGGTACACAGAGTGTCGATTATCCCGACTTCGGCCATAAGCTGGGAGAGGCCATCGACAGTGGCGACTGCGACAGGGGCATTGCCATCTGCGGTACGGGCAACGGTATCAACATGACTTTGAACCATCATAAGCATGTAAGGAGCGCCCTATGCTGGAATACGGAGATAGCAAGGCTGGTCAGGATGCATAACGATGCCAATGTGCTGACTCTGCCCGGCAGGTTTGTATCTCAGAAAGAGGCCTATGATATGATC
>NZ_JBHSGN010000191.1:0-6954 GCF_042654545.1 Dysgonomonas termitidis
TCATATTATGTGCCAGGTAAAGGAAGAAGGGTTTATCCTTATGTCGTGAAATAAAATCTTTGGCTTCAGCCGTATATTTTTTTGTCATCTGGGACTGGTCTACATGGAAATCTTCCACTTCGTTGCCCCGCAAATACACCTGTGCTCCCATATCGTTGCTGTAAGGAATACCGAAATATTCGTCAAAACCGTTCTGGAGAGGCAAAAACTTATCCCTACTGCCGAGATGCCACTTGCCGACGATTCCCGTGGCATATCCGGCCGGTTTCAGTAATTCGGAGAGAAGAAGCTCTTCCTGTGGAATCCCCGTATAACTGTCCGGATAAAAGACGCCCTGGATTCCCATACGGGCTGGATAGCGCCCCGTAAGTAATGCCGCCCGGGAAGGACTGGATACGGGAGAAGCCGAGTAAGCGTCCGTGAACCTGACCCCTTCCTGTGCCAGGCGGTCGATATGCGGTGTAGACCATTTCTTTTGTCCGTAACAACTGATATCAGAGTAGCCCATATCGTCAAGATAGATAATCACTATATTAGGGCGTTCCTGGGCGTTTACATGTCCTCCTGCCAGGGACAACAGGGAAGTTGTCATCAATATATTCCGTACCTTCATATTTGCCTGTTTCATAGTTACCAAAGATATGATATGACGGATTTTGCAGGTATGGCATATTTGAAGCTGTCTTTTCCGTCATCTATTCTTATCGTTTTACTTTCAGTACTGTTGTTTAGTAACACCACGGCATGCGTGCCGTCGGGATTTTCAAAGGCCGAACTGACCACTTCCGGGTCTGTAAAACCTGTTGTGCCGATCCTGACCGCTCCCGGCTTTATCACTGCGGATAAATGGCCGACAATGTAATAATGTGAATTGAACGATAATGTTTTATAATCGGAAGCAATATCCACGGCGCCAAAGCAGGTCTTGCAGCCGCCGGGACGGTTTGGTCCCCGTTCCGCATCCAGCATTAAGTTCCAGACGATCACTGCGCGGCACCAGTTGTTGACCGTGCCCAGTGCTACATTTTGCATATCTTCCATCAGCCGGACAGACAGGTCTTTCCCGTTGTTCCATGTACCGATGGATGTCTCTGTGAATATCAGTTCCTTATTGGGATACTTGCCGTGTATATCCAGCAACTCCGACCTGCTTCCGCCGTAATTATGATAGGCTGCGCCGACTACGATGTCGTCTACACCTGACTCATATATTCTGGCCGGATAATCATCCTGTTCCCCCATGTTATCATAATTGTAATTGTGGTCGAACAAATAGATCGTGGTTTTCAATCCGGACGATTTCAATGCCGGAACCAGGGCAGAATTCACAAAGTCGCGCTGTTCCTGCCAGCCCATATACAACGAAGCGGAATTACCCCTGTTCAGCGGTTCGTTCTGAGGCGTCACCGCTGTAATAGAGATCCCTTCGGCTGCAAACGCCTGTACCCACTTTATAAAATAAAGGGCATAATCCTGGTAATAAGCCGGATTCAGTTGCCCGCTTGTCCATGAATTGTATGGCTGTAGATCGGCCAGGTTATTAACTTTCATCCAACGCGGACAGGTCCATGGGGAACCCAGTATTTTTATGCCGGGATTTATAGCCAGTATCTCTTTGAGTATGGGCATTACATAATGTGTTTCTTCATTTGTCAGCGTAAAGTTTTCAATACCCGGGACATCACAGCAGGTATATTCGCTCAGTGAAAAGTCAGAACATCCGATAGAGATACGTATATAGCTATATCCCATTCCATCTGTCGGAGAGAATGTATTTTTCAGGAATTTAGCCCTGTCCGCAACAGTCATCTTCAACAGGTTATAACATGTGGAACCCGTTATCGCCGCGCCAAAGCCGTACATTGTCTGGAAGCGCTGCCCGGGATCGAGCTTAATAGCCGGTACAGGCAGGTCACCCGGTGATGAGAAATTGACTTCCAGCTTGCTGAAAGCATATGTCCGGTCGGCCGATGTAAGGTAAATCCTGGCGGCTTTGTTTTCCGGTATGGGATTACCGTTGCTGTTTTCCTGCTCCGACCCTTTACAGGCGGATACTGTCATGCAAACAGCCAGAAAGAGATTCAATAAATTCATGTTTTTTATATTATTATTCATAATCGTTTACTTATCAGGGAAAGGGATATTTCCCCTACAAAATATCCCTTTCAATGGAAATATATCAATATCCCGGATTTTGAGTCAGCAGATCATTTGCATCCAGGATGGCTTTCTGTATCGGGAACTTATAGTGGGTGCGTGTAAACCTGTTCGTAATACGCGAATACGGGTCACGTTCCTTGAAAGAGTTCAACACCTCCTCTACTTTTTCAAGCCGTACCAGATCGTTCCACCGGTGTCCTTCAAATGCCAGTTCCTTGCGGCGTTCTTTCAGCATAGTATTCAATGCGGCCTCTTTATTTGCCATCGCCGGTGCCGTTAAGTCTGACAGGCCGGCACGGTGCCTGATCTGGTTAATGATTCCGGCTGCCCCGGACAGGTCAGGGTTCTGTTTTAATATCAATGCCTCGGCTTTTAGCAATAGGATATCCGCATAGCGGTATTTGATATTGCTGCTGAACGAAGAACGGAATTTATACATGTGCGGGTAATGGCTGGTGGTGTATCCCCAGTTACGCGGCGGTGTAAAACCGAGTTGGGTACCTCCGTAATACACGATTGTCTCGGGATAACGCTTATCGCCGCTTTCACTTTCGTACAGGTCGATCAGTTCATGGGTCGGAAGCACCCAGTTGGCAAATGTAACAGGAGTGAAATTGTCCAGTAACGGGCCGAATATCTGGTTATTAAAGCTGCCCCTGTCACCGGCCGCGGAGAACTGTATTTCGAAGATAGCCTCTTCTGTATTCCGTCTCCTGGCATTTATAGCCGGATTCGCGGGCCCCGGAGGATTTGCCGGATCTTGTAGCTGTACGCCGAATAAGTCGCTGAAATCTCCTGCCAGTGAAAACCCAAGGTCACGTACCTGGTCGCAGTATTGGATAACTTTATCATAGTCCCTGAACGAAGTGTTGTCTGCATAGATCTTGGCCAGTAAAGCACAGGCCAGCCCTTTCGAACAAAGGCCTTTATTGCTGTTGTCCACAGGCGCGTCAGGCAGGGCATCGAGCAGGTCTTTCTCTATCTGCGCATATACTTCATCCTCGGTGTTTTGCTTTGGAAAGTATTTTTCGTACGATTCCCCTATATTTTCGGCAGTGATGTCGCCGGCCTCGATAATAACAACCGAAACGCGCCCCCACAGCAATGCCATATCATAATAAAGCATGGCGCGGTAAATCAGGGCCTCGGCTTTATACTGCCTGCGTTCATCATCAGTAAGTGCAGGGTCAGGGACATTATCTATGTTCGATATCAGCTTATTGGCAAGGGCTATATTTGCCATACGACGGTTCCAGCCACGTTGCAAAGGCGGCTTTGCCATCATATCGGCCACATCATTCTTTTCAAATCCCGGAGGTGCTCCGCCTTCATTCCCTGAATAGGCATTATCTGAGTGTATTTCTGCAAATAAGAGTACATCCTGATAAAAATGCTCGCATTCCTTCAGTGCTATATACATCGATTGCCTGTGTGCAAGAACATCGGCTTTACTGGTAAAGGCCAGTCCCACCTCCGTGCCTTCGGTCACATCCGAGTAAGCGCCGACCGGATCATAATTAAGGGAGCAGGATGATAACAGGATCAAAAGTCCTGCTGTAAAAAACAGCTTATTCCTTTTCATATTATCGTAGTTTAAAATTCAACATTAATACCGAACACGAATGTTTTACTGTATGGATAGGTTCCCCAGTCGATCCCCTGGACACCGCCTGCATCACCCCATTCATTTACTTCAGGATCTGTTCCGGAGTATTTTGTAAATGTAACCATGTTGGTTGCCGTGATGTAAGGCTGTAATCTTGTTATACCGGCCTTTTTCAGGAATTTCCCAGTAATGTTATACGATAACGAGATGTCCTTGATCCGCAGGTAGCTTCCGTCTTTCACATAATAGGATGAGTTGGTGACGGCAGTTCCGGCTTTAGGTATCTTTGTGATATCCCCCGGCTTTTTCCACCGGTTCACCACAGTTGCCGCCTGGTTTCTCTGGGTGGTCATCGATTCGGTTTCTATCTTCGATGCATTGTAAATGTCATTTCCGTAAGAGCCTTGCATAAATATACTGAGGTTGATCCCTTTCCATGAGAATGTATTGGTCATACCTAAAATAAAATCGGGATTCGGGTCGCCTATATAGGTGCGGTCGTCGGGCGTAATGCCTTCTTTCCCGTCCAGGTCTTTGTATTTAAGTTCGCCTGTCTGCGGATCGACACCTTCGCAGATATAACTGTAAAATCCGCCGAGCGGGCGTCCCGGTTCATTACGGACGATATTATCCCTCAGGATTTCGCTGTTGATATAGGCGCCGTAATATACCTGCTGCAGGGCAAGGCTCTCAAGACGGTTCCGGTTAAACGACATGTTAAAGTCGGTCGTCCATGTGAAAGCGCCTTGTAAATTGCGTGAATTGACGGAAAACTCAAATCCTTTATTGGTCATTACCCCTTCATTGCGGATAATGCTGCTGGCTGCCTGTCCTGCCGGGAGGGATACATACATCAGCATATCGGAGGTGCGTTTGTGGTAATAATCCATAGCAACCGTAAGTTTGTTCCCAAAAACAGTGAAGTCGAGTCCTATATCCGTTTGTGAAGTTGTTTCCCATGTCAGGTCCCTGTTCCGCAGGTTGTTTACCGTGATGCCCGGAAGATCGTTGCTATGCCCCTCGATTGTCCAGTCGGAACGGACAATATTATATGTCTGGAGATAAGCATAGTCGCCAACACCTGACTGGTTCCCGGTTTGCCCCCATCCGCCACGGATCTTCAGGTCGTCGAGCCAGGTCATGCCTTCCATGAATTTTTCCGATGAGATACGCCACGCGGCCGAAAAGGAAGGAAAGGTGCCCCAACGGTGATCCGGGTGTAGCTTTGAAGAGCCGTCTTTACGGACATTGGCCGTCAGCAGGTATTTGCTTTCATAGTTATAGGCGGCACGTCCGAAGTAAGACATGATCCCCCATTGCGAGGCGTTGGATCCTGCGTTGTTCCAGGCGATCTTATTGGCGGCATTCAGCGTATGTATATTGCCATTCCGGAAATGGGAGGCATTAACGTAATTTTGCGACCAGTCGGACGTAGTCCGTGATGTACCGGCCATAGCTTCAACGTTGTGTTTACCGAACGATTTATTATAGGTAAGTACATTGTCCAGTACCGTCAGGGTATTGACACTCCGTGTATCCGACCCTGCTCCGTAATCGATCCTGCTCCCGTGAACGCCCGGTTCTTCCTCGATGTAAACCGGAGGACGGAAAGACGTATTCAGCCCGTTGCGTCTGTCCAGCGTAAATTGTGTTTTCAGTGTAAGCTCCGGCAAAAAAGAAATCAGGGAACTTCCCGAAGCGATCAGGCGGTTTTCCTTCGAACGGTTGTTCTTCCCGTTTTCCATGGCTTCTACCGGATTTGTCAGGTTCAGCCCGTTGAAATTACGGTTATAAGCGCCCATTGATTCATCCCATACGGGAGCTCCTGTAGGCAGGTTGATCGCCGACAGTACGAAACCTCCCCGGTTGGCGGGCAATCCGGTAGCTACCCCGTTGCCGGTATAGTCTGAATAGGATATGTTGGTATTGACAGTCAACCACTTGCGTATCTGGTTATCTACCTTTGCCCTGATGCTGTAACGGTTGTAGAAGGTTGAGTTGATAATCCCTTTATTATCCAGGTAACCGGCCGATAAAAAATATTTCATCTTGTCGTTACCGTTAGAAATGGATACCTGGTAGTTTTGAGTATATCCTGTACTGTAAATTTCCTTATACCAGTCCGTTACATCACCTGAGCCATAGGTGGCAAAACCAAGTTCCGACATCAGGTCATCATATTGTGCCGCATTGAGGGATTTTATCTCATTGCTCAGGTTGCTGACGCCTAGCTGTGCGTTAAGAGTCACTTTCGCCTGGTTCTGTACGCCTGACTTGGTGTTGATAATCACTACCCCGTTTGCCGCACGTGATCCGTAAATAGCGGCAGAAGAGGCATCTTTGAGTATCTGCATGCTCTCGATATCGGTAGGTGACAGGAATTTCAGGTTATCCACAGGTACGCCGTCCACTACATAGAGGGGATTGTTGCTGCCGTTAAACGATGTTGTACCGCGTACCCGGACTGTCAGTTCACTGCCGGGAGAACCGTTTGGTTGGGAAACCATCACGCCGGCCGCCTTTCCTTGCATAGCTTGTGCCGCTGAAATGATCGGCCGCTGGTCTATCTCTTTATTCGAAATGGTCGCCACGGCTGTGGTCAGGTCTCCTTTTTTTACTGTTCCGTACCCGATAACCACGACCTCGTCAAGTTCCCTGCTGTTTTCTACAAGAGTTATTTGCAGGTCGCTCTGATTGCCTGTGGTTATCTCCTGCTTCTCAAAACCGATATAAGATATAACCAGCGTGGAACCGGGGCGGGCTTCCAGCGAAAACCTGCCGTCATCATCTGTTATTATTCCTGTTTTACTGCCTTTAATGGTAATACTGGCACCGATAATAGTTTCACCCGATTCGTCTTTCACGATGCCTGAATACTTTTTTTGAGGGATGCCGGCATTTTTTTCCCCTTCTTTATTCTTAGCGTCCGTCAGCATGATCTGTTTATTTGCGCCTACGGAAAAGTTTATATCCGTTCCTTTGAATACCTTGGACAGCGCCGATTCGATACTTTCATTTTTTATATCCACGCTGACTGTCTTATCCAGGTCCAGGTAATCGTCGCTATAGAAAAAGCTGTATCCGCTGCTTTTCTCTATTTGCAGGATAATCTGCTTTATTTTGGTGTTTTTTGCCGAAACCGTAACCTGTGCTAAGGCGGATGCTTGTGTAGCGGCTATCAGGAGGAA
>NZ_JBHSGN010000192.1:0-1558 GCF_042654545.1 Dysgonomonas termitidis
TTTTCGACGCCTGCCTTATCCGCTATGCCTTCCGCCTGTATGACGGAACCCTGACCAAACATTCCCCTCCGGTATTTATTATGCCTGTAAAGCCTGTCACGGGGGATACTTCGATAAGCCGCACCGGGGAGGATAAAGACTCCGTTAAATGGGTTCAGTATGAGATAAACAACGACGGCAACAGGTGGTATGTCGCTTCCTGGTCGCGGGTACATGTCTACGGCTATAAGATGCATATGCATTACGATTTCGCCTTTGAGGGCTGGCAGGACTGGCAGGATATTATCCGGTCGGTCGATATCTTTATGTCCCCGCCACTGGGTTTATCCAATATCGAAAATATCCGGGGGGACATGCCCTTTGATCTGGATATACTGACAAGCTGCAACCTTGTTAAAGAAATAAAGCCGGAAACATTAAAGGAGGTATCCAATACCGCCACATTCTACTATATGAAGAGCATCCCCTTGGGAAGCAGTAAAAGTATCCTTGAACCGGAAGTATTCCCCTCGACGGATTCGGATGTTACCAGGATGGAGAACCTCATCTACCAGGAAGCGATGACGGACGATAACTTCTCCAACCATAAGTACGGTGCAGAAGTAAGCTATACCTATAATAACAGGTTGCATATCGCCAATGTAAAGACTACTTTCTTCAAAGGCTTCAACCCGGATTACTTCCTGTGGTACAATACGTCAGATATACCGGACGGTAATTACAACGGGTATAAATATTCGGATGCACACGGGCAGTTATGGAACAACCTTTTGTTCGAAATAGAGATAAACACCGGGATAACGAATGAAAAGCTATACAGGTATGTGGCCAATGCTCCTTACTTTCCCGTATATAAGCTGTTTATGAGTTCCTTTATTTCCTATCCGGATACCCGCGCCAAAAGGATAACCATTTACAGGCAGACGGGCGGCCAGTGGTATAAGGTATTTACAGAGCCTTTGGAACCGCATAATTTCCTCAACCTTGCATTCTTTGTCAACGACGGGTTAAAGCCTGTCACGGAAGACAGCAGCCCGTCCACTGCCGTATTACCCGATACCAACACCGTAGTAACATTATCCGAACCGAATAAAATAAAGGTATCGGCCTTAAATAATCCGCTGCTGTTCCCCAATATCAATACCTATCAGACCGGGAACGGGACAATACTGGCAATGGCATCCAATGCCATGCGCATCTCGGAAGGACAGTTCGGGCAATATCCCCTGTATATCTTCACCACACAGGGTATTTATTCGCTCGATGTGGGACAGGGGGAAGTTGTCTATTCGAACAAATCCGCTCCTGCTTCGTATGAAATACCGACAACCCCTATTGTCGCTTCCACACCCTTTGGCGTGGTGTTTACATCCGGACGCGGCGTATGCATCATCAGCGGGCAGGACGTGGAACTATTGACATCACAGCTACAGGAAGAACAAAAAAAGTTTATTATAGAATCTCTCCCGCAGATGGAAGGGCTTATGCATACACCCGGCGAAACATTAACGGAATACCTCCGGGGACTGGACAACCTTATCTACGATCCATACGAAAA
>NZ_JBHSGN010000193.1:0-4765 GCF_042654545.1 Dysgonomonas termitidis
ACGGTGATGGTGTTGGTTCCTTTCGTACCATCCTTCCGTTCGTAGCTATGTGTCCGTGGCCGGGTATAACCTTTGTCCTGGTACTTTGCATATAACAGCCATTGCTCCGACTGCCTGAACATGACGCCCCGGTCTTTTAATTCACGTTCCAGGGCAATAGCCGACATTCCCAGTTCTTTGGCTACCTGTGTCATCGTGTAAGTGGATGTGGATTGTAATACCTCATTCGTATAGGCAGCTTTAGGGGCTAAGGCTTTCACTTCGTTAACCAGTTGTTCATTCTGTCCTCCGAGTATTTGGAGCTGCTGCCTTTGAGCCTCCACACGCTTTGCCAGGGTATTCATGGCAAGAAGCAGCATTTCATCCTCGGATTGGGGGAGGGCCTTAGCTTCGAGTTCTTCCCAACGGCGGTTAACCTTTATCCTCAGTTCAATACTGTAACCCGTCATTAAGTCGAAAGTCTGCATTTTGGATAGTTCAAAATACCTGTCCTTCGTTTCCCCTCCGTTTGGTAATTGCCTGATGCTGAACATCTGTCCAATTTTGGGTAAATGTAAATTCTCATAATGTTCATTCAGCTTATCGCAATCCCGCAACACGTGTTGATGGTTTTTCCCTGTCAGCTCCGCAATTTCACGGCTCGACATTGTTTTCCGGTTAAAATTTTCTACATTTGTCATTGTCATAATATATTCCGTTTTAGGATGTATATTACAAAGAGGTGCCCGTTGTCGCTAAACTTTTGGTAGCCTCTTTGTTTTTGTTATATATCCGGTAAGACAAATTTATGCAGGATAAACAGGACACCGGAACTACCGCACGGATACTTATTTACACCCCTGTTACTTTTTGTATGAAGGCCCACTAATTCACTTTTCATTCTTCATTCTTAATTTTTCATTTTTCATTTTTCACTTTTCACTTAAAACCAATACCCCCTTCGCCTCCTTACATTTATCTTTTGCGCCAGTCCGATCATTATATCCGTCCTGTATTTCCCTGTGCCAGCCAAATAAACGGATGCATCGTCCGGGCTTTTATCCTTTAGCCATTCGTACATGATCCAGTCTTTTATAAAATGGAAGATGTAATCCTCTACAGGTCTTGCCATATGCATATTAAAATCATCGTCCATGCCCAGATATACAATATAATCCCTGTCCGTTGTAAAATCCGCCCTTTCAAAATAAGACACATTGACGGGTATGTCCTTTTGATATGCTGCCAGTACAGGGGCAACCTGTCCCTGCGCATGAAAAAATAATTCCCTGAACCTGGGCAGGTAAGCCTCATCGAAAACAAGCTGCTCAAACAGGGGATTACCGTTCTTATCCTGCCTCCTGACGGCAAGCTGGGACGATTCCTGCTTTACCGCCCGGAACACCTGTTCATGTGAAAATATAAATGTAAGCAGTTTCATCAGGCAACCTTCTTGTTATTGTTCAACATGTTTTGTATCAGCGGATTCGTATTCCGTGCGATCTGCTGCTGTATATCCTGCGGTACGACTCCCTGTCCGGCAGGTTGTACTGCCCGGCCCAGCATCATGTTCTCTTGCGCCTGCTCCGCTTCCATCCTTTTGGCCTTGATGGACTGGAGCAGCTTGTCGGCAAAGGGGAAAGCCCCGTTTTCAAGCAACTGCTCTATATCTATCTGCCCCAACTGGAACATCTGCATCAGGAAGTCGTTCATTACCATCCGGTATGCAGGCGTGGATGTGCTTTCGGTTATATTCAGGTCTATCTCCGCGTCGCGCACCAGCTTCGCATCATATACGATAGATTCCGGGCTCGCATTATTCCTGTTCAGGTTGATGTATTTCCTGTCGGGATAGAACTGCTGTATCAGCTTCATATTTTTCATATCCCTTTCTTCCCTCAGTTCCCTGAATGCCTCGTATATCTCGGTCAGGGATGTCGTGGAATTTTGTGTCTGTTGCAAATACAGGGAGGCAGGCGTTCCGGCAGCGGGAGCTTTGCCCTGTAGCGCGCCCTGCACGCCCGATATATCTTCCAGCAGTTTCAACTGTATGGAAAGCATATCGTATGCTCCCGTCTGTGACGAATTGGCGATGACCTGCTGCGGTATTTTCCCGTGTGCGGCGGGCTTGTATGCGATCACCCCGTTATATACGGCCCAACTGTCCGCGATATCGTCCATTGTATAACCTGTGGGGAGCGAATCTTCAGGAAACAGCAGCACTCCCTTGGCGGAAGCCAGCATAACAAAGTCCTGTAAGGTTATCAGCCTGTTGATATAGCGTTGCTGGTCGATAAAGTCCCCGATGAACGGGAAGGCCTGCCCGTCTATAAAGGGGTATATCTTGAATGAGAAGGGGTGCGATTCATGCCAGTAAGGCGTTTCGCCCTCTTTGAGTACATCCCCCTGCGGGGTCATGTAATAAAAATACCAGTATTCATCGATAAACCATTTATAGTCTATCAGCCGCATATCGCCCGGAGCAATGCCCTGTGCCGTCTGCTGCTGTATCCTGATATTGTTTTCCGTATCGAAGCCTGCCTTTGCGCTTAGTTCCTCCTTGTAAAACTCTCCCGTCAGCGTATCATGTACAAGGAGCCTTTCCTTGTATTCCTTTTTCCATATCTCGATAACCCTGCATTGTGCGGGATTGGCAGGCATAAAGAAATTCTTGCTTTCGTTTATATCCTGGTGCAGGGTATCGGCTACATAAGTAACGGTGGCTTCCTCATCCCTGCACCTCCCGTAGATATCCCTTATCCATCCGGCCTTTTGGGGAGAGCCGCCGGCAAACTGCGCCATTACCTGGTGGATGGACTTATCGTGCAACTGTCCTACCAGATGGCAATCGCTGTGCCGGGGGTCTTTCATGTCCGGGTCTACAAAGAAATCGTTGTAGTTGACAAGGTCGTTCCATACATCCATCTTGCCGTTGCGCCAGCCATACACGCTTTTGAAAATACCGATGCCGGAGAACAGGAAGTATTGCAGGTTTACGCTGTCCAGCCCCCAGAGCTTATTTAACTGGTATACATATTGCAGGGTTGCCGACATCATCTCGCCCTTCCCCTGTTCGTCCCTGTCACGGGAGACGCATACCGGTTCGGTCTGTGTGGACTGGAACACCCCGACTACCGAGCGCATGATGGAGCGCATACGGTTGTTCTGTAAAGGCACGCCTCCCTGGTTCAGTATATGCTGGCGTTCCGTGACTGTCTTGCAGCCGACCCGTATATGGTCGCCCCACTGGTCTTCGAATGTATATTTCTTGTTGCGCCTGGCATTGTTCCTGAACTTATCCAGTGCAGCCCATGCCGTATAGGCATCCGTCAGTACATGGTCGTTTTTTTTGAATGTGCCGCCGCTTACGGTATCTATCTTTTCCCTTCCCTTTTGTGGGAAATACTTAGCCGCTATTTTCAGGTTTACTTTTTTCGCTTCTGACATAAACAAGAGGTCGTTAATAATTTTTGAAGCGAATAAACCAATTATGCAGGAACGGGTATGTTCCCGGTGCAAAAAGTTATTTACCTGTTGATTGTTTGGGAATTTTGGTCAGGCTAATACATTTGAACCACTTCTTTCTTAAGGTTGGCAATTATCTTTTCCGCTTCTTTCTGTTCTTCCCCGTCCAGTTCCTTCAATGCGCTTTCATACTTCCTGATTTGTTTTATATACGGGTAGATACGCTTGTACCTCTCGATATCCGGGCTAAAACTGTTTATTTTGGCGGCAAATTCCTCTGTTGTCAGGTCTCCTTTCTGAGCCTGCTCCTTATATCCTTTCACTTTGCGCCGTGTCTCCTGCATATCGTCCGCTATTTTAAAATACTTCGGGTTCAAACCGCTGCCTGCCGTCATTAAATCGCTTCCGGAGGTGTAGAATGTTTTTAACGGTGTTTCGCGTACTTTCAGTTTAAGTTCCCCGGTGTCCGTCCAGTCATAAGCCTTGTATGACATATCCAGCACCTGCATACCCGTTGCATACAGTCCCCCGAAATACCCGTGTATAAGGTGATTCACCTCATCGGGATTAAAGCTGACGATACCTTTCTCCACACCATCCCCGCCTGTGGCCTTGTCTAATGATTCTCCTAACTTTACTAAGAATGCAGGCGCATAGGGTTCTCCTTTCTTATTGGTTCTGATACGCAAATATCCGGGCTTGTTTTCATCCGCCCATTCATTGGTTATCCTGCCGCCCGTATAGTTCCTGTTCGCTTTCAACTGGAAGAACGGCTTTACCGCATCCGGCATCATATCCGCCCAGCTTCCCCGGATCGAACCTGCCGGATTGGCCGGGATCAGGTCGGAAAACGACAGGATGACATCAGGCAATGTTTCTGCTATATCTTTTCTTCCGAAAACTGCCTGGTAGATATTATCCCCCATTGCATGGAAGACACGCAGTTCATGGGGGAGGGGAATTTTTACAAATCCGCTGCCTGTATAGATACACAGGTTATTCTGCCTTTCCCAGTCGCTTAGCTTCATATAATCGTCCAGTCCGTCATCCCCTCCGGTCAGTGCAGTAAGCAGCGGCATTAAAAATCCCGACATGGCATAGGAAGATACAAGGATAGCTGTTTTACCCTTATTCTTCTGTGCTACCTTTGCAAAGTTCGATAAGGCCTGGATACCTGCATTCACAAACAGGTATAAACTCCTGAACCATGCCGCGCCATATCCGCCCGCGCCGTTCCGGTTAAAGTTTACCGTTACTTCCTTGGCGTCCGATATGGATTGCACGACAGGGCGTCCCTGTTCCCTGCTGGTAATATAGACGG
>NZ_JBHSGN010000194.1:0-1931 GCF_042654545.1 Dysgonomonas termitidis
ACTGAGCTATAGGACTGGCTGTTCTCGCCTGAAACTGATTGCCAGCTTCTTGGTTTCTCTTGGTCAGTTAACAGTTAGCAGTAAACAGTAAACAGTATATTTCAACTGGTAAACCTGTACCTACTCCTGTAAACTGAGTATATGTTAAAACAACAACATCATTTAAGAGTGCAGTACCTTTCTTAAAAAGGACTACCTTGCTCGAACAGCATCTCCAGAAAGGAGGTGTTCCAGCCGCACCTTCCGGTACGGCTACCTTGTTACGACTTAGCCCCAGTCACCGGTTTTACCCTAGGACGCTCCTTGCGGTTACGCACTTCAGATACCCCCAGCTTCCATGGCTTGACGGGCGGTGTGTACAAGGCCCGGGAACGTATTCACCGCGCCATGGCTGATGCGCGATTACTAGCGAATCCAGCTTCACGGAGTCGAGTTGCAGACTCCGATCCGAACTGGGAGTGGCTTTGGAGATTAGCATCTTGTCACCAAGTAGCTGCCCTTTGTACCACCCATTGTAACACGTGTGTCGCCCCGGACGTAAGGGCCGTGCTGATTTGACGTCATCCACACCTTCCTCGCATCTTACGACGGCAGTCTTGTTAGAGTCCTCAGCCTGACCTGTTAGTAACTAACAATGTGGGTTGCGCTCGTTATGGCACTTAAGCCGACACCTCACGGCACGAGCTGACGACAACCATGCAGCACCTACATACATGCCATTGCTGGCTTACATCTTTCAACGTAATTCATGTACATTTCAAGCCCGGGTAAGGTTCCTCGCGTATCATCGAATTAAACCACATGTTCCTCCGCTTGTGCGGGCCCCCGTCAATTCCTTTGAGTTTCACCGTTGCCGGCGTACTCCCCAGGTGGATTACTTATCGCTTTCGCTTAGTCACATACGGTATATCGCATACAACTAGTAATCATCGTTTACGGCGTGGACTACCAGGGTATCTAATCCTGTTTGATCCCCACGCTTTCGTGCTTGAGCGTCAGTTATGGCTTAGTAAGCTGCCTACGCAATCGGAGTTCCTCGTTATATCTAAGCATGTCACCGCTACACAACGAATTCCGCCTACTTCATCCATACTCAAGACTCCCAGTTTCAACGGCAGTTTCGGAGTTAAGCCCCGAGATTTCACCGCTGACTTAAAAGCCCGCCTGCGCACCCTTTAAACCCAATAAATCCGGATAACGCTCGCATCCTCCGTATTACCGCGGCTGCTGGCACGGAGTTAGCCGATGCTTATTCGTACAGTACATGCAATAAGGGACGCGTCCCCCTTTTTATTCCTGTACAAAAGAAGTTTACAACCCATAAGGCAGTCTTCCTTCACGCGATTTGGCTGGTTCAGGCTCTCGCCCATTGACCAATATTCCTCACTGCTGCCTCCCGTAGGAGTCTGGTCCGTGTCTCAGTTCCAGTGTGGGGGACAAACCTCTCAGTTCCCCTATCCATCGTTGCTTTGGTGAGCCGTTACCTCACCAACTGGCTAATGGAACGCATGCCCATCTATAACCGATAAATCTTTAACAAATATCTCCATGCGGAGCCCCTGTTTTATGCGGTATTAGTCCGAATTTCTCCGGGTTATCCCCCTGTTATAGGTAGGTTGCATACGCGTTACTCACCCGTGCGCCGGTCGCCATCAAAGTATTGCTACCCTATGCTGCCCCTCGACTTGCATGTGTTAGGCCTATCGCTAGCGTTCATCCTGAGCCAGGATCAAACTCTTCTTTGTATATTCTTTTTTTTAACCTTTTGATCCTGTTCAAGCGTTTTTATTTTACTATTGGGTAATAGTAATTGACGGTAGCACCTTTTTTTACTATCTCTAGCTTTTTATCCAAACCCCAAACTTAACCAGGGTTCAGACTGTGTACTACACTCTATAATGTTGTTATTTCATAATCTCAAAGATCGCTTT
>NZ_JBHSGN010000195.1:0-583 GCF_042654545.1 Dysgonomonas termitidis
TATGCCTGTCAGTACCACCCGCCCGAAAGCATCGGGGATAATGAACGTCCATTCCTTCGGACTTTTATTGTACTGTACTCCGTCCTGTGTATATACCAGCCTGTCGGCTTTATCGTAAACGTAACGGATAGGTTCACAACCGGGAAGCTTCTTCCATATACAGCGGTTGCGGTTGTCGTATTTATACTGGTAAGCCAGTTCGTCGAGCTTTGTTTGTGCTATCCCTTCGTCCTGTATCCGTGGGGGTAACACATAGCATTGGTTGCCAAAATCGTCATAGACATAATAGGTGTCGAGGGGCGTTGTCCCGTCCATCTGGCGGGTAAGGACTACCTGTCCCAGTTTGTCCTTGAACTCATAGGATGCATTGCCGTCTTCATCTTTTAATTCTGTTACATAGAGTTGCCCTGTGGTATAATTGGTGGTTTGGCCCAGGGTCGGGCTCTGGCTTGTCACTGTGATGAAGTATAGCTTGCAGTTCAAAGTGGCATCGCCTGCTATATTGGTTTTATATGCGGTTAGCACGGCTTTTTCATTGGCTGTATTCTGCCAGTCAGCCCCGGGGCCGAACTGTTTCAGTACC
>NZ_JBHSGN010000196.1:0-717 GCF_042654545.1 Dysgonomonas termitidis
CCTTACCTTTGGATATAACCCATTAATCAGTAAGGCTATGGAACAGATTACATTCACCCAGGTCGTATCCAGGGGATGCGGCATAGACGTACACCAGAAAGTAGTAGTTGCCACCGTGTCTGGCGAAGGTATAAAGAAAACCACGCGTGAGTTCTCTACTTTCACGAGTTCTTTGACAGAATTAAGAGAATGGTTATTGGAATTGGGTATCACCCATGTTGCCATGGAGAGTACCGGAGTTTACTGGAAGCCGGTATATCATATACTGGAACCGACCGGAATGAAGGTCTGGATTGTCAACGCCCGTCATATCAAGTATGTTCCGGGTCACAAAACCGATAAGAAGGATAGCACCTGGATATGCAAGTTACTGCTTGCCGGATTACTCAAGCCGAGTTATATTCCACCGCGTGAACAGCGTGAATTGCGGGACCTGACCAGATACAGGGTCAAGCTGATACAAGGCATTGCCGCCAATAAGAATCGCATAAACCGGATTCTGGAAGACTGCAACATAAAATTGTCGAGCGTGATGAGCGGAACAGACGGTGTGGTCGCTACCAAGTTGATCGATAAACTGATCGAGGGAAAACAGATAAGCCCTGAAGATATTGACCGGGTCTATCACGGTAAGCTGAAAGCCAGCAAGGAAGAACTATTGGAAGCCTGCAATGGATTTATAACCGAACATCATGTTTACATGTTAGGTTTAATAAG
>NZ_JBHSGN010000197.1:0-1195 GCF_042654545.1 Dysgonomonas termitidis
TGCCGTCGTGGATGATATTATATGCCGCGTAAAGGGCGATGATCAGAAAGAGCAGGACAAGGTAGTATCCCCTCGACGAGAAGCCGTAAAGCAGGGACATAAATACTACCGGGTACAGGCCGGTGACAAATAAGGCGGTGTTGGTTTTGTAGTAACGTTTCAGAAACGACCAGCAAACCATCCATGTCAGCAGCGATAGCAGGATAGCGGGTATCCTTACCTTCACCAGGAGGTCTGTATAAGGCAGCAGCGTGGTAAAATGCAGTATAACCGAATGCAGTATATGGTTGTTGGGTTCCGGGTAATGCAGCATGCAGTAATATAGGGGTTTGGATGCGAAGCCTATGTAGGTGGCGGCCTCGTCGAAATGTACCGGAACGGTAAGCCCGAAATAAACGGTAGCAAAAAACGGGATGGCAAGGATAAGCATATCCGTTGTCTTCACATCATTGAACAGGTTCATCAGTGCACGCCGGAAGTAAAATAGCGATCGGCGCAGGTAGAAATACACGCTGTCGCACCGCCGGACGGCCATAGCTGCCAGCGCCGCCAGCAACAGCAATACCGCCAGCAGGGCGTAATAGTCTGCCGGTGCGGGGTGGGCCTGTCCGTATCCTCCGGTTACCTTATCTATACCGGTGATGAACTGACGGAAGCAGGCATAGCCTTTATATGGCAGATAGAGCAGCGCAAAGACAAACAGGCAGCAAAGGATTGCAAAGCCTGCCTTTAAAACTGGTTTCATCTTATTGTTTTGTAGGATGGTTAATGATGGGTTATTCTTTATTTCTATTTCTAACGTAAGCTATCAGGGCCGCTATGGCTAAAAGCCATATCCCAAGCCGTTTGCCGAGGTTTTTTAGCATTTTGCGTAGCCGTATCCACGGTTTTGCTAACCTGCCCTGTAAAAGCAAATTCCCGCCCGGACGTGATGCCGGGCGGGTTTCTGCGTATTTAGTTGGCTTCGACCTTTTTTTTCTCCTGCTAAGGGTAGCCTGGCGTGGCTGTTGCACAACTCACATTTTGCTACAAATTAAAATAAAATGGAGTTTTTTATATTCATAACAGGTTGATTTTCAATATATATTTTTTCATGAACAATGTCTGTTTTCATAAAATATTAAATTTGTTTAGTTGTGCAACAGACACCTGGCGCTACCCTAAGGGTGGGGAAGGTCGGTGGGGTTTAGCCGGC
>NZ_JBHSGN010000198.1:0-1495 GCF_042654545.1 Dysgonomonas termitidis
TGTAAGGCAATCGCAGGCAATAACCGCGTTACCGCTTGCTTGTTTATTGGCTTTATTTTATGTTGTCGTATCGTTTATTATACCGTTTTACAGAGTCCGTTTCCGGTAAGTTACCGTGAACCGCTTTATGATAAACCCTCCCGGGAGAGGGGAGGCTCCGGTGCGTTATACCCGGAACCCTTCCCCGTCCCTTCTGAAGGTTTTTGATTGGTTTCACCGGAGCGGCCGGACAGTGTGTAAGCCCGGGCCTCTCCCGTGAGGGGTTCAATATTTGTTATTAGAATACAGGATCGACGTCAAAGCCTTCCCATGGCGTTACAGTAGCACTCACAACAACTTCCTCAGTAGCATTTGTTTCCGGATCCGGTGACAGATTTCCGCCTCCTATCAGAATAGGATCACCGGCTACACCGCCATTTAAGCTGTATACTTTTCCCGGTGCCAGTTCTGTTAAATCAGCTCCGCCTACTTTCAGGTTTTTAATAGTAATAAAATAAGGACCGGCAACATCCTGGTATGCGGCATCATCGTAATCTATATCCTCTATTTTAAAGACGATATGGGGAACCGCACCTTGTTGTACCGAGCTGATTTCAGTTCCATTTGCCGATGCTTTTACAGGCAATACAAAATAAGACCATTTGTCGGTGCCGGCCGGTTTAAAGCTGGTAGCGTCTGTAACCGATGCGTTGGCCCATTCATCTTTGAAACGTGCAGGGTAATTACCGTCTATCCATTTTGCATTAGCCTTGTCATAGTTTAGAATCTCTGTAGCCAGAGTCGGCTTAGTTACATAGTCAATACCGAGTTGTGTGTATGTATTGTTGATATAAATCCCTGTCAGTTTGAAACTCTTCAATTTAACAGCTGCGCCCGCATCTGCCTTTATCTCGCCAATCTCAATCCGGGAAATAGCAGGAACCAGCGTTACAGCGGCAACCTTTTTACCTGCATTTACACCGGCACCATCTGTTAGGGGAGCGCGGCCGAATAAGTTAACAGCTGTTTGCGCGTTGGTCTGGCTGGCCTGTAAGAACAGTGTCTCGTTCAGTTTCGATAACGGATCATTTCTCACTATTGTAGAAAGAGCAGGGGATGTTGCCACAGTTCCGCCATTGGCGACAATAATCACATCGGATACGGCACCCGGCACATCGGTAAATGTTTTACCTGCTGCTGCCTCAGCGGCATTCAGCGTACCAACTTCCAGTATAACGCCGCCACCGACGAAGAATACGTTCGTATTTCCGGTGATAGTAGGTGTCACTCCCACTGCTGTCGCTTCAGGGGCATAGGTCGACGGCACGAGGATACGCACGGACACGCTTTGTGTAGGAAGATCGTCCGCCGGAGCGTTCGCGTCGTCATTCGAACAGCTGCTGAATCCTAATAGCAGGGCTGTTGCTGCAATAATTGCATGTTTGAAATTTGTTTTCATTCTTTTTGTTTTAAAAATGTTAATAAAATAAATATTCGTCTGAAGTTTTAATTATGA
>NZ_JBHSGN010000199.1:0-595 GCF_042654545.1 Dysgonomonas termitidis
CATATACATCATATCCATAAAAGTTCCGGCCTTCAACGGACAGATAAACTTCTCCTCTTTCACCGCATTGTAATATATCTCTACGGCATAGTCGGTAGTTCCACCTCCCGGATGGGTAAGGTTGGATATAATACCCGGAAAACGTACCGAACGGGTATCCACCCCCCAGCGGTCATGGTAATAATCGCTAAGCAATTCGCCCATCACTTTGGTTATACCATACACGGTTTTCGGGCGCTGAACTGTATCCTGAGGCGTCCTGTCCTTTGGTGTATCAGGCCCGAAGGCGCCGATAGAACTCGGAGTGAACACAGCACAATTAAACTCCTTAGCTACATCGAGGCAATTCATCAGGCTGCCCACGCCCACATCCCATCCCAGCTTAGGATTTTTTTCGGCCGTTGCTGACAATATAGCAGCCAGATTGTAGATGGTATCTATCTTGTATTTCTTCACTGCATCGGCGATCTGTTTTATGTCGGTGGCATCTATCTCTACGGTGGGGCCCCAATCGAAAAAACCATCGGGATAAGGCGGCTTATAATATCCGCAGATTACATTACTGTCGCCGTAAATCGAGCGCAATCTGATACTT
>NZ_JBHSGN010000200.1:0-510 GCF_042654545.1 Dysgonomonas termitidis
TCGAAGGTATAGATCTTATTGTCGATTGTGTTCGTCGCCGAAGTGGTGAAGGGCCCGAACCTGGTCTTCTGAGCCATCTGGGCTCCTGCTACGATGGTCGGGTTAGTCACGTCTGTACCGGTCCAGTTATCAGGGATTATGCTGCCCTTCTGGCGGGGGTTGTACAGGTAGGCTTCCGTCAGGTCGAAGAGGACTTCGCCATTGGTGATATTGACCCGGGCCAGCATACGCGTCAGGTTGACGCTCAGCCCGCCGATGGGATTATAGCCTGATGTAACGGCCTGGTTGGTGATCTCGCCCCACATCGGGATGCCCGTCATGGTAGATGCGTCGAAAGCGGTACTCTGCTCCAGCAAAAGGCTGCTGATAACGCTCGCCTTGGTGGCTCCCGCAGAGATGGTTCCCAGCAGGGTTTCCACCTGTGTGCGGCAGTTGGCCAGCACGACAAGCGTCTGGTTGACGGCCAGTTCGGCCAGGATAACCTTAAAGGTATTATCGCCTGCCGTATGC
>NZ_JBHSGN010000201.1:0-5125 GCF_042654545.1 Dysgonomonas termitidis
CCTTTTGTCTAAAGGGATTGAGAGAGATGCACCCCCGAACGCGCCGCAAAACGAAAACTATTTTTCTTATATTTTACTTATATCGTAGGTGAATTTTTTTTGAGGCTTTAAATGAGGTTTAAAGGGGTTTTAAATACTTTTTCTATTGCAGTGTAATATTCTAAATATCGTTTACGTAAAGCATTACGTAAAGTTTAGGTTAACTAAATTAAAGTGTCAAAATGATTTCACGGGAACGATGTTTAAATGTTAAAATATTACGCAGGCGAACAGGAAGGCGAACAACAGACGAACAAAAATTAAATATCAAAATGCTATTTAAAATATAACAGGGGAATAAACAGCGGAACAACGGCGGAACAAAATTATTTTATCAAATTGTCAGTTTTATAGGGTATTCCATCAATAAAAATAAATTCTATTTCTGAAAGTTTTATAATAGTGCTTTCGGAGGTTATAAAACAATTTATTTGCTCTGTCTCAAAAATAATCCACTTCTTTTGTATTGGAGGTTGCCACCTCCAGTATTTTTTATAGTAAGTAGCGTTTTTCCTTTCTCCGTTGTATAACACTATGTTATATTGCTGTTTATCTTTTAATTCCATGATAAAATAAAAAAAGGGTATTTCTAAAAATACCCTAAAGCCTCTCACATATCCCGAAAGATTTTGCAATGGCCGGTGGCTCTACAAAGGTAGTAAAAAAAGTTTAAAGTTTGTAAGGCTTACAAACTTTATTATAAGCTATATCAATATATTTCATTAAAATATCAAGCCTTACAAACTTTGTCATAGAATTTAAACAAAATTTTATTTTATGGCAAAAAATTCATTCAGAGTCAGTGCATTGAAACAAGGCGGGAAAGCATTGATAAGGATAACGGGAACTATCGAAGAGTCAAGTTCCGCATTATTCCAATCACAAATTGACAGCCTTATAGAAGATGGTATAAACGATGTACATCTTTACATCAATAGTGAGGGCGGTTCGTGCTTTGCCGCCGCTGAAATTGTAAATATCATTCAATCGAATTTTAGCGGACGTATTACAGGCGAGGGCGGCGCGTTGGTTGCAAGTGCCTCAACATTCATCGCATTACATTGCAGTACGTTTGTGATGCCTGAAAACGGTATGTTTATGATACACAAACCATCGGGAACTAAAGAGGGCAATGCAAGAGATTTGGAATCATTTACAAAATTGCTGCGTGATATTGAAAATCAATATTATAACGTATATAAAAATAGAGTAGTAGATGTTTCGATTTTAGACGAACAATGGAACGCGGGCGACTGGTGGATGACAGCACAGGAAGCCAAAGAAAACGGCTTTATCACGGAAGTTAAAGAGCAAATAACTATTGACAGCAAAACGGCAGCTTTGATTTCGGCGTGTGGTTGTCCCCGTTCAAAATTTCCACAAGGAAAAAGTAATCAAAAAGCAAATGAAAATACAGGCGATGAACTTACACAAATCGCTGAGGCTTTGGATTTACCTACTGATGCAACCCTAAAACAAATATTAGAAGCTATTGCCGTACTTAAAGGAGAGGAGACGCCGGAAAAAGCAGTTGAGACGGCTATTAAGGTCGGTGCAATAGAGGCTTATGAAAAAAGCGAATTCCTGATAATAGCCAAAAACAACCCTAAAACCTTGATAGGGCTTATACGTAAAAGAAAAGAGCAAACAAAATCACAATTGAATGCGAAAATAGATAAAACGTTAAATACGGCAATCCTCGAAAAACGATTTGTAGCAACGGCAAAAGGTGCATGGAAAGTATTATTTGACCTTGATTTTGATGCGGCAAACGCGGTATTACAGCATATTGAGCCATTGCAAAAGATAGATTTCAAACAACCGCATACAAGCGGCGGGAATCGTGCCGGCTGGACGCTGGACGATTACCGAAAAAAAGACCCGAAAGCATTGCTAAAAGACCCGGAACTATACGACCGATTATTAGAAAAAGAACAAATTAAATAATTATAAATCAAAGAATTTAAGTATGTCAGGACTAAAGAAAGAAGTTTGGATTAACCAACTGAAAGAAAGATTTTACCCGGATAGTTCGTTTCTCAATTATGTAAAAGATTTCAGCGCATTGGTAGATAATGATGCATTGAATTTAGCAGAGGCGGGAATCGACCCTAATGTATTGATAAATAATACAACTTACCCAATTGCGGTTGTAAAACGCGAGGACACACCTATACGCATCGAATTGGATTTGTTTGAAACAGAAAATTCCCTTGTCCGTAGACCGGAAGCTATTGAATACGCATACAACCAATTAGAGAGCGTAATAATGGGTCATCGCAACGTATTAAAAGCCACCACAGGAGCAAAAGCCGCACATGCTTACGCTCCTGATGAGAACACGGTCGATACGCCGGTAATACAAACAACAGGCGAGGCATATAAAGGGCGAAAGCGTATGTCATTTGAAGATATTTTGTATCTGAAAGAATATTTTGATAATGCAAATATACCATTAGAGAATCGTTTTCTTGTATTGAACCCCGCACATCTTACAGACTTGATATCGTTTGATATTAAGGCGTTCAAATCAATTACGGATTTTGTAAACGGACAGCCGAACCGCTTCGCTGGCTTTGGTATGCTTCAATTCTCAAAAACGGCTTATTATGACAGCGATTTGAAGAAAAAGGCTTTTGCATCCGTACCGATGGATGGTGACGGGTTTTGTTCGTTTGCGTTCCAAGGCGATGAGGTAATGAAAGCGGACGGCGATATACATATGTACGCAACGATGGACGACCCGAAAGAACGGGCGGCAATAGTGGGCTTTGATAAACGTTTTGTTGCCTTGCCTATCCGCAATAAGGGTATAGGGGCAATAGTGAGTACAAACGCTTAAAATCACATCCATATGGCTTACAATAAAGAGTATTTATTGTTGAAAATAATAGAAATACAAAATGTAGTTTTGGAAGAAAAGAAAAAGGGGTGGCGGAATCAAAAACAAATATATGAAGAACTTATCGCCCCGAAATATTTTATATCTAAATCGACTTTTGATAAGTATCTGGGCCGGAATGCAAAAAAAGAATTGGCGGAGTTAAAAGAACGTAACAGGCTGAAAGATATTGCAGCCGGGGAACGCGAAAAGGTTATTGACAGAGGGGGGTGTTATGTCTAAAAAAAACAAAGTACCCCGGTTTAAGGATATCGCGCAAAAATTAGAACGGGCACGGCCAGTAATAGCAGGGGTCGAGGGTGTTAATCATTTTAAACATAGCTTTGTGAATAATGGTTTTACCGATACTTCCCTTACTCCATGGCCTAACAAAGTCAGCCCTTTGGGTGGAAAAAGGATTTTGCAAGGTAGGACCAATTCTATGAACCTGATGCAAAGTATTCGTGTAATGGAAAGAAGCTTAGATCATTGCGTGGTAGGTACTGATATTCCATATGCCGGATTTCATAATGAGGGGGCAATTATCCGGGTGAGTATGAAAATGAAAAAATGGTGGTGGTATCAATATTATTTGCTTGCTCCTAGGGTTATGAAAAATAAAAACGGAACAATAAGCAAAGGCCGGAATAATGCCAGGGCTAACGCTAAAGCTCAATTTTGTAAAACAATGGCTTTAAAGAAAGTGGGCTCGGTGATTAGAATACCTAAGAGACAGTTTATAGGCGTCAGCGAAACTCTAAATAATAAAATGGTATGGGTTTATTACGATTATTTAAATGAATTGATAGCGAAGGCAAATATAAAGTAACTCCAATGTGCTAAAAAATAAAAGGGCGGGTGAGTTAACCCGTCCTTTTTCTTTGGCAGATTCTTGGCGTTTCCCCCGCGAACCGTAGATATGCCATAGCAGAGCCTTAGGCGGTTATCTGAATGCAAAGATATAGAAATAATCGGCTGATTATCAAATAAAATTGTAAGGTTTATAATAAAAAGGCGCGTTTGTTGTGTCTTATAATACCAAATTAAACAAGTATATGAAAGAAAAAAAAATAACGTTAGAGCAAATTGATTACAATCTACTAAAGAAAAAGGCTTACGACCTTGTAGTTATACAAGGCAGACCACAAAAGGAAGCCGCTAATATCCTTAACCTTTCGGAGAAAACATTGTCCGTATGGTCTAAATCAGGGAATTGGCAGGAGTTAAAAGCAGATAACGAAATAGTGAATTTTCGCAAATTTCTTAGTGATAAGATTTTTGACCTGATGGCAGATATTGCCCTTATTGATGATAAGGAGTTGAGAACCCGCATTGCTAACAAACTAACCGGAAAAGGGGGTGTATTATAAGTATATTGAAAAAATATATCCTCAAAAACTTGCATATCCAAAACTAAATACCTTACTTTGCTTTCGACTATTACATATTAATCTTGGGCAAAAGAAATCAACCGATTTTATTTTAACAAGATATAAGGGAACGCCCCTATGGTGGTTAGAACGAAAGAACTAACAACTTATTCGCCCTGCGTATATGTGATAGTCACACCTACGGGGGCGTTCTTATTTTATCGCAATTCTTATAAAATGACTATCAATAAGAATTCAACAAAGGCTTACAAACTGCCTAAAATCAAAGTTTCGTACAACGCCGACCCATCGGACAAAATGAAAACAATAATCAATATGGAAGACGCCGCAAAAACATTCTTACCGGTATTCAACGGGTTTATGAGGCATCACGAGGAAGTATGGGTTATGTACCTGAACCACGGACTAAAGATTATAGGCGTATCGCAGATAAGTAAGGGGGGCTATTCCGGGACGGTTATAGATATCCGTATAATCATCCAAATAGCGTTACAGTGCAACGCATCGGGTATTATAATGGCGCATAACCATCCGTCGGGTAACCTGAAAGAAAGTAGCGATGATATAGAGTCTATGAACTCCCTGAAGACAGCTTGCGGCTATTTAAATATAAATCTAGTGGATAACCTGATACTTACCGACATGGGCTATAATAGTATGATGTTAGACAAGATAAAGTTTTGGATAAGTTGAACAACAGGGCTTAATCTTTTTAACATATTTATAAAAGAGCATTGTGTTATCACAATGCTCTTTTATATTTCAAATATACTATTTTAATTAATATATTGCTGTCTTTTTGCTATATGTTTAA
>NZ_JBHSGN010000202.1:0-610 GCF_042654545.1 Dysgonomonas termitidis
TAAAAGTGATATGTATGAAACTAAATACACTTATATATAGCTATTTATATTAGTTAACAAGAATAAAAATAGATTTTTATTTTTCATTTCCATAATCGTTTTTTATCCATTATTTGTTACCTGTTTGTTACTTATGGATTTTTATAATTGTTACTTTGTTTGTTTTTCGTAAACTATTATGTTTCTTGTATTTATATAATATCTGATTATTAGCTATTTAAAAACATATATATCAAAAGGTAATTAATCCTTATTTTCCTTTGCCATGTCGTTCCTTGTTTGTATCTTGCCCCCGGTTTAATTTTTAATTTTATTCTTTTTAGTTTTTCTTTCTTGATTTTTTAGTATTTAATTTAATATTGATCCTTATGACAACCAGCAGGAAACAACCCAAAGCAAAGGAGCCGGTAAAGATACGCTTTAAACAACTCTCCGGCGGCAGCCAGTCCATTTACTTCGATATCTACAGGAACGGCAAGCGCTTGTACGAGTTCCCCAAACTCTACCTTGTACCAGAAAGGACACCCGAAGACAAAGAGCTGAACCGCCGGATGCTCGACAAGGCCGTCCGTATCAAAGCACAGCGAATAGATGAGTTGTCCAGTAAGGA
>NZ_JBHSGN010000203.1:0-1828 GCF_042654545.1 Dysgonomonas termitidis
GACTCGGCAACGGTGGACTGCAGGCTTTCCTTAAAGGCGGCAGCCATACCATGCAGCTTCATACGGTTCATCAGATCCAGAGAAATGATATTTTGGTCTTTCTCCTGAGTAACGGGTGCGGTTTTATTATTTGTTTCCATTGTTGTTGTTAGTTTTTGTTGTTGATTTTGAGAAGTATTCACGTCCACGGATGTTCTTGTGGTGCGGAAGTGATAAGTTGGTGTCCGAGTCCTGATCAGCCTGTGGCAGAAAGTCTGCATCATCGCCCCGGTTCAGGATACCGATAACATCTTGATATCCGTAAACGCGCATCAATGAAGCACAGGCGCATGCCGCCACAAGCCTGTCCTGTCCGAAGGTCTTTTCCAAGGCTAGGATACCTCTGCATGAGCGGAAGGCCTGAGGCATATATTTCTTCTGCGATGCTACATCCTTGAGATAAAGCAAGACGATATTATCTATCTGAGTAGCTCGTTCAAAAACCTCGTCCAGATCCTTTTCGTAGCTACCATGCCTACCGGGAAGATTGTGTGCCTCCTTCCGAGTGTAGCCATAGGGAGTGTCATCACGCTGGTGGGTTGTTACCAGCCGCAGGCCATAGAAGATATCGAGAGTATCAGCATCGTAAACAATATCGACACGCTTGCCTACATATTCCTTTGGCACGCTGTAATGATGCTTCTTGAGAGTTACATAGCTATTACGCATCACGGTCACAGATTTGCGTTCCTTCATCTGATACCGCACAGAGGGTAAAGTTCGTAGATAGTCTTTTTCTACCTCTTCAAACAACTGCCTGCGAGACTGATTGCGTCCGGTAAGTTTTCTCTCGTTGAAACGACTTAGAGATTGGATAATGCAGGCATTGAGTGATTCCAAATCATGGAACATCAGACCTTCGAGATCGGTATAAACAGACTTGTACATCAGTTTTACAGCGTTCTCTACAAGGGCTTTGTCTTTTGGGTGCCTGACACGTGCCGGATATACACTACAACCATAATGCTCGGCAAAAGCGGCAAAGTCTTCGTTAATAACCGGCTCATTGCGATTGCTCCGAGTTACCGCCGACTTCAAATTGTCAGGGACGATTGCAAAGGGCACACCCTCATAGAAGTGTAGTGCATTCTCACATGCTTTTATAAGGTCTTCTTTCTTCTGCGACCAGACTGCCTCACAGTAGGTATAGTGGCTACAAGGAAGGATGGCTACAAAAACTTCAACGGATCTGACTTCGCCTGTTTGCTCATCAACAACCTCTAGACGGTCGCCCGCAAAATCAATATACAGCTGGTCTGCGGCGTAATGCTCAACGTGACCCACCGGACGTGATACAAGCCGATAACGTTGTATGTACGCGCCGAAACTTGCATGACGGAATCCACCCGGATGCTCTCGCCGGTACTCTTCATACAAAGATTTTACTGTCACTCCTTTGCGTGTAAGTCTTGCGGCATACTCAGGTAAGAGCGCCTCCAGTTCCAACTGACGCACTGAAGGGGTACGTTCCCTCTCACCGCTGCTTCCAAACATCTCCTCAAGGCGCTTCGCCGGCATGGACTGAAGCTGCTCCATTGGCATACCACTCTCTTGAAACAAACGCACATACTTGCGCACTGTGTTACGGGATAGCTCAAAGGTCGCGCTGATACCTTTTATACCCATCCCCATTGCATAGCAATGAAGAATGTTTGCTAATTTTGTTGTCATAGTAATTTTAGTTTTAACCCATCGACCAGGAGGGTAAATCTAAATTACATAAAAATCCCCTGTTGGTTTATATTCCGACAGGGGACATTTTTATTTTGGCGAAAAGGGTCAAACATAT
>NZ_JBHSGN010000204.1:0-644 GCF_042654545.1 Dysgonomonas termitidis
AACAGGGTATACACCAGATGAAAAAGCAGGTACATACAGATACTCCGGCATATATGCCGCCGCATGACCCGGAACTGGAAAAGATCGTGCTCGGTACGGTTATCTCCAACCGCCACGGATATGATGAAGTCCGGGACATCCTGCACGAAGACTGTTTCTATGATGACTTCCACCGGAGGGTATTCAGGATCTTCAGGGAGATAGAGGCCAAAGGCGCCGAGCCCGATATCGCCGGCATAGCAAGCCTGTATAAAGCCGGAACCGGCGAAATAAAGCTTGTGGAGCTGGCAGGGATGGGCGAACTGACGGAAGTAACACAGGTGTACAGCCATACCCTGCGGCTCTCCGACCTCGATACACGGCGCAAGCTGGTGCAACTGGCCGATAGGGTCAGGCTCGAAGCTTATACGGACTCTACGGATATAGCCGACATTACGGCATATTGCGGCCAGGTACTGAAAAACCTCTATAGCATGCCGCAGAACCCGGTAACGACGATACAGGATGCCATCAAAGGCGTATACTCGATCATCGAGGCCAATAAGACCAATAAATGCCTTAGCGGCTCCCCTACGGGATTCCGGGAGCTGGACAGCAGGACAGGCGGCCTGCAAAAGTCCGACCTGGTCATCATCGCCGGGGAG
>NZ_JBHSGN010000205.1:0-995 GCF_042654545.1 Dysgonomonas termitidis
GAAGGATCACCACCACACTGCACAACAATCATAGATATAATCAGGTTTCTCAATTCCATGGAAAATCTTCTTTTAGCAGTTTTATATCCAAGTTTATTAGCCTGTTTATATATCAAGATAAGTATAGCCACAATCAAAGTCATATATAGGATAACTTTTATTCCATTTTTATTGAGTGACACAAGAGTACTCACATTTAGTTCCTGCTTTATAAATCGGAAGAATACTTCGATATCCCACCTTCGCCTGTAAGCGTCCGTAATATCTTTGGCTGATAAGTTAAGCACATTGGTGATAAACCAAAATTCTTTATCAGGATCATCTTTGCTTTGTGCTACAATTAAGCGAAAAGGTACTTCTACCAGCTCTTCTTTGTAATGGATATTACCTCGTTTATTATTAATAGGCTTACCGGTATATAAATAAACTTCACTATCTTTCAAAAGCATCAAACTACCCAAGTCTAGATCAATATCATCGCTTTTCAAGGATTTTAGTTCAACATGTTTTCGATTCTCTTTTGCTCTTATTATAAAAGGGATAGATTCTCCGGAAAAATCTTTCATGGTTCTAGCTGACTGCAATCCTCTGTCCAAAATGTAAATATTGTGATGTCCGGTTTCTTGTTTCACATGACTTCTTATAACCTCAGGTAAAGCTGTTTCTTCGCCAGAGTATTTGGAGTCTGTAAATATCTTAACATCACAAGGTAAAATGCCATCAAAAGCAATGCTATACTTAACTGACTTCTTTCCGTTTTTATGGTCAATACCTTCTTCTAAGAGTTTGCTACAAGCTTCACTTACCATTGAAGAATCAACTCGTATCAGATTATATTCCTCTTTTTCTGTCGATGAATAGGCTGCTGAGAATTGTTCATAAATACATTCATATATTTGTTTGAAGAAGTCCGCATCAATCTTAGAAAGCCGTTCTGATATGGAACTTCGGCGAACACTCTCTGATTTGTCTAAGTTAAAAAGCATCTTGAAGAC
>NZ_JBHSGN010000206.1:0-1459 GCF_042654545.1 Dysgonomonas termitidis
TTTTGGTTAATTTTAGTAATAGAGATTACTTACTTATTAACCTCAAAGAATATAGCTTATGAGACAAAGAAAGGAATTAGATTTCAAAGGACAAAATATCTATGTAGGGATAGATGTTCATTTGAAGAGTTGGTCGGTAACAGTTTTGTCGGAAACCTCTGTAATGAAGAAGTTTAGCCAAATACCAGAACCGGAAGCGTTGTATAAGTTTCTGGTCACGAATTATCCGGGAGCGGATTATCACTCGGTATACGAAGCGGGATTCTGTGGTTTTTGGATACATGAAAGATTGACAGGGTTAGGAATTGATAATATTGTTGTAAATCCGGCCGATGTTCCGACCAAAAGCAGTGAAAAGCTGCGTAAGACCGATTCCATAGACAGTGGAAAACTGGCGCGAAGCCTGCGGGCTAAAGAGCTGAAAGGCATCTACACGCCGGACAGTGTGTCATTGGAGATGCGTTCTTTGATAAGATTGAAAAACTCGATAACGAAAGACATGACCCGGCAGAAGAACCGCATCAAGTCACAGTTACGCTATCTGGGGATAGAGATTCCCGTAGAGTATCTGGAGCCGTACTCTAATTGGTCGAAGCGCTTCATCGTCTGGCTGAAGGAGGTACAGACACTCACATCTGTCGGCCGTCAGTCGCTTGACATCCGGATCAGGCATCTGGAGGAATTGCGCAGGCAGAAGCTGGAGATGACGCGGGCCTTGCGGGCTCTGGCCAGGACGGAACAGTTCCGCGAACCGCTACGGTTAATCATGACAGTTCCGGGTATCGGTCAGGCCACGGGTATGGTGTTCCTGTCGGAGATATGCGACATATCCCGTTTCAGGAATGCCGAACAACTGGCGGCTTATATCGGTATGATCCCCATGTGTCATTCAAGCGGAGAAAAAGATGGGACAGGAGATATTACCGTGCGCAAGCACGCTGCTATGCGCTGTAATCTGATTGAGGCCGCGTGGGTGGCAATCCGGCAAGATCCTGCAATGAACCTGATCTACACGCATAACTGCAAAAGGATGGCTCCAAGCAAAGCCATCGTAAAGGTGGCGCGTAAACTGGTTAACAGATTATTCTTCGTACTGAAACACAAAACAGAATATATCAATGGTATTGTGTCATAGAGAGAACTTCCTTCCGGTAGACGGATTTTCCGAGAGAGAATACTACATAATTGTTGCGGCTTTGAAGTCCGCTTAAAAAAGTTTGCTCCTCTCGCCTTTGTGAACTAATGCAGGAACTTGCGGCAGAGACTGACCGCTGTGGAAAGTCTGTTTACCGAAGGATTTAATATCGGGTTTTTTAAGCCATACGGACAGTATCGGTAACTTAAAAAGAGAGGCAGAAAACCGGCCTCCCAAGTAGCGTTACCGCGTACCGTCAGGATGTTTATTGCTGACAGGTTGCTCCCCAGCAGTGCCTGTTTCCTCTTAACATCCTGACATAAA
>NZ_JBHSGN010000207.1:0-1078 GCF_042654545.1 Dysgonomonas termitidis
TTGTCAACGCTAAAACCGGACACCCCATCGATTTGTTGGCTTCCAGAGACTATGCCGATGTCGTTAAATGGCTGTCAGGATATCCGCAAGTCAAATATGTTACCAGAGACAGGGCCAGCAGTTATGCCAAGGCTATCACTGATGCTTTGCCCGGAAGTTCCCAGATCGCAGATAAGTTCCATCTGGTAAAAAATCTGAGTGATACTATTTATGACGAAGTACTCCTGCGCTATCAGGAAATAAAGAAAACCTTTACTGAAGAACATAAAAAGGGAACGCCGGATATTCATCCGGAAAATATAAATGTGCCCTCTGATATGCCGGATACCGGTACCGATATCGATTTTATTCGGCCACCATCTCTTCATCGCCGGCAGGAACTGTTCGAACAGATCCATCGCTTAAGTAAATCCGGATTCTCTCAAAGGCAGATTGCAAAGACCCTACATATCAACCGGAACATGGTGCGGTATTATTTAGCCAGACAGGAATTACACCCCAGGTTCAGAACATTCACGAATAATTATGAGGATTATCTGGATGAAATAAAAGGAGGGTGCCGCAAAGGGTTAACTGTCAAGGATATATTCCGGTCTATTTCCCGGAAAGGTTTCCGTGGTAAGGTTGCGCCTTTTTACCAATGGTTCCGTTATTGTTTTCCTGACTATAAATCCGGCAAGTATAAAGTTAAACAACAGGCTATAAGTCCGCAAATCGAAATGAAAATTCGCTTTGGAGCCATATCGGCGCGTAAATTGGCTATATATGTATCGAATCCCGAATGGGGAGTCTGCGAAGCTACAGGCAAACGCAACCGTGAAAGCCAGTTTGCTCAGGAAATTATTACATCCAGTAGCTTACTGCAAGAATTACGGTATATTAGCCAGTCTTTCCGTAAGATTATTAATGGCGATAATGAAGATGCCCTAGATACTTGGATAACCGAAATAAAACAGTTCAATATCAAGAATATAAATTCTTTTGTCAATGGAATAATCCGGGACAGGGATGCAATTTGTAATGCTATACGTTATCCATGGACCAATGGCTTGGTGGAAGGAAATGTGAACAGACTCAA
>NZ_JBHSGN010000208.1:0-612 GCF_042654545.1 Dysgonomonas termitidis
AACAATTATTTAATCATATAGCCGTAACGCCGGACTAATAGCTTAAAACTGTTAAAATGTTAAATTTTACTGGTTTTTAATCCTTTTGGTTAGGCCTTACCTATTCGTTAGTACCTTTTTCATGTAGGCAATTTTGAGACTACATAAGGGCACTTAAAACGAATTAATATGTATTCAGTAAATTTTAAAGGCAAAGCAAATACAAAGAATCCGGAACTGGTAAGGATAGAAATGATTCTGTTTAAAACCGGTTACGCAAGGATTCCCAAAGTATTATCAATCACAGGCAAAAGAAAAAGCTGGAACCAAAATGCCCAGTCTTTCGCAGGTAATACCAGTGAAGAAACGGAAAAGAACCAGCTTCTGATGGCTATAAGGCTAAAGTATCTTAAAGTTGTGGAGCAGTGGGAACTGGAAGGGGTTGATTGGTCGCCAGTCCAGTGGTCTCATTATTTTGATATAAATACAACTAAAAAAGAGGTGACAAAAGTAAAGAGTGTTTCCGTATTTTTGGATGAATTGATCTTACGCTTTAAAAATACAGAAAGGATTAAGAATGGGGGGATAATCAAAGGTTCATCAAATTTCGAGTTGTATTTATCGTTAAAGAAC
>NZ_JBHSGN010000209.1:0-851 GCF_042654545.1 Dysgonomonas termitidis
CCGTATGATCCACGCTGTTCCATAGAGCATCGCCGGCAATATCCTTACTGCTCCTTATCCACCTGAAATTCATATCCGGTATTTTTCCGGTCACATCTTCACTGCCTTTATATACCCTTGCCGACAATAGCGTTGAGACAGCTCCGTTTCTAAATACGGAACCGTTGGAAGAGTTTATATAGATAGAATACGCGCTTTGCCCGTCAAATTGTTTATAAATGGAGAAAATATCCTCAAATGCTTCGTCTTTATAAGTCGCTGTATAGCGGAGGGATAAAACATCCCTTCCCTCCCAGTAATGGCCTGTAGGCGATACCTGTATAAAATCCTTATTATTACCTGCTAATTCTTTCCATACTGATTCCGGGGAGAGGTACTGCCATTTCCTTGTTGTCCCTGTAAAGTTATGCTCAGTGGCGTAGATGGTGATCTCCACGGGATCGCAGGCCTCTTCAGGTTTATCCGGATAATGGAATATATCCGTACCGCTCAGGCTTACGGACTTGGGCAACAGGTTTTCCTGCGCTTCCGGATCGAAGTCCTCCCATTTGATCGTTACGTCCTGCAGGCTTATCGTATCTTTTGTCCATTTAAAGCGTCCCGAGGCAAAGTGTCCCGTGCCGTCGGGATTGATAACAAAAGAGTTGTCGCGGGAACTGATGGAGCCGTCATTGTTCAGCTTTAACAGGGGATTTTGTATCGTACCCCCGATACCACCTTTAGAAAACCAGGCCCCGTAATCTTCTACATAGGAAAGCGTCCCGTCTGTAGGCTGGTATTGAGACGGGGTGGAACCTGCCTCCAATTGCGGCGCTGTTATAAGCATTCCGCTGACAGGAGCTTCCAGCCGG
>NZ_JBHSGN010000210.1:0-2435 GCF_042654545.1 Dysgonomonas termitidis
TTGAAAAAATAACCTATCATCACCCGGCTTATCCGTCAACGAAAGACGACGGGGAGTGTAGCATGCTCGGGAACGCCACAAGTGGACAAACTACCCTGTCTCGACTGAGTGGCTAGATGAAACGATAGATATGAGGATAAAGTCTGTATTGATTGAACGATAGTCTGAGCGGTCAGATGGTTAGGCTTTGACGTAAGGTAGTTATACGATTTCAAAAGAATCGAAACCCGTCATATCGTGGTACTCAAGCTCACCTTGCAGGGGCTTTGAGCAAAAGAACTTACTACGACGCAACTACATACATAGTAAAGGACGAAAGTCGTATCCGACAATCTATCTGCCAAACTAATCTGAATTTCAGATTATGTTATTGTGTACCTAAACGGGGATTACCTAAATCGGAAAGCCAGTTGTAAGGCTATGGGGTCTGCCCCTGAATATCCGACATGGTAACAGAGCCTCCGTAGTAGTCTGAGCAAGGGAAAGCCTTGTACACGCAGGTAAAACTGCACGGCGAAGGGGGGCAGTTAATTCAGTTTAATATGATTAAAGGAAATTGTGAGAGACATGAGAAATCCGGAAAAAGTATTAAACAGTCTAACCGAACACAGCAGCGACTTGACTTACAAGTTTGAAAGGCTGTACAGGATTCTGTTTAACGAGGAAATGTATTATCTTGCCTATGAGCGCATTTATGCTAAACCAGGCAACATGACCAAAGGTGTCGATGGGAAAACCATTGACGGCTTTAGTATATCCAAAGTTAAACAGTTGATTGATACGTTAAAAGATGAAACGTATCATCCTTATCCTTCCAAAAGGACATATATTCCAAAGAAAAATGGAAAGAAACGTCCTTTGGGCATTCCTGCATTTTATGATAAACTTCTGCAAGAGGCAATCAGACTTATTCTGGAAGCAATTTATGAAGGTAGTTTTGAGAAATCTTCTCACGGGTTCAGACCTAAGAAGAGTTGCCATACTGCTCTAAAAAGCATTCAGAATTCGTGTAATGGTACAAGGTGGTTTATCGAGGGCGACATTAAAGGATTCTTCGATAATATTAATCACGAAATACTGATTAGTATGCTGAAAGAGCGCATAGCAGATGATAGGTTCATAAGACTTATCCGTAAATTCCTTAATGCCGGATATATCGAGGATTGGGTATTTCGCAAATCGTATAGTGGAACTCCGCAAGGTGGAATTATCAGCCCAATTTTGGCTAATATCTATCTAGACAAGTTTGACAAATACATGAAAGAATATATCCTTAGATTTGATAAGGGAACAAGGAGAAAAGAAAATCCTATTGCCAAAAGACTTGGACATCAGAAAGCAAAGCTGAAAAAGAAACTCGAAAATGTAAACGATGAAACACAAAGAAAACAGCTTAATGAGCAAATACGAGAAATAATAAAAGAACGCCTGAAATATCCTGCTGGTGATGAAATGGATAGCAATATCAAACGTCTGAAATATGTGAGATATGCAGATGATTTTCTAATAAGCGTTATTGGAAGTAAAGAAGACTGTAAACAAATTAAAGATGATATCAAAAATTATTTGTATAATGTCTTAAAGTTGGAACTGTCGGACGAAAAGACACTGATAACCAATGCACAGAAATCAGCTAAATTTCTTGGATACGACATCTTTGTACGCAATTCCAATGATACCCATAGGGATAAGAACGGGCATCTAGTCAGAAGCTACGATCACAAGATCGTTCTTTATGTAACAACCGAAGTGATGCGAAACAAACTATTAGCCTATAACGCAGTGAAAATCACTAAGAAAAATGGCACGGAGTTTTGGAAGCCCACAGGACGTAGCTATATGAGAAATCTGGATGATCTGGAAATCATTAGCCAGTATAATTCGGAAATCATAGGCTTCTACAATTATTACTCAATCGCAAATAATAGCTGTATTATCGACTCCTTCTATAATATCATGGAGTACAGCATGTATAAAACGTATGCAGGCAAATACCGTACTTCCAAGAAAAAGATAATAGCAAAATACAAAAAGAAAGGTGTATTTGCTATTCCTTACACCAATAAGAGGGGGCACACTTTTTATCGAGAATTTTACGACAAAGGTTTCAAACGTAACGAAACACCTGATGTGAATCTAAATGACAGTCTTCCTAACACGATTGCTATAACAGGAGGTCGAAATGGACTTATAACGAGGCTGCAAGCCGGAGTTTGTGAACTTTGCGGTTCGACCGACGAACTCGAAATGCACCACGTCCGTAAACTCAAAGACCTGAAAGGCAAATCCGAATGGGAAGTTAAGATGATTGCTCGTAAACGAAAAACGTTAGCAGTATGTATAAAATGCCATCACAAGATACACGCAGGTACATTAGACTGAATGAATTAATGGAGAGCCGTATACGCAGGAATGTGTACGTACGGTTCGGAGGC
>NZ_JBHSGN010000211.1:0-5667 GCF_042654545.1 Dysgonomonas termitidis
TTTCCTGAATCCGTCGCCTTCTTTGCTTGCAGATAACAACAGTTTGGTATTCTTTAGCAGGTTGGCGGCTTTACCGAGTATGGCATCATTCCGGTAATTGGTTCCTTTCAGGCTCCATGCGCTTATATTGTGCCGCCCGGCGTATGCTTCCTTATTTTTCTCCGATGCTTCCCTTATACTTTCAATCCGGTTAAGCAGAATGTCCGCATCACCCTCTAATTGCCCTATAAACTCCTTATGTGCCTGTGCATAGCGTTTACCTTCTTCACTATTGGCGATATAGTCTTTTATAAATGCGGTTTGTTCCGGGGTATTCTCTTTTACGGTAGTCGGATAAGAGCCGCCACCCGTAACAGAAGGGTTGTAATGTGTTAGCTCCCTCGATACCTTGTTCCTCTCCAGCCAGTCTTTAGCGGCAGGCGGCAGGTCTTTATCTGCTACCGTTAAATCAGGAGTACGGGTATTAGCCAGATAGTCATTGATAAGGGATTGCTTTACATTTTCGGACAGGCTGCTGTCGTTCTTCACCTGCTCTACCCAGTCTTTTTCCTGCCTGTACCTGTCGACGGACATATCGAAGTATGCTTCCGGGCTAACGGGCATATTTTGCATGGTATTACTAATGGTTTCTTTTAACGGCTTACCTTTAAATGCGGAAATTCCTGACAGATCCGGCTCTTTTAATTGGGAAATATTTGTGTTTACCGGAATATCGACATAACCTTCTGTTCCATCTTTGAACCTGGTCTTCATTTTTTGAGGTTGATTAGCCCCAAAACCGGAGTTAAAGCCATTTAAAGGTTGATTTGCCGGAGTTATAGCCGCAGAACGGCCTTGTCCGTCCTGAATATCCGACCCTCGTGGGGTTGATATGCCGTTTTGTACCCGCCTGTCCTCGAAATCGGACAATTCCTTACGTGTGGCTTCCCTCGAACCGGGATATTTAGACAGAAATTTTTGTTCCTTTCCTTCCGGAACCAGGCGTATGTTACCTTTGCTGTCTATATAAAATTTATCAGGCATAAACGTTTCCTTTTTAAAAATTAGCAATATTACCCACCGATGGGAACTCTTCGTCTTCTTCCTCTTCCTCCGGTATCCCTGCCTCTTCCGCCTCTTCCGCCTGTACGGGAAGACTTGACGGCGCTACAGGCTGTGTAGCAGGAGGAACATTGTTGCCAAACCCCGGAAGCCGGTTGTTTTGTTCCCATTGCCGGTATGTGTTACTTCCACCTGTCGACGGGACGGAATAATCAGGAGCGGCGGGAGTTGAAGCAAAGCTGTTGTTATACTGTTCCTGCAAGTAGGCGGCGGCTATATCCGTCCTTTCTTTTTCGGTAAATGACCTGGGGGCTTCACCCGGTAGTCCGGGCTTACGGTCATATTGCGGATATCTGGCTTTGAATGCCGGATCGGACAATGCTTCCCGCGTGTACCTGTCTATTTCGCCTTTGGACATTTCAAATACGCGCACATCCGCTCCCAGTTGGTTATCTCTGACGGCTTCCCTATCAGCCGGATTAGCCTCGATCACCATCCGGTAGCCGGTGTTCTTACCGCCACCGGATGAAGAAACCTTTTTCACGTATGCCGACGTCCTGTTTTTAGCATCGCCAACACGCGACCATCCCTGCGCTACCATCGCTTTACGGTAGCTGTCCAGGCTCTTCTGGTTATCTTCCCTTACTTTGCGGTCTTTATCTTTGTTTGCTTGCTCCTGCGCCAGTTTATCATAGGCAAGGCGTTGTTTGTCTTCGAACTGGGCCTGCGCCTGATCCAGCTTTTGTTTTGCTGCCAGGACGCCCTGAATACCCTTCTTTCCGGTATTGTAATCATCCAGCATCCGTTGGAAATCTTTCAGGCGGGCATTGAACAGGCCGTCATTATACCGTGCGGATTGCTGCATATAGCGGTTCTCCAGTTCTTTGGCCCTGCCTGTTGCTTGCGACAGGGCGGATTGGCTGTAATCACGTTTTTCCACATGTGCGCCTTTGCCATAGCTGTACATCTGGGACAGTAAGCCTATACCGTCGGCAATGGAAGCTATCAGTTGTGCGTTCCTGACTTTCTTTTCATCCGGTGCAACAGGTTTGGGTATGGCAGATTCATAGTAACGCTGCAATATATTTTCCCCTGCATCCGGATCGAAAGGGGCCGTAAACCTGATTAACGCTTCGGGAGTAAAGTATTTAAGCAGGTGTTCATACTCGCCGTCATTCAGTCCCTGCGGCTTATTTGGGTATTTTACTGCCTGCCGGGTTGCTGTTCCTGCTGCCGGGTTGCTACCGTTTGCTAACAGATTGCTTTGTCTAGCTGCCGTTACACCCTCATATTGCTGTCCTGTTGCTGGCAAATTGTCCCCGTTTTGCCCGGTAGTTGCTTGCAGATTATCAAAACCCTCTGTTAACTGATGACTGTTTACTGCTAACTGTTTACTGTTAACTGCCAACTCCTGCTCATCCACAGGAAGAAAGGTGTTTACACCCTTCTTTTTGTCCTTAACCAGTATATCGTCCAAGATCATATTTTTTTAAATGAAAAGTGATAAGTGAAAAACGAAGAACATTCTTAAACGAAGAACTAAAAATGAAAAATGAAGTTGAAAGTAGTAAGCACTTATAAACCATAACTTTTCACTTATCACTTTTAGTTTTTCACTTTATTGAATTACTTCCCCCACATGCTTAGCAGGCTTCCCGCCGAATTACCCAGCATATTCAGCCCGTTGCTTTGCAGGTTCTCTCCCGATTGAGCCTTGCCCTGCATGATATTCATGCGCTGGTTGGCTATGCTTTCCCTGCGCGATAAATAACGGTCTGTAACACGGTCTTTCCACTGCCGGCCCATTGCCCCGATATTCGCATAAGTATCGGAGATAGCCTTATTGGCCTGTTCTTTGGCTACTGCCTGCTGTTCCGGCGTGGCTCCCGTGACAACCGCCGTATTGGCTATCGTCTTATTCTGCCTGCCCAGGTTGTCCCTCAACTGCTTCATCAGGTTCTGTACATCCGTCCGCTGTGTATAGTCCGATAAAGCATTGGCGTTATAAAATGATTTATTTTCCGTATCCTGCCTGTTCAGGTAGTCCTCCATCAGCTTGCGCTGTCCGGCTGCCTTATTACCCCCGATCAGGGAAGCACCCAGACCTACCACACCGCCTATTACAGCTCCCCAGGGCCCGAAGGCCGCCCCCGCTGCCGCTCCTTTTCCTGCGCCACTGGCTGCGCTGCCCATATCTACTGCCATATAGCCTGTTGTTTATAAGATAAATAGATTATAAAAGCCCATACGGGACTGTTAAGCCGCAAATAAAGGGATTGATACGGTCTTTGGCTGTTCCCTGTGCAAAAAGATGTGTAGATGTAAATAAGTATCCGCTACGGTGGTATGGAAGCCGATAGCGGCGGGTTATTTTTGTAAATCCTGTATTTAACAAAAATGATATGGCCGGAGTAAAAGGAAAAAGCGGTTTGAAGAAAGGTACTACCAACAATCCCAACGGGCGTCCCAGGGGGAGTGCCAACCTGCTGGGCAGGGAATTAAGGGATACACTGATCGGCAGGCTCACAAAGGAGGATATTATCAATAAGATCATGGATGATATACTGGCCCTTCAGGACCCTGCCGACAGGCTGAACCACCTGAAGAACCTCTATCCCTATATCTTCCCGCGTCCATTGGCCGACGAAGAGAAAAGCGCACTGAATACACAGTCGGTGCTCTTCAAACGCTTATCGCAGCCGGATGAAGAATAAGCCTGTGCCTAAAAAGGCAGGTCTGCGGCTTCCGTGGTATCCGCGATAAATTCCTGTTCCAGTTCCTCTGCGGATTTTGTAAAGCCGATGGATGACTGGCTACCCTGACAATAGCTCTCCAGGTAATCCGTATCATCCTCCTTTCCCTTTTTACCGTTGACAAACGGGACATACCTGCCGTTGGCATAGTCGTAGCTAAAGTAAGCCGCCCCGCATTTACCCAAATGTTTGAACTTGACCTTGTGCACATCCACGCGGACATGGTCTTCCCTGTAATCCCTGTAGACCGTAAACCCGAAGTCGGCCTTGTTGTAGAAGTTCGCCGACCCGTTCACGTCGTAGAGGTTGGGGGCTGTAGGTACGCCGCCTTTCATTTCCATCTTACGGGGATGGGCTACCAGGAATACCAGCACGTCTTTCTGGCGGGCGAATGTTACCAGCTTGCTGAGTAAGGCGGAGATATAGTTCGTTTCATTTGTTCCGTGAGGCATCTGGTGCTCTATCGCATTGTAGGGGTCGATGACAAGCACCCGGATGCCTTTCTTTTTGACCAGGAAGGAAGCCTTTTCCAGTATATTGCCGATACCGAAGTCCTCTTCCGGGTAAATGAATGAGAAGTTATCCCCGATATGGGCGCAGGCCCTTTCATATGCGCCGGGGCGCAGGGATTCCCTGTCGAAGCGTTTGCCTGTGAACTTGGATACCAGCTTTGCCGCCAGGTAGGGCAGCGGATGGTTCTCCGGGGAGAAGTAAGCGAATTTCAGGCCGTAGTTCAGGTTCAGCCGGACGGCTATTTCATCGACAAATTCACTCTTCCCGTGTGACGGTATCCCGGTAACGACGCACAGGCGTCCTGTTTCAAAGCTCAGCAGCCTGTCGAAGTCGCTGTGTCCCGTTGTCATTCCCGGATGCAGCCCCTCCCTGAAAAGCAGGTCGGCCTGCTGCCTGATATCCGGCAGGGTGAATATGCCCTCGATGCGTATCTCCTCCGCATTGGCGACAGCTATACGGAGCGATTCCGGGCCATACTTCACCAGGTGCTCGTTCGCATCCTTGCATCCCGGCCCGTAGGTGACAACCTTACAGCGTTCAGGCCCGAAGCGGCGGATCAGTTCGTTACGCAGGATAATGCCTTTCCTGTCGGTATCCACGGCAATGTAGACCGTTTGTTTGTCGTCGAAATACTCCTCGATGTAGTTATCCAGGTAAGCCGTGCCGTTCGCGCCGTTGGGAACAGAGACAACCGATTCGAACCCGCATTCGCCGAATGACATGCAATCCAGTTCCCCCTCCGTGATGATCACTTCTTCCTTTCCAACCGTAGAGTCCAGGTTATAGAGGATCAGCTCGCACCCTGCTTCGATGGCCCAGGCTTTATCCCCTGTCCTGTATTTTACGTTTACCACTTCCCCGTTCAGGAAGTAGGGGAATTGCAGGGTATTGCATTTCCTGTCTTTGGCCGGGATGTAATGCAGGCCCTCCGACAGCCGGAACTTCTTTAAGGTAGCCTGCGACAGCTTCCGTTCGTCTTCAAGGTAACGCGCCAGCTTGTCCGACAGCTTTGTATTGTTCTGCCATGCAGGCTTGCGGTAAGTCTTTTTCTCCATTTCCCTGTGGTTGTAATAATCTTTTTTCTGGTTGATGCTGCCGGAGAAGCCGCAGTAATGGCACTTGTACAATCCTTCGTCCAGGTTGACAGAAAGGGACTTGTCCAGCTTATGACGCCTCGATCCTTCCCGGCATTTCGGGCAAAGCGTTTTGACCTTGCCGGATGTCCTGCCGAAAGGTATTTCTATCCCTGTATCGCTCCATGTTCCCATAGCAGTCACATAAACCTCGGTTTGGACGGGTCGTCCGGCATTAAGCCGTAACGGGTTACCTCATCGTTCCATGCCTCCTGGCTGATATAGGT
>NZ_JBHSGN010000212.1:0-1312 GCF_042654545.1 Dysgonomonas termitidis
GACCTTCTGTTGAAGCTGTTCGGTGCCGCTGACAACTTTGTAGGCCAGCACGGTAAGCTCTTCCACCTGGTTTTCCTGACCCGCGGTCATGCCGTAGGTCGAGGGCGTGCGTACACCGGGTATGCGCACCTCGAGGGTCACATTCCTGTCACCGGTATGTGCGGGATCAGGGATTTCATTGCCGGAATCCTCCGATGTGCAGCCGGATAGCAGCGCCATGGTTAACAGCAATAAGGTTATCGTTATTGTTTTCATCGCCTCTTTCGTTTAGTTTTTATGAAGCATGGATCGAATCAGTAAATCATTATTCATCTTTTCTTCTTGCCTCCTGCTTCCTGTTTTCTTTGTATGCTTGTTTTTTTATATGTTTAGTCCGGCTTCCATCCTTCCAATGCTTGTTGAAGGCCCGGGCCGTTGCCTGTTTTTATCAGAACAGCGTGTTTACGGGGATGTTGCCCCAGTTCTCAAGCAGCGTGACGATAACCACTTTACCCTCGAATGAGATCTCGATCGGTATGGTGACCTCCTTACCGTCAGCGATGACGATATTGTTGTCGGCTATGAACTGCTTCAGGTTAACGGTATGGAGCACCGTATTGTCCGTGCTGTTGTCCAGCACGTCTATCGTGATCGGGTTATCCGCCCGGAAGCGCAGCACGTCGCAGGTGGCCTCGGCCTGTTTGTTGCCCGTGTCTACCGTTACCGGCGGATAGTATGTCGTAGGGTCACCGTGGGTAACCATATTATAGTCGTATGCAGGTACAAGGTTGTTCACCCTGATATAAGGATAGCCTGAAGGCGGTGCGCCGGCAGCGGTGCTCGGCAGGCCTTTGGCTTGTATGATGAGCCGGATATAAGCCGGTGTGAATGGCACTGTTTCGTTATTGGCCGTGCCGGGTTTGACCGTAAAGGTATGTTTGCCGTAATACAGGGCATCGTTGGTCGGTATACGCGCAGAATTGAAGTAACCGGGATGGGCCACTTCGTGCGCTGTAAGGCCGGCTCCATTGGACAGCCCGTTGATTTGGGTATTGTCGAAAGCGTTTCCCCAGCAGACAGCTGTATAATCACCTGCCGGCAGGTATAACCCGACTCCCCGGAAGGCATCCAGATCGTTCTTATCAACTTGCACCGTCTCCACCAGCTTTCCGCTCGGATCGTATATCGCGACTGTCACCCGGTCGATATGGTCCGGAAAGTCCAGGTAGGAAAATGCGAGCGTCAGATTCTCATCCGGTGGGCAATCAACCAGTTCATCACCGATACATCCGGTGAAAAATACGGACGCAACTAGCAGGATTAATGTCTTCAG
>NZ_JBHSGN010000213.1:0-578 GCF_042654545.1 Dysgonomonas termitidis
ATTCCATTTTTGTGTTTCTTCATCCTGGCCGGGTGAACCGCTACGCAGGCCGCGCAACAGCTCCAGATAACGGCTGTCCTTATCCAGGGGGTTCAGGCTGCGCAGCAGCAGGTCATATCCCCCGCACACGATACCCGTCTCCAGCGATATCTCATTCGCGCCGACACCGGACAGCTTCAGACCCGCTTTACGCAGGCCCTCCACATCGCTCACTACGCAGGCAAGGTAATCGGCATAGCCCTCCTCGCTGACGCGGAAAGCCGTCTCCATATTACACAGGCTCAGCACGATGCAGGCCGAGCGCTCAAAGCACATCAACGTACCGCCCAGGCGGTACAGGTAAACCATGCCTGTGTTTCCGGCTTCACGGGCAAGTATCGCTTCCAGGCCGGGTACGGACGATTCGTCCGCCATATCCTTTTTTAATCGTAGTGCATACATCGTTGTCCTTCTTTTAGTGTGTGTAATGAACCGGAGGCCGGAGCCTGAACCCGGCTGTTACCGGCTCCGGGGCGGCAACTGCGGCGCCAGGTACTGCTCGACGGCCTGCGCCGAGGCATCCTTGAGCAGTACATGCT
>NZ_JBHSGN010000214.1:0-690 GCF_042654545.1 Dysgonomonas termitidis
ACGCGGATCACGCTGCAACTGCGACACACTGGTCACCGAGGCCAGCGCCTGGCTGAAGCCTGCATAGGCCGATTCGTTGGCAAAGAAATAAAAATCGTAGGTTCCCGGCCTGAACTTTATCCCGCGGCTCCGGCTTGCGAAACCGGCGGGAAAATCCGGCAGGCCATTGTAAACGGTATTGCCGCCTGCATCGAAAACCATCATCCGTACTTCGCTCACCCGGTCTTCCCCGCCCGCGTCTTCATTGATGCTCCCCGAAGAGGCTTTTACCGACAGGTAGATATAAGACTGGCCCGCATCGGGGTTCTGCGGGTCTTCTTCACGGCAGCCCGTTAGCAGCAGTAGCCATACGCAAAGCCGGATATATAGGAGCGTCCTGGATTCCATCGTTTTCATAAGTCGGTCGTATAGCTGTGTACCAGCCAGTTATTCACCCAAATTTCCGTAATCATATAGGTCCCGCACCGGCACTGGTCTTTGGCCGTGAAACGGATCGTGAAATCATGGTCGCAGGCCAGGTTCACTTCCGGGTTTTTCAGCAGCAGCGTTCCCAGCAGGTCGCCGCGGTACAGTTCGCTGTTATCCGCCCTGTTGCGTATGACCAGCGAAGTGTTGCAGCCTGTGGCCAGTTTCAGTATGGTCAGCCGTGCTTCCAGCAGGCTGCCGGTAAAGGCCGCCTGTGAACCGTAG
>NZ_JBHSGN010000215.1:0-815 GCF_042654545.1 Dysgonomonas termitidis
AGCTCTATGTATTATCAGGATCTATGTGCTAATGAACAAGAGCATAAATCAGGGCCTCAGTTCAATAATTCCTCTATCAAGCCATCAAATCCCAGGCATGGCCAAAATAAAAAGCGATGCAGTTCAACAGATCCGCAAGCACGGTTATCCAGGAAGCCACACAAAGCGCTAAATCTCAACTATCTTGCACAAATAAGTGTAGATACGAGTTCCCATGTTATTTGCGGTGCTTTGGCAAGCCTTGCAGACAAACGGGATTCACTTTGTTTACCTGATATCTTAGCTCAGGCAAGAACTAATTTATATCCAATGGGTATAACCATTTCCCAGGTATTGGCGGATACAAACTATAGCAGTGGACGTTCTCTCAGACATTTAGAAGATCTCAACATTCAAGGGTATATACCCTGCATGGGAAACTATCTTCCTAAAAGGACGAATTTCACTTTTCATCCGAAAGAAAATTATTACCAATGCTATAAAGGCGTAAAGCTCCCCTTTAAGTATATACGCACCGATCACCGGGATAATACCCGGACCAGAATCTATGAATCTTCCGGCAAAGATTGTAAAGACTGTTCGCTTAAAGCAGCGTGTCTTGGTAAAAAAAACTTCAAACATTTAGAAGATACCATAGACAAAGCTTACTATGATCGAATGTATCAACGTATTCATACTCCTATAGGCAAGCGAATGATAAAACTGCGTTCATCTACCGTTGAGCCTGTTTTAGGGACTCTGCTTCATTACCGGGGAATGAAAAAAGTATATACAAAAGGTATAAAGCTTGCCAATAAACATGTCTTATTAGCTTC
>NZ_JBHSGN010000216.1:0-559 GCF_042654545.1 Dysgonomonas termitidis
TATCCGCCCTGGCCGGCATTGGGGAGAAATTAACGACCCATGTCTCGCGCCACAGCTGGGCGACCATCGGCAAGAAGCAGAACCTGCCGCTGTGGGTTATCAGCGAGGGCCTGGGGCATTCCTCCGAAAAGATGACCTATACCTACCTGGCCTCCTTCGACCGCTCGACCCTTGACCGGGCCAACGAGCAGATCGCCCTGGCCCTGGTCTCCCCGCCATCCGCTACCGCCGGCTTCGCCTGCCTGTAGGGCTGAAACCGGTTTATATGCCTTTACAAACAAAAACTATAGCTTACATTTCTTGATCAGCTTACCCGCTATTTTATATGGCAGGGCATATTTTCTTTTATTTCCGGCTGAAAATAAAAAAGTATTTTTATATTTGTAAGCATATTTTTACTGAAAGGAGGAAAATAGGAGCATATTCTGAGCCGGACAACACAAAACCGAACGTTTTGCGTTCATTTTATCTATTCATCTTAACATCTGACACTTAGCAAGTGTCGGAATAAGTTTGTTTAACGCATATAAACAATTGCAAAGTTAGGCGTTATTTTTTA
>NZ_JBHSGN010000217.1:0-752 GCF_042654545.1 Dysgonomonas termitidis
AATGATTCCCAAGAAGAAAGAGCTTAAACTGATAAGAATTTATATGTATATCTGTGATTTATACGATTCAGAGCTAAAATATTACTGTCAACGGTACAGTAACAACAATGCTCCATCTTTTACTGATCAGGAAATAATGACAATTTACCTGTTCGCAGGATGTTGTCAGAAGTATTTCATGGTCAAAGATATACATTCTTTTACAAAAGAGTATCTATCTTCCTGGTTTCCTTCATTGCCATCGTATCAAACATTTAACTTAAGGTTAAACCGCCTGAATGAATGTTTTAAGGTATTATCCCAGAGATTGATAAGTTCATTCACGCCAAAAGATTGTGATTTTGATGTATCGCTGGTTGATTCTATGCCTGTAATCACTTGTGCAGGACGAAACAGAATAGCAAAGGTTGCTAAAGAAATCACCACTAAAGGATATTGTTCAACAAAGAATCAATATTACTATGGTTTAAAGCTTCATGCTCTGGCATTCAGACGAAAAGGGACAATCCCTTTTCCGGAATCCATAACCTACACTCCTGCTGAAGATAACGACCTGACTGTATTTAAACAGAACTGGGGTGATACGATAGTTAACCGAATGATTTTTGGAGATAAAATATATTCTGATTTTGAATACTTTAATGATAATAAAAAGCAAACGCAGAATATTCAAATGCTTACTCCTGTTAAAGCAGTCAAAGGACAGTCTGAACAAGAAAAACAATGGAACAAAGCATATAATGACTTATTTT
>NZ_JBHSGN010000218.1:0-1098 GCF_042654545.1 Dysgonomonas termitidis
TTATAAAAGGGAATTGTCGTTTATAAATTCCCTGCCTGTTCCCTGTAGCAATTCCCTCTTTTTCCTGCAATATTCTGTATATTACATTATTACCTGTTTTCGAAAATTCCCTTTTCTGTAAACAGGTATCCTTTGTGCAATTTTGTATTGTCTAAAACGGCAGGTACTTACGGACTGCCGGACGTGCGGGATAGGCCGTAAGCTACCGGAACACGGGCAAACCAAAAATTTTTGCATAATGAACTTGTATGACTTATTAAGCGACAATGCCAGCCTGAATGTAACCATCAATGCCGGGCAACTGATCGAAGCAATCGATTATTGTATAGACAAAACCCGGGAAGAACCGGGGCATCAGGATACGGACGTTGAAAACGGAACCTGCCTGAGCGCCGGACAGGCGGCGCAGCTACTGGATGTAAATACAGGCACGCTCCGGCGCTGGAATAAATCCGGCTACCTGTGCCCTGTCTCCACCGTGGGGAGAAGGAGGTACCGGGTGAGCGATATAAAGAAAATACTACGGATGAGTCCATAAATACAGGATTTCCGGAAAATAAGCCGGAAGCCCCTGTATAGGAGGTAAAGCCTTTGCCACATAACTAATATGAATCCAATAATATTAACCTGATAACCTGATATGCGTATGGGAAAGGGTTATCCTGAAAAGATAAATAAAACAGTAGTCTGAACAACCGGATAGCCGGCATAGATAATTGAATCGCCGGCATAAATGTAAATAACAAAACAGGTAATACAAAAAAAATGGAAAACGAAGGATATATCAAGCTATACAGGTCGCTGCCGGATAAACCGATCTGGCATCTCTCGACCCCCGGGCAAAAAACAGTACTCATTACATTGCTGCTGATGGTCAACCATAAAGAGGCCGGATGGGAATGGCAGGGCAGGAAGTTCAACTGCCAGCCGGGACAGGTGGTTACCAGCCTGGAGAAGATCACCCGCAGGGCAGGCAAGGGGATATCGGTACAGCATGTCAGGACAGCCCTGGCACGCTTCGAAAAATACGGGTTCCTGACAAACGAGTCGGCAAAGACAGGCAGGCTGATAACCATCTGTAACTGGGACTGTTACCAG
>NZ_JBHSGN010000219.1:0-835 GCF_042654545.1 Dysgonomonas termitidis
CCAAAAGCTGAAGAAATTAAAAGCGGTATGCAATTATGCTTCACAGAGGCAAATACCTGGTGCAACTACCGGAATATTCAAATGTGTCGATCAAAAAATGAAGACAAACAAATTTATACCTAAAACAATCCCTTATTATGTCATACAGGAAATAGAGCGGATGGATAAAAATGGCTTCACAAAGAAGCAGTTATTCCATATCGACCTGTTCCTTTTTAGTTTTTATGCAGGCGGGATAGGTAATACGGATGTCGCCCACCTGAAAAAAGGCTGTATCAAGGATAGCTTTATAGAATATGAAAGGAGCAAAGTAGCAAAAGACGCCAATGTTCCACTCGTAAATAAGGCCGAAGCTATAATAAGGAAATATATATCCGCTTCCTACCAGGATTATGTTTTTCCTATCTTTACCTATAAACATCAAACTAACCTGAAAAAAAAGAACAGGGTGGAAAGTATTTCCTTACGAGTGAATAAAACCCTCGAAAAGGTAAGGAAGAAACTGGATTATAAAGATAAAATAACATGGTACTCCGCCAGGGGGTCCTTTATAACCAAAATGCTGGATGACGGTTTCCATCCTGTCCAGGTCGCCGGATATGCAGGCAATAGTCCAGATGTCATATATAAGCATTATTATAAAGCGACGAACCAGGATGAGGCACGGACCCGGATGAACAAAAATTTACAATAGGAAAACGGGATTAGCTACCTTTCAGCTAATCCTTTAATTTCTTTATCGCTTGCTTTTAGTTTTAGCCTTAAATTTATACAGATACGGAGCCCTGTGGGATCTTCCGTCATACAACTTGCCTAATCGTTCCAACAGGTTCGA
>NZ_JBHSGN010000220.1:0-2389 GCF_042654545.1 Dysgonomonas termitidis
CTGCTATTTTTTTGTCCACATGTCCGGGAGTAAGTCGCGGTATTTTTCGAGTGATGTATCCGGTGGAAGTGCCGCAGCATTGTTGATCACATCGCTAAGGTATTCGAAGAAGTTGATATTATTGAGCCTGCACGAACAAGCCAGCGAGTAGAAGATAACGCCTCTTTCGGCTCCCCTATGACTACCAAAGAACAGTGAGTTCCTTCTGGAAAGGGATATGTAACGGTTTAGCCTTTCAATAGTATTTGTATCAAGTTTATAAAGTCCGGAGGTAAAGATATTCTCCAGGCCTTTCCATTCACCCAGCATATAGTTTGCTGCTGCATACATCAGACTCTTTGGAGGATATTCCGGAGAAGATACTATTCTTTTGAGTGCGACCTTCAAGGCTTTCATGATATCTTTCGAGTATTTTCTTCTCCATTTCAAGTTATCATCCCGGGTCCACCCATCCACTCCAATACGATGCTGATGCTCTTGTCTGTAAAGCTGGTTGATCAGTTCGATTATGCTGTCCGCATCCGGATTGTCCCGGATATCCAAAAACTTGCGTTTACAATGCTGGAAGCATGACAGCCTGAGGATTCCATCCCCCAGGGATTTGTAAGGAGCATACCCGTCACTCTGGACTGTCCCTTTATACTTTTCCAGTTTCTTGTATATGACTGCACCCTGTCTTGAACCATTCTCGTAGAAGTAGTATGCCAGATTGAGGTTCATTGCGGATATGGCCCAGATATATTCCTTGTTGATGTTTGGCGCATCCGCATTATCAGCCCTGTCCATTACTTTATAGTAGGTCTCATCACAGCTTATGTAATCATCTTCCAATACAGCCCTGCCGAGAGCTGTATAAAGGTTCTCGAACATATCTGCCGTCTTGGACAACAGTCCGTTTGCCGTTGCCTTGTTTACATGAAAGCCGTTGTCATTGAAGTACCTGACTATTCGTTCAACAGGCATTGAGTAGATATACCTGAGCTGTGCCATTCCTGCTATAAAGGAACCGTCAAAACTTGAGTTCTGGAGCGGGGCCTGGCTTGCCTTACAGGAGTAAATCCGTTCATCCTGTCTGTATGTGTGAAGCCTGTAGACTATCTTCTGGAACTTCATCGGAACCATCCGGTACCGGATAGATTCACGGATGCCGATTTGGATAGCCGTTCGTATATCAAACTCCGTATCATCGGGATAGACATCTTTAACCACTTCTTCCAGTTCATAATGCATATCCCGTTTTGCTCCATTATTCTTGCGGGCTTTCAGGTCGGCTTTCGGCTTTACTTTTCCGGAAGCTGTTTCTTGTTCCTGCCTGGGTTGTGACTGCTTTTCTGATTTATTGGATATGAGTTTGGATATGCCTCTTATTTTATTTGCTGATTTAGTGAGGGATTCGTCTTTCTGAAGCAAGGCTTCCTGTAAGGAAGCGATGGTTCCCTCCATGGATTTAACCGTTGCGGATAGCGTTTCTATCTGGGCCAACAACTGCTTGTTGAACGCATTGACTGCTTCCAATTGCGCCGCCAATATTTCTTCCATTCTGCTTCCTGCCATGCTTTAAAGGTACAAAGAAATATGGAGATAAGCAAGAGTTTGCGTAGCTTATTTAATTGATTATCAAATTATTAAATGGACAAAAAGCGCGTTCTGTAGCGTTTGCGGAAGCGTACACTTTCAAGTGAGACCCCCGACATGATGAAGCTGAAAGTCTCCCAGGATAGCTCATAATAGCCTGTAGCCGGATCTATTTTAGGCAGTTCAAAACTGCCCCGTTCAAGGCGCTTGTGATATAACAGAAAACCGTCGGTATCCCACTTTAAGATCTTTACGTTTTGTCTGTTCTGGCCAAAGAAGATATAGATATCACCGTTCATTGGAGAAAGCGGGGATTCGGACTTGATCAGATTGAACAATGCGTCAATCCCTTTATTCATACGAACAGGGTGTTGGCACATAAAGTACCTTACATTATCGTTAAGGCCAAACATAGAATACTACTTTTCAGGATGATACAATGACAATAACGAAATCAGGCTTTCCGCCGTACATTCCTGCAAGGTCAGACTGATATTGTGTGGAAAGGTAATGCTGACTCCTTTGAGAACACTGCCTGTCCCGACAGGATGGCTCTGTGGCCTGAACTGGATAAAGGTTTGTTGATCTTCATTGGTGATACCTTCGCCTCTTGCCTCTGCTTGAAGCCGTCTCATAAAGATTCCGCGACGTTGCGCCCAATCTAAGATTTTTTCATATTTAATGTTATTATCCCGGCAATAAGATTTGAATGATAAATATGAATCTTTCTTCAAATATTCTTTATAACATTCAATAGCTCTCATCTGTACTGATGATTTATTCATTTCTACGAAATTATTTTCCATGCTCTTTT
>NZ_JBHSGN010000221.1:0-630 GCF_042654545.1 Dysgonomonas termitidis
AATCCATCTGTTTTGTCCGTTCTACCGGATTGATGCCTCGTATGCTTGGCAAAAGCCGCTTCAACCGCAGGTTGCACAATATAGGAGAATTTCTTAGCCAACTCTTTTTCTATACAGGCCAGGCAATAAAGGGTATGAGCCTTGAGACAACTTATAGCATCGATAGCTTTCCTGTAGAGGTCTGCCATAATATACGCATAAGTAGATCCAGGATTGTCAAAGGGGAACAATACCGAGGTAAATGTGCTTCCAAACGTGTTTATTTTTATGGTTTTAAAGTTCATATGATAGTTACTTCGGATGGTATTCCCGTAGAATTTACCTTTACAGCAGGCGGAATCCATGATATTGACGGTATAAAACAATTGCCGGTCAACCTGCCTGATGGAAGTCAACTTCTGGCTGATTCCGCTTACACTGATTATTTGCTTGAAGACATGCTGGCCGATAATAATATTTATCTGAAAGCTGCCAGGAAAAGTAATTCCACAAAGCCGCATAATCCGTGTATGGAATATCTGATATCTATTCACAGAAAGCGGATTGAAACAGCTTTTAGTGATATTACCAAGTATTTGCCTAAGAAAATTCATGCCGTCACTCAAAAGGGGTTCTTGATTAAACTTATTG
>NZ_JBHSGN010000222.1:0-1740 GCF_042654545.1 Dysgonomonas termitidis
TATTAACTGATTGCAATAGATTTCATATGAGGTAATTAAGAAGTATGGCAATTGAAACCTCGCAAATCAAATTTGCGGAATCGGAAAAGACGGGGGAACTTATCGGATTTGTATCCCGGCATTCCAAAACAAAGAAACTGAAGGGAGTCCGGGAGAACTCGACATTTGGAAAAAAGATCTGTGTATTATCAGGGGATTTAAAAGGAACAATCATACCCAATATCTTATACGATGTGGAACTTAAAGCGATGCACCGGGGCAATGGATACGTTGTCGTATCGGCCCGGCCCAGGCAATTTAAAGCCCGGATAGAAAAAGTGACCGTACCGAAAGCCATCTACAGGCTGAAAGTCACATTCGGCAACAAGACGGTCTACTTTGACCCGAAGCATGGCAAATCGGATTCAAGCCGTACCCTGGAGGGAGTTCTCGATATATTAGCTTCCCGCGTTGACATAGAGGAGCCGGATTCAGTGCTTGCTGAATTTAAGGAGGAGGGGATAGCGCTTATTAAACAGATGGAAGCCGATGGATTTTTAGTACCGAAGTCGAATAAAAACCAACGGAAATGAAACGTCCATCGAATGGAATAGCTACAGACGCGGCCCATTCCACAAAAAACAAACTGACCCGTTACCGGGGAATCGACCTTAGTACCGGCAGGCAAATCTTCCTGGAGGATTTAGGTAACCAAACGGTGAATATAGGCGAGTTCCTGGGTGTGGTTGCGGCTGTAAAATATATCATCGAAAATGATTTCCATCCCAGGGTTATTTACACAGACAGCATTACGGCTATAACCTGGTTTAACAACAAAAGAACGGCATCAGGGAAGAGAAATACGGAACTGGAGAAAGCCGGGGTCTTTTTGAAAGTGTTTTCTGCAGAAGTAGATAAGATTGATGTATTGCACTGGAAAAATGATTTATGGGGGGAAACTCCGGCGGATTTCGGATGCAAATGATAAGATGTGAATATTGTTAGACCGGTGCTTTCCTGTCTTTCCTGACAGGAAAGCACGCTTATTTTAATGATTACTATGGCAAAGAAAAAATCGGAAATAGATAAACTGGTAAGCTTACCGGAGAAAGAATACCTGGAGCTGCTGGAAGCCCAAATGACTCTCAACGCGTTGAAAATAGCGGGAGTGGAAGAGCTTCCCCTGTATAAGGGTATCAAAAGCATTATAGAAGACGGACGGGTGGAAATACATAATAAGCCCATACAAAAAAGATACAGGTGAAATTAATCTTTATCTTTGTAAGCATCCCGGAACAGAGAAGAAAAAGGGGCCGTATACAAAAACAAATAAAACCGAATGAATAAGAAGCAACTGACAACCCTGGCCGCCAGGAAAGCCGGGGTATCCCAAAAATATATAGCCGACAGCTTAAACCCGGTATTGGAAACTATTATAGAAGTATTGTCCGGAGGGAACAATATCACCATACAAGGTTTCGGGTCATTTCAGGTAAAGACAATGAAGGAACGCAAGTCAAGAAATCCGAAGACAGGAGAGTTGATTGTCCTTCCGGAAAGGAAGGTTGTTAAGTTTAAGCTGGCAAACGGAAACCAGGTAAAATGACCCGCTTTCTATCCTACCTGTACCTGATGCGAATTATTCTTCTAAATTAATTCATATTAATTAGGATTAGTTTTGAAATTTATCCTACCTTTGTCAACTGTTTTGGTGCCACTTTCTGCATTCGTAGATAGTGGTGAAGAGGGAATCAGGTGCAA
>NZ_JBHSGN010000223.1:0-564 GCF_042654545.1 Dysgonomonas termitidis
GTTGTACGCCCCGCTGGAAGACCACAGGTTCGGGCAACTGGACAAGTCCATATCACCCCTGTACCATTCGGGCATCTACTTTGACGACAGGAGCACATCCAACATCGACAATATCCTTTCGTCCATCCGCATGATGAAAGCCCGTTATGATATCGACGGGGCGGTGGTAGACTACCTCCAGATCCTGACCGTAAACATGAAGGGAGCCGGCAAGGAGCAGCAGATGGCGGATGCGGCCAGGCGGTTGAAGAACATAGCCAGGGAGCTGGACATCTGGGTTATCGCCCTGTCGCAGTTAAGCCGGGACGCATCCAACCCGGAACCGAACATCAACAGGCTGAGGGACAGCGGCCAGATAGGGGAAGCAGCGGACAACATCTACTTTGTTTACCGTCCCGAACTCTACAGGAGGGATTTCCCGGAGCCTTTCAAAGCTTACGATACGCAGGCGAAGGCCCTTATCATCGGGGGCAAGGGACGCAATACGGGGCTTGTCAGCTTCCTGGTGTCGTTCAACAGTGAAACGACGCAGTTTACGGACATAGAGTCCCCGGTATTGAAAAA
>NZ_JBHSGN010000224.1:0-1123 GCF_042654545.1 Dysgonomonas termitidis
AGAATCCGCCTGTATATCCTGCAAATGGTATTCATCCTGGTATACTGCTATATTAGTGGCAATACCTGCTTTTATCCAAATGGAAAAACAATATTTTTTATTCCGATGGGATTCCCGCCATCCGGCTGATTGTACTTTCAGTTTTGTTGTGTTTCCGGTTATCCAGCATTTACCAATACCGACTGGGGAATGTTCTTCGAGGGGTGTAACAGGAGAGTCTGTAAACTCGCAGTCGATACTGTTTCTGATGACGTTCTTATGTATCTTTCCTACATAAAACGTAGAGCTGAACCCGTTCTCATCCCCGGCAGTCAGTGTCCCGGCAATATTGACGTTTTGGGTGGCATACATATTCCGGAAGTAAGCCCCGTAGCCATCAAGCACGCCAAAAACCGGGTCTGCGATCCCCTTTACTTTTCCGATCCGCACTTTTGCCGCGTTGGCGAAGGTGGATATATAGGATTGCAGGACAATATTCAGGTCCGCGATTTCAAACCAGTCTCCCGTCGCCTCCAGTTGCCGGGTAAGGTCAATATAGAGGCTGCGCTGATAATGCGATGGCAGGTCGATGGTTACCATAAACAGCCTATATTGCCATCCTGTATCGATACCGATGGTTTGTTCCCCATCCGCTTGCCCTGCGTCTTCCTTAAAACCTAAAGATACATTTACCCCGGTCATAGCTTTTGAAGCCCTGGCCTTAAACGAAACGATAAGACGCTGGGGATGGCTCAATTGTTTCTCTATCGTCTGCTTTATCCCTAAGAAGTCAGGTTGCCCCACCATTTCATTCCGTGTAATGCGGTATATACGGCCGGCATCCTGTTCCGATTGCTTATAGGCTGTATCCAGAAAAGGGCTTCCGCTACAACTATATTTATTCTTATCCGCATTATCAGGGTTTCCACCCGGTATATAGGGATAACATAATGAATGGTTATATGCCAGGCCGTCTATTACATCCAGATATGGAGCTTCACTGTCAGATGCCGTTAAGTATAAGGCGCCACTCCTGTCATTGTCATGCAGGTTGGTTACACGCACAAAATCCAATAGTTCACCACTCTGAGGTTCATCCCCTTCGATCAGCGCGCCTATGATATAGGAAGATTCTTTTTCGTCG
>NZ_JBHSGN010000225.1:0-814 GCF_042654545.1 Dysgonomonas termitidis
TTTTCCAAATGCAAGGATATATGAAGAAACAGCGCAAAAGTCGTGCACTTAGTCCCAATTATGCGAGTCCGAATCAGTTGGTTTTATCGGGATTTGAAAATCCATTCGATCAGCAACTCGATCCGGGAAACCGTTGGGTTGTATTGTCCCATTTGATTCCCTGGGATGAGATTTGCAATCTTTACCTCAAACATGTAGGGGTTAGTTCAACGGGTCGACCGGGATTGAGTCCTCGTGTGGTTTTGGGTTCTCTAATGATCAAGCATCTTTGCAATTTGGATGATCGGGAGACAGTGAGTCAGATTTCGGAAAACATCTATATGCAATACTTTCTGGGGTACTGTAGCTTCACCCATGAAGCCCCATTTGATGCTTCACTGTTTGTGGATTTACGAAAACGCTTGGGTCTAGATACGATCAATGCGATCAACGAGCGGATTGTTCAGTTGAAGACAGGGATGGAGTTTGTGAAAAAAGAATCGGATAAAGACGATTCCGGCATTGATCCTGATGAGGATTCCTTATCCGGTGGCTCAGCGAACAAAGGCCGGATCATTTTTGATGCTACTGCTTGTCCACAGGATATTGCTTATCCAACGGATTTGAATCTGCTCAACGAAGCTCGTGAAATATCGGAAAACCTGATTGATCAGCTCTATACCCATCTGTTACATGATAAAAAGCCGCGTAGCTACCGCAAGGTTGCTCGCAAACGCTATCTGAAGACAGCCCAGAAGAAGAAAAAGAGCAAGAAAGAGATCAGAAACTCCGTTCGCATTCAATTGGGGTATCTCAAGCGGAATATAAATTCTAT
>NZ_JBHSGN010000226.1:0-2023 GCF_042654545.1 Dysgonomonas termitidis
ACCTATATCAGCCAGGAGGCATGGAACGATGAGGTAACCCGTTACGGCTTAATGCCGGATGACCCGTCCAAACCGAGGTTTATGTGACAGCTATGGGAACATGGAGCGATACAGGAATAGAGATACCTTTTGGCAGGACATCCGGCAAGGTAAAGACGCTTTGCCCGAAGTGCAGGGAAGGATCGAGGCGTCATAAGCTGGACAAATCGCTTTCTGTCAACCTTGATGAAGGCCTGCATTACATCCCGGCTAAAGACAGGAAGTGCAATACCCTGCAATTCCCGTATCTCCTGAATATACCGTATTTAGCGAAAGCTTACGGAACAGGAAGGAGTAAGAAAGGCTGGAGTTACAAGGAGGCTAAGGATATTTTAAAATAGGAACCCAATGCGGAATCGTATATACTATATCCTGAAAAAGCAGGGCTGTCTTGCCGGTAGTGAATACAATCCCATAAAAGGGAATATCCGCCCTTTTATGAAAAACAGTGAAAATAAGGAAAATACCATAAAATGGGGAATTCCCCACTTTACGGTAGATTTTGAAAAACAGGGGCTTAAATAATTTATGTAAATAAGCAACACTTAAAATTGAAAAAAATGGAACGGAAATTTTTAAAAACAGCGGCTCAAAAGCCTTACATGATTGACAACAACGAAGGTATAAGTTTCAGTGTACAGGTAGTAACGCCTAAAATTGGCGGGGTTCCGGCACAAAAGGAGCTCTTATTCCTGGCCGGGGATATTATACCTGATAATTTGACAAAAGACGGATCTTTGGTTATATCCGTCACGAAGGATGATGCAAGGAAACTCATTGACAGGCTTACAAGGCTTGTAGATGAATTATAACATGTATAACAGGCATAACGGATATTTTATTGGGTTGCAGCAGGATGTAATAATACCCTGCTGCAATCATCCGGTAAACGACAGGAGCTTAGTCTTGGAATAGTTTAAAATACTTCTGACAGCTTCCTTGCTTTTAGTAATTTATCAATTGCCGTATACCTGGGAGCTTGCGGGGCCAGCCCTTTCTTATCCTTATCCAGCGGTATAGGCTTAATTTTTACAGGCTCTTTTACGTGAACGATGTATTTGTTCGTATCCTGGTATTTGTCTATGGATATTATTTCGGCATAGTATGTTATAGCCGATACGGGAGAGACCTGGTAAGCAGCTATATACTTTAGCCGGTCTATCATGGAGGCGCTGACACGGATGGCATACCAGCGGTTATTACCTAAGAATTCCCTTTCGAAGCCCTCTTCCCTGGCAGCTACCACTATCGTATTTAACTCTTCCGGTTTAAGGTTGCCGGTGGCTTCTGTCACTTCCCTGATCTCGGCATTAAACGGTGTGAATTTATGTATATAATCATCATTGTGCCTGAAAGTCTGGAATTCTATTATGTCGGTGTTGAGGGTCAACTGTCCCAGTACGTTTTCGAGTTCGGGTGAGGACTGGTCTATGATGACTACCGCATACAATGGCTTCTCGAATATCAGGCTCTCCAGGAAAGCATCTATATTACGGTATCCTGCGCGGATCAGGCCCTCTTCCACCTGTTTTGCCCTTTGTTCGTTACTCATCAGGTGGTCGAGCAGGAATGATTTTATCTTGCGGCCGCTGGCTTTATACGAGATCGCAAATTTCAGGAGCTGTGAACCTATGTGTTTATAAGGGTCATGGCTTGTAGGTTTGTTATGGTTATATTCATTGTTTATTCCCTTTGTTACAGGATTAGGCTACAAAAGTAATAAAAGCAACCGGGATAGCAATTCCCAATACCGGTATATTGCTCCCTGTACAGGAGGTAAATATAGCTTTTCAGTATTGGAAGGGTATTACCTGCTGCAAAAAAGATAAGAGGGTACCGGTCGATAAACAATACAAATCAGGCAGCAACAGCCGGCAAAATACGACCTGCACACCGGATTCATTTTTGTTAAATACAAAAATAACAAAAACAAATCCTGTATAACATGCTGTATATCATATAGATAGTTGCTAACGCTTGTTTT
>NZ_JBHSGN010000227.1:0-604 GCF_042654545.1 Dysgonomonas termitidis
AGTTCCGCGGTTTCACTATCCAGGCCGATCCTGTAAGCCTTACGCGGGTCGAGTTCCACCGCACGGACCAGGTGCCCGGCGGCATCGTCCCCCTTACCCATCCTGTACGACACGATGGCCAGCAGGTATTCGCTCCCGGCCGTGACCGGAAGCTGCACCAGTATATCGTAAGCCCGGCCGTTATAACCCAGGCAGGCCAGGCACAGGGCTGTATTATAGTCGGGGTAATCCTTGAGTATCTCCAGCGCCTGCCAGTATTCGCGCTGCTGCAAGAGGCGAAGCCCCTGCCCGTAGCCTTCCCGGACTTCATACTGCATCGAATCGGCGGAAACCATATGCGGGCGGCTCATATGGAAGGTGATGTCCATCCGCCGCAGTTTCGGGTAAACGGAGTCGTGGATGACCTTGTAATCCTGCCTGAACCTGGTTTTTATCTCCCGTTCCGTTTCATCGGGGTAGACGGCCCGGCCCAGCAGGCCCAGGATGGAATCCTTATGGGCGATACCGTCCCTTTGCCGCAGCTCTTTTACCAGGCCTTTCCAGTCTTCACCCACAGGGGAGGTCCTGATAAGGTCCCCCCGGAAGAAGGAAGGGTAAGCCGATA
>NZ_JBHSGN010000228.1:0-590 GCF_042654545.1 Dysgonomonas termitidis
GCCGCAACGGGGCTTTGCCCCTTAGGGGCCGGTATCCGTTCCTGGCCAGGCGTACAACCGGTACGGCCGCATATACCGTATCTTTCTTTATGCGGAACGCGCTTTTTTCGATATATACCGTGTCCCTTACCAGCTTTTCGGTATAGATATAAACCGTGTCCCTTACGGGCAGGGCCGGCCGGTAGCCTTCCAGCAGGCTTTTGAGGGGGCTTGCGTTTCCCCTGTGGATATAGCTGCCGTCTTTCATCTTCAGCCGTACGGACACGTATTGCAGCAGGTTCCACATTTGCTTTTCGCTCAGGCCGCGGCCGCTCTGCTGCAAAGCCTTGTATCCCTCGTGGTCGATTCCCATCGGCATTATATCCACCGGGAAGCGTTCGGCTACGGCAAGGTGCTGCCAGCGCAGGTAGGTCCACATCGACTGGGCGCGGCGGCGCGCCAGATTGAGGTTATACGGCCGGCTGCCCGAGGGTGAACAGCCGGCGATGATCTGGATCGTATCGATGCCCGCGACCACAGACGGGATATGCAGCAGCGAGTCCAGCGCATCGAACATGAGCCGGTTGTCCTGGTAGTCCCGGAGCAGGTCG
>NZ_JBHSGN010000229.1:0-2088 GCF_042654545.1 Dysgonomonas termitidis
CCTTTATTCCGGCTACGGAATTATGACCTTGACGCCCGCCGGCGGCCAAGGGTCCTTTTTTATATATCTTGTTCCAATGTCATTGTTTCTTTTATTTTTATACTCATAGCTCGTTACATTGTTCATAACGGCCGGGTAAATGCAGGCTCCCGGTGAAAGAGGTTATATGTATCATCAGAATCTAATAGGGAGCCTGCCAAACCCACTTACATGAACAATGTAATAATGAACTATAACGTTTTCAAGCCGGCAGTCGAGTGCCATATGTACAGCGGTTTTAGTCATGGTCCTGTATAATTGGCTCCTTTTCGCGCGTCGTCCGGCCGGAAACGGATAACAACAGCACAGGGGTGTCGTTGCATCTTCGTGCCGGATTACAGCTTGTTAGCTGTATACTCCGTTCGTTTAAGTACCGGTTTTCCCGGTTGTTATCGTTTTGATTCATCCTGTTATATATTTTTATCTGTTCGTATTCATTTATTTTTATCTATTTGTCAATTCCCGACCTTTGTTTTCTTTTTTAGTAGGGTAGCATAGCGCTTTCCTAGAGGGTCACAGTGACAGTGAACTGAGCCGGATTTGTTTGGCCTCAAATGACTTTGGCGAACTGTCGATTTATTAGCGCTCTGTTATTATAACGTAATCTAATGCGAGCCCAGTCCAGCTTGATTTGCCTACGGCGCGGTGCAAAACACCGATCTTGTACCCGTTTACGATTTTCGTCTCTCGGCCAGGCCTTATAGTCCAATAATAGGTGCCTCCCGCACTCGTGTTTGTCCAAAACCCCGGTGAGGGGATATCATCGTATGTGTAGTCATACCCCTCATACGCAGCCACTGCGGGATTAGTCACCCTACCTGGTTCGTCCACTAGTCTGAAGGTACGTGAATCTACGGGAACAAATTCTATATGATATTTCGGTGCATATATGTCTATTAAAGTGTCGTTCAGGATGGTGAAAGACATAGCGTTGACATTAGCCTCGGTAGCTGTAATGTATACTACCGAGCCCGCAGGCACATAGGAGCCCGGGGGTAGCGGTGTGGGGTCAAGCGCGGTACTTATAGTGAATGATCCTACACCCGTGCCGTAGATAGTACCAACATCGATTTTCACGCGGTCGTCGCCCGACTGCGTAACCGTTACGACATGGGTAAAGTTCCCTGACTGTATTTTGATTTTACCTTCGCGCGCTGCCCCGGTATTTTCCTGAAGCAGCACCGATACGGTTTCCATTGTGTTAGCATCTCCTCCTGGGTCATCTACCGAAAGCCAGCCGCCGTCCGGGGCCGTTGTACCGTCGGCTTCGAAACAAGAGATCGTCCAGGCGGCAGTGGATTTGACGGTGATTTTGTTGTCCGTGGATGCATCGGTTACCTCCTCATAGCCGAAGCTAAAGTCCGGCGCATTGACCGCCAGGTAATTCTTTGCATCCCAATAGACATCCGTAACGTTTTCATCGATGACGAAGACCTGTACGTCGATATTGGTAATGACATCCGTCGAAGCCAATGCGGCGGCAGCCGTAGCAAAGCCCGGGCCGCTGACCTGTGAGACGGTGAAGGTGTACCTATGGTTGCGTACGATCGGCATGAAGTCGCCTTTGGTGGTACCGCTAACGCTGCCGTCGTAGGTGAAGTCCACCGGATAGTAATAATCCACAAGGTTGTATGTCCCCCTGATAATGATGCGGGGGGCGGTCTGGGTGCTTATCGTTGCGGTTGTCGGGGCGGCCGCTTCGAAGGCATAGATCTCGCCGGCCATATTGGCCGACACCGCGGCCCCGGTGTATGTTATCGGGGAGGTGGCATTCTGTACCGCTCCGGGCAGGTTAGGCTGTGCCGGGGAAGCCCCGTATTGCGTATCGTCGTTGACCAGCAGGCCGTTTTTATTGAAGTTGTACAGCATCACGTCTTTGAGCGTAAATGTCGCTGCGGCGCTGTTGACGATATCCACACGCGCCAGCATGCGTACCAGGTTCAGGCCGCTGAAGGTCTGGCCCTGCCTGATACTGATGCCGTTGGTCGTCCCGGCTATTACTTCGCCCGTCATCGGGATGTAATCCGGTGTAGCGGTATCCCATTGTCC
>NZ_JBHSGN010000230.1:0-1551 GCF_042654545.1 Dysgonomonas termitidis
GTTCCCGTAACGATTATCGTCTCGCCATCGTATGGGTAGTAAGGGCCCTCCTCACCGTTAAACAGTAAATGTCCGTCCCCGGTCCCCAATTTTGTACCCTGTTTGATGGTAGGTATTTCAATCCACCGTGCTTGGTATTCATGGTTGTAACCGTTGGTGAGACTGATTACCGGCTGTCTAGGATCCCCCGCGACCTTTTGTCCGGATGATGTATTGTACCACCCGTCCCATACGTATCCGTCGTTATCTGAAGTGGCCGGAAGTTGGACCTCCTCGTTGCTATTGTAAAGTCCCGATATGTCGTTGAACGAGCCCGCGGCGTCGATATTCTTAGAGAGCGTCAACGTCTCTTTCCGTAGCTGATTAACAGTAATTACTACTGTCATATTATCCGCCTTGAGATGGATAAAAGCGGAGCGGTTTACAAGCCCGGCCTCAAGAACGTCTATGGTCAAAGGCTGGGTCACGTTGGCTGCCCCGTTGTCGGGAGTGGCGGTGAGCCAATCGATGGTTTCTCCTGAGGGGCCCTCGATCTTATCGATTACCCACCCGTCCGGATGGTCTGTGAATACGTCAATGATGTCATTGCCGACGCTCGATGGGAAGGACAAAACGTTGGTGGAGACCTTCAGGTGGTTATTGCCGGCAGTCACCATGGCATGGCGGTCGTTCCACGCTTCCACGGTGGCTTTGATCATTGCGCGCCCGGTGTAGGCATCGGCCGGTTGGCCCGCGCCTTCAAAGTCTATCCCATCGAGAGTTACATTATATGTATAGTTGCGTTTAACATCGATGAAATTGTCGCCGCCGTAATCCTTCATTTCTACACGGTAATACGATGTTGTTCCTTTGTATAAGCCGCCTACGACCAGGCAGGTGGCGTCCAGCGGATCTGCTCCGGCCTTGGCGATGTTATCGGCCTCGAAGGTAAAGATCTTATTCTCGATTTTGTTCGTTGCCGAAGTGGTGAAAGGCCCGAACGTTGTGCCGCGGGGCATCTCCGCGCCTGCTACGACAGTAGGTGCATTAACGATTTTCTGCACGCTGTTCCAGTTATCCGGGATCATGCTGCCTTTCTGGCGGGGGTTGTACAGGTAAGCCTCCTGCAGGACGAAGTCAGCTTCGGTATTGGTGATATTGATCCGGGCCAGCATACGCGTCAGGAAGACCTGCAGCCCTACGGGAGCATAGCTAGCCGTAACGTCCTGGTTGGTGATCTCGCCCCACATCGGGATGCCTGTCATGGTGGAGGCGTCGAAAGCGGTACTCTGCGACAGCACAAGGCTGCTGATAACACTCGCTTTGGTGTCACCCCTGGAGATCGTACTCAGCAGTGATTCGACCTGAGTGCGGCAATTGGCCAGCACGACGAGCGTCTGGTTTTCCGCCTGTTCGGCCAGGATAACGCTAAAGGTCGAAGCGCCTGCCGTATATCCTACGGTGGCACGGTAGAGGAAGGTTCCCCTGTCCACATCCGTCGGGTAGCCGGGGTCTGTCTGGAAGCACAGCACATCGACCGTATTGACCTTAGCCTCGTCAGCAGGCATGGCA
>NZ_JBHSGN010000231.1:0-2098 GCF_042654545.1 Dysgonomonas termitidis
CAGATTCTACCCTGGAAACAATATGGCTCTTATTTTTCCGTCATTAGCCGTACTGTTAGTCTTAACTTCACCGGCTAGAACTTCAATAAAAGTTGCCTGATAATTTCCATCGAACAGAATATTTCACTTTTCTACAATTTTCCTGTAATTTGCGAAATATCGAACTTACCGTCAATGTTCTGAATTTCTATCTTTCCTTTGAGAATATCAAAGAAGAAATCGCGGATTTTTTCGGAAGTCAACGTAGCGGGTTTACCATTTTTGTCAATACCCATATCGTAAGTTTTGAGTAGCTGCGAACCCAGGCTTGCCGCTGTGAGCAGGAAATGATTTTGGAACTTGTCCATGTCCAGTAGATCGGCTGCCAATACTTTACCAACAACTGTATAACTGCGTAGCGTTTTCTGGATTTTTTCATTGGCAAGTGTCGTTTTCACCTCATCGGTCTCGATATTCATTTCAATCTTGCCGGAATTGCCGGCTTGCGGTAGCCCTTTATATAATGCACCTAAATCAGCCAAACTCAAATTGAATAGTTTTGCTTCGGCGGTTGCAAGTATTTTTTCAATCGAAAACGCGCTTGGTAACAATAAACTTACCATTTGTGCGATTCTTACAGATGGCGTATTGAAAGTACCAACAATACAATTTGTCAGGTCAATTTGCTGTGTTGCGAAAACACCGCCGATTACTATACAATTTTCTAAGATAATTTCATCGGCGTAAATAGTACCCGCCACAAATGCGTTGTATAGCGTAACAGTTTTTGCATTAATATCGGAATAGAACATGATATTGCAGTTCGCTGCACGTGAAACAACGGAATTTGCCGACCCAACGCTCTTCTTAAATGCCACATTGCCTTTTGCTTCGCTATTGACATAAAGTTCCAACTGTGTGAAAACAGTTCCCTGGATTTCAAGGTCACCATTTTGAATTTCAAGTTTGTGGGCATATACAGGCCCTTCTATAACCGTGTTGCCTTGTACTGTGATGGTGCGATTGAGTTCAGCAACTTTTTCGGGCAGGATTGAACTTCGCACTAAATTATCCTTCAATTGTATATTGCTTTCGTTAAAACGAAGTTCTTTTAATTCTTTCATTTTATTTGATTTTTTTAATTATATACTTTTAATATGATTGAAATTCAACATACTTGCAATATTTTCTTTTACACGATTGCTGTGTGTATCGGCTGAACTGAAATGACGGTTAAGTTCGGCATTGAAATAACGCCCGATCTGGGCTTTACTTTCACCGGAAATAATACTCCAATGCTGTGCCTGAAAATCAGCCATTAATTCGTTTTCCTGCATTTTGGATAGGGAACCGGATTGGAACAGTCTTCTGTCAATTTGGCTTTCTTCGCTTTGCGTCTCGATAAAGCAAACCGGCAGGTACAGGACAGCGGTAACAGTTTCATTCAACATGCTTTGGTTAATTGTTTCATCCAGTTTTTTTTGTTTCAGCAAAAATATATTTGCCTTGCCGATAGTATCCAATGCGCGTTTCTTGGCAATGGAAGCGCTGATTCTTGCCTGTAACTCAGAACCTTCTTTCCCAAAAACAGAGACGGTGCTGGCTAAATCGCTGCCCAAAGCACGGTTAGTGTGATTGTCACTTTCGCGTTTGAAAACAAAGGCGGGCTTATCCAACTCGAAAATCCGGTTTTCTAGTTCGTTGTTCAGATCTTCAAAAATGTTCAGATAGCGGCTTGTAATACGATTATAGTCGGTTTCCATCTGTTTTTGCTTTCCCACACAGCGTTTTGCCAATTCGTGCAGATGCATTAAGGTTGCATCAAGTTTTGTGGTTAATTCCATTATTTGCTGGCTGATTTCGGAACGGATAGTCTTAAAAAAGCCATCAATTATGGTTTGTCCTATTTTTTTTGCATTATTGTCGATTGATGCGATTTGCGCTGCTTCTGTGGCAACAACTGCACCAGTGAGCAAACTAACATTACTATTGCAGTTATCGATGCTGCGATCAAAAGGAGTGGTTTCGACATCGATATTCACTGTAACATTCTCGTGGGCAGTTCCGCTATACGACACACTCCCGCCGTGCTGGGAAGCAGGGTAGCTGACAGAACCGG
>NZ_JBHSGN010000232.1:0-681 GCF_042654545.1 Dysgonomonas termitidis
TTCGTCTGAACGCTATGTAAAGGAAGATCCCAACCAGCTGAGCCTGGCCTTCGAGGGTGTTGACAGCCTGCCGGAAGAAGAAAAGGCGCTGGTTGAAGAGTTGCGTCAAACCATTACTTACGAACGTGAGGCCAGAAAGGAAAATTCCTCTAAACCGGTACGCCAGGAACTGCCAGCCGGATTGGAACGTAAAGAAGAAATCATAGAACCCGATCCGATACCCGCAGGAAGTACCTGCATCGGTCAGGAAGTGACAGAGATACTGGAATATACACCGGGAACATTGTATGTGCGCAGGATTATCCGCAAGAAATATGCCTTGGCCGGCCATCAGGGCGTGGTTATAGCGGAACTTCCGTCCCTGCCGCTGCCAAAGAGTAACGCAGGAGCGTCGCTGCTGGCACACCTGCAGGTAAGCAAATACCAGGATCACCTTCCCTATTACCGTCAGATCGACATCTTCAGCCGGCAAGGCATAAAACTGGCCGCTTCTACCGTTAACGGCTGGAATGCCGGTTCAGCCTGCCTGCTGGAACTCTTATACCTCGAACTCAGGAAACAGGTGCTGGCATCGGATTACATCCAGATGGATGAAACCTTCATACCGGTAGTGGACAGGGACAAGCCCGGTGCAACCCGTAAAGGCTACCACTGGATCGTCAAGGCGCCGGAAGAGCGGAA
>NZ_JBHSGN010000233.1:0-509 GCF_042654545.1 Dysgonomonas termitidis
TTTTAATTGACATTGTCGCTTCGCGCCATTGGCATATTGGCACATTGGTATATTTGTTAATCACCTGTCATTTTTATATTTTTGCGTCGAGAGAAATTCTTTTATTCATTCAATAAGAATGGTAAGGTTAAACAGGGCTGTAGCGATACACCCCTGTTTTTTTATGATTCATCATTATTCCTTACCTTTTTTATTGTCAGCCGACCGAATAAGCGGAACCGTTTTGCAGGTCAGGCGCATAAGTCGAACCGCTGGTACCGTCACCGCCTTTCCAGTAGATCATATAGTCGGAGCCTGCCATAAAATCACCGTGCGAATGATCCCTGGATACATTATTATATGTAGCCCCCGGAGGAATATTATACTGAAACGAATCATTCCAGTTATAAGAGCCCGGATAAAGAACAACGATAGCAGTAACAGTTGCCAGTGAATTACCGTTTATAAGGCTTATAACAGGATTAGTGGCAACCCCGTCCTGTGCAAGCGTACATGTCGCAGTCGCCGTT
>NZ_JBHSGN010000234.1:0-3987 GCF_042654545.1 Dysgonomonas termitidis
TATCGAGGAACTCCAGGAAGTCGTTACAGGCCAACCCTTCATTGCCGGCTACCGTTTCCACAGCTACGGGTTTCCCTTCGACCAGTATCTTTTGCGATGCCTTGTCGTAGCGGGCACGCTGTGTATGCAGCGTCTTACAGTTGGCGATCGGGTAATAGACCTTGCCTGTCGGCCGGTCTTCCAGATATACGATGCGCAGGCTATAGTTTCCCGTAGCCAGCTTCCGGCAGGCGTCTTCCCAAAAGATAACCCCGCTCTTGAGGGCATGGATCTTCATCGGTGGGAGGATACCCTTGATCTTACTGGCAAAATGTGTGTCTTCCCCATACCTGCTATGCCAGGTAGGAAAAGTATCGGGTACGGAAAGAAGGATCTGCTTTTCCATGCCCAGCAGCCTTCTCAGCTTGTTAAGTAGCATTTTGTGCTTCGTTTTTTGTTTATATTATTTGCTTTTTTCTCTCTTTTTTCGCTGTTTGCTAATGAAAGAATCCTGCGGAAAGCTCCCCGCAGGATAAAACCCTTTTTTGCAATAGGGTCGCTAACATCTAAAAACTACAGTAAGAGCGCATTAACTCCTACCTAAGCCTCCACACAGTCTGAAACTCCCGGGTTTGCTGTCTTTCGTTGCCCGTATATATGATTATAAACGGCATATTTACAGGCTGTTATCACCAAGGCCAGTTTTCGAGGGTGGTGGCAACTCTACAGGGGTAGGAGGCTGCTACCCCTTAAGGTGGACGGCGCGTCTGCTTATTATGGGTTATTGTGTATCTTTCGAACGTTTTGTTTTATCTTATTAGTAAGGTGCTACGCGCCAACCAGCTGATATTGTTGTGGTCGTCGTGGCGTGTATAATCATATGCGCAGAGCCAGCGGTACTGTTCGTACCGCTGAAGGTTACAGGTCCGGTGTAGAGGAACATGCCAGTTATCCCCGTTCTCCCGGTGCTAGAAACGCTATAAGTGCTTACCACTCCTGTCCCAGACACTATCGCGGTGATAGTGCCGCTTAAAGCACTCGTGTTGCTGATTATAGCGCTGGACCCTGCCGCAACTATCTGTCCGGTTATGTCTGAAGACTTAGGCGTCTGCCACGTCGGCGCCGCTCCAGCCCCGGTCGAAGTGAGCACCTGCCCGGCCGTGCTACCCGTACCGATCAATTTTCCTTGCGTAATTGTAGTATTAGCTATGTCTGCGTTTACTATCGAAGCGTCAACTATTTTTGATGAGTTCACACTGTTCGCCGCAAGGTCAGCCAGGGCGACCGTCCCGTCCTGTATTTTAGCACTGTTAACTGCGTTGTTGGCCAGGTCAGCATTAGCGACAGCCCCGTCCACAATCTTAACAGAGGTTACAGAATTGTCAGCCAGCTTTGCAGTGGTCACGGCGTTGTTCGCCAGGTCAACTGTAGCCACAGCCCCGTCAGCTATCTTAGCGCTGGTGACAGCATTGTTGGCAATGGTGGTTGCGTTGCTGTTAGCCGGAGCGGTGACGTCCCCGGTGAGGGCGGCACGCTGAACCTGTGTTCCATTGATGGTGTTCGTTGTCGAGTTCGTCAGGTTCTGTGCATCTGCTGCTGGCGCCCATGCGGTGCCGTTAAACTTAAGCACCTGCCCGTTTGTCGCACCCATGGCGTTCAGGTCGGCTGCCACTATAGATGCATTAACGATTTTCGCGCTATTTACGCTGTTATCAGCCAGATCAGCCAGTGCGACCGTTCCATCCTGTATTTTAGCGCTGTTAACGGCATTGTTGGCCAGGTCAGCGTTAGCGACAGCCCCGTCCACAATCTTAACAGAGGTAACAGAATTGTCAGCCAGCTTTGCTGTGGTCACGGCATTGTTCGCCAGGTCAACTGTAGCTACAGCCGCGTCAGCTATCTTAGCACTATTGACAGCGCCGTCCGCCAGCTTGACAGTTGTTACCCCTGCATCGTTCAGGCTGATCGCGTTAGCTGCCGATACAGCGATGGGAGCGGTTCCGGTATAGGTGGTGTTGGTATCGGTTGCCAATACCCAGGCCGTGCCGTTCCATTTAAGCACCTGCCCGTTGGCTGTCCCGGTTATCAGGCCTATATTGTTGCCGGTTACCGTTACAGGGCTGCTGCCTACATACGCAGTACCACCCGCCCCGGCAAAGGTGACCCATTGGGTGCCGTCCCAGTTGTAAGGGCCGGCGGAGAAGCCGCCTGTAGAGGTCAGGTTATAGACAGTCAATCCGGTAAGCAGTGTCTTGACATCGTCGGATTGGTCGGTTCCGCCGAAAAACAGTGCGACTGAGTTCTCAGCCTCCAGTTGGACACGCGGCAGCACCAGCCCGCCGGTGGTGCTGGTTACATTATTGACGTCGGCAGCCTGGCTCTTTAAATCGAGGATGGCTCCTTTTACAGGCTCCGCATTCGAGCCGATGGTCACTTGTGCGTTGCTGCCGGCTGCCACCAGCAGCCAAATCAGCAATAGGTAAAATTTACGTTTCATATCATATATTTATTAATTATTGTATTATTTCGTTTTCTTTGTTTGTTCCCGGTTAAATAATCACCGGGTTTGTGCCATAAGTTGTTGCAAAGGATTATTGTCCGGCTCCGTCCGCAAGCTGGCTGACACGCAGCCACGTTTCACCGCTCCACACATAGACCCCGGCCGGCAGAGTTTTTTTGCCCTGTCCATCGCTGCTGCCTGTATGATAGACCAGCAGGCCCACCAGCGATTCCTTCTTTTTGGCGAAGTCCGTGTCGGTTTCTTCCGCATAGGGACTCAGGCTTTTGGCGCCGGACAGCTCCAGCTTCGGCAGGATAAGCCCGCCCATGGCATTCAGCGGCAGGGACGCCGTCCGCACTTTTTTTATGCTGTCGCTTTTTTCCCTTGCAGGCTCCTGTGCCTGCGGAAGCCGTTCGCCTTTGACGTCCAACAGGCAGGCGCACCGTGCAGGTGCTATACTGAACAGGCAGGCCAGCAGGGCCAGGATGATTGTAGATAGTCTCTTTATATGCCTCATGATTTTCTGTTGTTTGTTGTTTTAATCCTGTATTATTGCGTTAATGGTATTTGTATGGTTAATAATAAAAGGGGTCGGAGACTATTCCCGCAAGCCGCCAACCCCAGAAGTCCGGGGACAGATTGATAAAACCATCCCGGACTCCTGTAGTGTCGCAAAGCTTGTGTAAAATAGTATCACATTGAAAATATGTAGTTTTGCCCGGTCCGTGCCGGGTGGTTGGGAGTCTTATCCATAGAGGGATATGTAACAGGTTTTGTCCTGTGGTAAGACCTGTAAAAGCAGTCTTGATATAACAATAGGATTGCCGGACTTTTCCCAAGCCTATGACAATCCTATCGAAGACAAAACGCTTATCTGCCTTCACAAACTTAACACTAATTAAATAAAACGCTTCCGGCGCCGGTTGGCCGGCAAACTTTGTGCTGAATCCTAATCTGTATTTCGTAAACATTTCATTGCCTTGTTTGTATTTTTGTAAACCCTGTTGACTGTATAGCCCTTATTACCGGTGGATTATGCCTGCTCCACTATCTTCATCAGCTTTTGTCACATCTGCTCCCGCTTTCATGTATAATAATATATAGTGCCGTTTTTTTACCTGATAATTTTACTGTTGCCTGATGAAAAAGCAGCCGGTGACAACGGTAAGACAAAAGACAATAAGACCTTAAAGCGTCTTTCGCAAGGGACCGTAAGGAGATTGAAGACAAATTTGTGATAAAGACAAATCGTTGCCACCTGCTGCGCCCCTCGTTCAGGGAGAATCTAAACAACCCGCCAGTAGCGGTATCCTATAAAACACTATATGTATTTTCATTCCTGTTTATGTTGACAGCGCCTCTCCCGCCACTGTTCACTAATGTCCGTCCCGCCGTCCGTTCCCCTACGGGTTGGTTTTGAATCTCTTGCCGCATCCCTGTTAGAGGATGCAGGGTCAGACGGCCTGGCGGGCATCGGAAAAGAATTAATGCATGTCCTGTTGTTAATG
>NZ_JBHSGN010000235.1:0-622 GCF_042654545.1 Dysgonomonas termitidis
GGCGTATTCCTTTATAACAGTGAGCGGTATCGAATATACCGCTTATTTTATTTGTTGTAGTAATTACGACAAAAGCCTTGAGAATACCTTTATGTTCAACTTTGAGCACAAAGGCGAACGCGCCGCTAAGACATCAGACCCGCGCATACGGGAGACAATCCTGTGCATCATTGAATTATTCTTTCAAAACAACCGGAACTCAATGATATACATATGCGATAGCCTGGACGGCAGGGAACTGTGCAGGAAAAGGCTTTTCGACATATGGGGCAATGAATGCAGGGACAGGTTCAGGCATATACATAAAGAAGAACTGCACGAAGAAGGGGAATATTACACACTTTGCTCATCCCTGCTGGTACACGTTGAAAATCCTGATATGGAGCAGGTAATACAATCGTTTGTCAGGCTAAAAGAAATGTTAATATAAACAGAATAAAGAAGCCTGTCAGAAAACAGGCTTTATCCAAATAAAAAACGAACCTACATATACCTTTTAGCATACCTTATATACTTCTCCTTAGCCTCTTTCCTTTCCAGTAGCGTTGCCTTATTATTCCGGCATTCGGGCGTCTGGTAAAACGACATCCTTTTACAGTCGCTCCATTTCAAACGCTTTGGC
>NZ_JBHSGN010000236.1:0-5003 GCF_042654545.1 Dysgonomonas termitidis
AGTATTGGCTGATGAAAGCAATTTGCTGAATTCGCTTCTTACTTCTTTGTCTATTTCTTTTACTGGCTGCCATTGCAGGTTTTCAATATGATGATTAACGGCATTTTTTACAACCGCCTGCGCCTGCTGGCTTAATTGAACATTATTAACCGCAACATCGATATCTTCGTTGCCGTACTTATCAAAATTACATTCGCTGATAAGAACAGGAATGAACAATATGGAATTTTCAACCGCGTTTACTTTTTCCACCAAAATACGGTCAGTCAATTTCTTCTGTTCCGACATATCGGCAAGGAAGTTGCTCATTGAATTGATAAGCTTCAAACCCCGGAATTTTACATTCGAGGCAATAATTTTCTGGCTTGCCGCTAATGACTCCAACTGCGAAACAGGGACGGTTGCTGCCAGGTATTTGGTTCTGTTCGATACTTTTTCCACTTCTTTTACGGCAAAGTCAATCATAGGTCTGTCGAGTTCCAAGACCCGCTGTTTCAGGTTTTGGTTAAGCCCGTTGAAAAGTTTCAGGTAACGGCCCGAAATCATGTTATAATCGTGCTCCATCCTGCTTTTGACAGACAAAAGTTGTTTACGCTGCTGATTGAGATGCATTAAATGTGAGTCTACTTCGCTTTGCAGTTTGGCTATTTTCTGCGAAATCTGAGAACGGATCAAAGTATAAAAGCCTTTGTTTACATTATCGCAAACATGGTCGGCAGCCTTTTGCTCTGCTAACACAACGGCAGTTTGCATTGCTACAACAGCAGTTGTAGTTCCTTTAATGTGATTGGACACAGTGCTTATTTCCTGTGCCATCGGGTTGGTGTCTACTACACAATCGATATATGAAGCCATAGTTGTCCCTCCTTATTCGTTATTAAATTCGCCTTGGGATTCAAGGATATCAATAATTGCTTTCTCGCGCTCAAAATCTTCAGCATTGTATTCCATGCCCATTTCATCCATTATTTGCTGTAATACATCGTCGGGGAAACCATATAATTCTTCTGCGGAATACTGATATCTTCCTTGTCCTTCCTGTCCCGTTTCCACACTATTATTTTCCTGAATTTCAGAATTTTCATCAGAAGTATCCTTTTCAAAATCCGTTGCGCTTCCTGTTGTGTCAAATTCAGATTGTGAAATTTCGTTTTCCGTCTGCAAATTGTCATCTTTCAGGTTTTCCAACACATTTTTAGCAATAACTGGCAGATTCAAAGAAATATGCTCAAAAGTAATATCTTCAATATTTGGAGAAGGCGGTAGTTCGGACGTTTTTGCAAACAACGGATTTACAAGAGCAAGCGGTTTGCGGCGGGCATCTAAATCGTGGATTTCGCTTGTGGCGACGGCAACTTCGTTCGAATGTCCATCCCGCAGTTTGGCGTCGAAGTATTCGATATGGCCAAATTTCTCAGCTTTTTGATCAATATCTTCTTTGAGGCGCTCCATATATTCCTCGAAATTTGCCTGCGTATTTTTAAATTCATTAGATTGCAATTCGAAAGCGGCAAGCGTTTCGGTTGTATTGTCAACTACATCGACAACAGTAGAATCAAGCGAACCGTTCGACTGTACCATACTGTCTTCGGTACGCTGTAACGATATCAAAGTATTGTAAGCGGCAACATACTCACGTAAACTTGCCTGCATCAAATTAATAATATCAGCGCTTTCGGCACGGTTGGCACGATAGAACGCATCGGTATCCTGATGCCACTTGTTGAGATAATTAATTTTCTGGTCTTTGATATGGTTATAGATTTTCAGGCGTTCAATGCGGTTTTCATTCATCAGGTTTTGTACTACGGGCGCAACGATTTCTTCATAAATCTGGTGTACGCCAAAAGGCAGGTTGATTGTGCTGCCGTCTTCTGCCGTCCACATACCCGAAAGCAGGTTGTAGCGAACCCGCGAACTCAGTTTAAGCTGGAACGGCTCGTAACCCTGGACTGATTCACTATAATCAAACTTCTCATTCCGGATACGTTCGATTTCTTCGTGTTCAAGTATAGGCGAGTAATGATTATATGGAGATTTGAGGATTTGATATAGTACTTTGTTCGATTCGAAAACAATCTTGTCTGTAGAAGCAACTTTCAATGCGGAAATCGCCTGCACGGAGTTTGCCATCGTAATCATTAAGCCTTTCAATACATCTTCAAACTGCTGTGTTTTATTCGATAAAGAATCTTTTAATTTATTGAGTTCCTGAAATTTATTGATACTTCCTGTATATTTTCCTTTATCGAATACATTGATAACCGGAGCATTTACAGGCAGTTCCGTAGTCGCAAATTCATCCAGGAACTGTAAATACTCACTTTTCCCGGCAACCAGCGGAAGCGATACCGAAGTAGTGTCAAGGTCATCCATACAGTAAGAAATTGTACGTAGCGAGCGTTCCAGCTTTCCAAAATAATCGTGCTGGTTGATTTCCTGGATAGAAGTGGAATAATCGTCTGTTTCAATCGTTTCTGTTTCATTGGAGGTTTCAACGATCGGCGCTTCGGAGGAGAGGTTTTCCAGATCGGCAATAGTCTCTATCAGCAAATCGTTTTGACGCGAGAGTTGCAGTGTAACTTCCGATTCATCAACCTTGCCGGTATAATCTACAATAAAGCTTTTATCTTCATACTTGATTTGGTCGGCAACGGGAACATATGCCACGCCAAGCTTACTCATTTTGTAATCGCGGAAAATTTCAGCGTGTTGCTTTTCAAATTCGGCAATACGGCTGTCTTTTTCTGCAATTTCTTTTTCCAGACCGTTCTTTTTTATGAAATAAATAAAGAACAGTATAATGGTCAGGAACCATACCCACAAACCGGAAATCTGTTCTTTCAAAATTACCTTTTCTTCTTCCAAAACCACAATTTCGTGTTCTAACCGTTCCTCTTCGGTTACGATCTTTTCAGCCGCTCGGCTATAATAATTGAATAATATCTTCGCTTGGTCTTGATAGATATTACCCGATTCGGGGAAAATTTTACCTGTCATTGTTTATTTGATTTAATTTGAATATGTATTTTTTCTGTTTTGATAAATTCTTTCAAGGTTTTTGAGATTGTTTTCTATTTCCGCCTCATTCATTGAATAATTATGAATTGCAGAAGAAATATCGCTCACAATATTCGTAAAAGAACGTTCTAAATTGTACGCTTCCTCGTTATTTGCAGGAGAAATAAAGCGTAACCCTTCTTCGAGCGAATTAATGCGGTTTGTAAAGCTTCCGGGTAATTCCGGCAAATCATTCATTTTGTCTTTCAAGCGCCTCATCGCAGATTTCATTTCGTTAATTTCGTTATAGTTTTGCGTTTCCTGCATATAAACTTCTGCTACTTTGTCGACAGAGTGACGGGAAAGCAAGAGCCACAAAAACAGGAAAAATAAGAACGCAAGGTGGATAAACAGTTGAATGGTAAAAGTGAGTTCAGGTACAAAATAGCCGATTACAATCAATCCGGCTGCAAAAATGGCATAAGACCAGGTTATAAGCCAATTTATCCCCAAAGCTCCAACCTGTTTTTGCGATTTGTCCTTCAGATTGATCCAAGGTGTACGGTAATTAAAAGTAAACAGCCCGTAAACGAGTGAGCCGGTTGTAATATTCAAAATAAGAATATCTGTTGGGGGTTCGCCTTTAAAAAGGATAAACGCCGTTATAATGATTCCTTCACCAAAAAGCAATAATAACCACGAAAGGATATTTTTTATAGTCATGGTATTTGTGATTTTTTAATTCGAATTCTTAATTATCTCTTATTCCCGCATTTCGGACAGAACTTTACGCCTGGTGCCAATGCTGTTCCGCAACGGCTGCAATTATCACCCGAAGAAACCTGTTTACCACAGTTTCCACAGAAAGTTGCTCCCGTTTGCATCGGCGCATTGCAACTGGGGCAGACATTCCCGCCTTCGCCACTGCCTGTTAACGGTGTTCCGCAACTGACACAGCGCTTTGCGTTTCGTGCATTGTCCGTTCCACACTTAGGGCAAGGATCGTAGGAGTCGCCGCAGTGCGGACAAAACCGGGCTGTGTTTGGAAACTTTTTAGCACAATTTGAACAGAAAACCATTTTTACCTGTTGTTCCTTTTGAATTGGTTGTCCTTGAAAATCCTGATTATTTCCGCCAAAAGCAGGCTGGTTATACTGCGGCTGCATCATTCCGGCACCGGCACTACCTCCGCCTCCCATTCCTCCCATCATATTCATTGCCATTAAACCGCCGATAAGGCTACCGTTACCGTTGCCAAAATTATCCACTGCATTATTGGCTGTATTAAACATCTGTTCCTGTTGCCAGGTATGTCCTGTAATCGACATCGAACTTTGCTGTGCGATTGCATCTGCTACTCGCCTGCCGCTTTCAGTCAAAGTATCGATATCAATGCTTGTGATATAGAATTGTGTCAGATCCAGGCCTATATTTTCCCAAAATGCAGCCATTGTACCCTTCAAAAATTCGGAAAGTTGGTCTAAGTAGGCGGAAATGGACTTAAAACCGATCCTGTGTTTAAGCATAAATTGCAGAATGGTGGATTTTGTTTTCGTAGAAAATTCGCCCAGGAACTGATCGGTCAAATCGTCCTGTGTAAATTCGGATTTTGTTCCGACGATTTTGACCAGGAATTTCTCGGCAGCGGTAATTTTCAAACCGTAACGTCCTTTTGAGACAAGCGGAAGTTGCGTATTATAGTCCGGATCATGCATTGACATACTACTGGTTTCCCAATCAATGTTATACGGTGTGGTTTTATTGACAAACCACACTTCTGCCGTAAAAGGATTTTTTCCGCCGAAAGGAATTCCGAATAGGTTGCGTAAAACAGGCAGGTTTTCAGTGTTTAATGTATGTTTCCCAGGGCCAAACTTGCCAACAATCTGTCCTTTTGAGAATAATACCGCCTCCTGCGATTCCTGCACAATGAGTTGCGTGTAGGTACTTAAATTGGTCTCGGGGAAACGCCATGCATAAATCGTTTTATTTCCCTGCGGCGA